>JAPKAI010000116.1 GCA_028825335.1 Gammaproteobacteria bacterium | reverse complement strand
GAGAATAGCCATGCACAGAAGTGGTGCCGCCAGTAAAAGTCACTATCTTCAACGCGACTGAGGTAAATCTTACTCAGGGTAGGGAAAATGCTATCTCCAGTGAAAAAACAGCTGATTGTGGCCTCCTACAATGACATTACTGCTATTTTTAACTATAGCGAATACAGATGACTGGACTTCAGAATCTACATTCTTAGTTATTGAAGCCACACTGGTAATTGCTGTAGATCCGGAAGCTGGACGCACAGTTTCAGTATATAGAGTTACCCCATCAGCAGCTGTGTAAAAACCAAATGTAGTTGCAGCGCACGCTATAGTATCAACCGTAATCGCTCTAGTCGCATTGGCTGCATTGACGTTACCGCCGCATCAGTCGCTATCGCTGTTAGGGTTTCTGCACCTTCACCAAAGACGGAAATCGCAGCCCCAAGTAAATGGGGGCTGTAGAGGAGGTAGCAAGTTGATTTATGGGGGGGGGCTGTAAGGCGAATGCTCTACAGGCTACGTATAATGGTGCCGCCACCAAGAGTCGAACTCGGGACCTGCTGATTACAAGTCAGCTGCTCTACCACGGCTGAGCTATAGCGGCATATTCATTTACTTCGCTTTCAGGTCGCGCATATTACATAAAAAGCGGCACAGCTTCAATAGTTCAGTTCGCTGATATTTCAGGCCCCTGAGCCACGGACTCCGCCGCCCGCATATAACTGCGCCGGCGCAACAGAAATGGGCGCTCCACGCAGAAATACGTAGTCGCTGCAAGCAGCAGGACTAGAGGGAGTATCAGCACCAGGGTATTCAGGACTCCAGTCCCCAGGGGGTTGTCTAAGCGTAGAAAACTATCCCAGTCGTGGCGTAGAAAATAGTCCAATACAAGATAATGCCCCATGTAGATGGAATAGCTAATCGTGCCTACCGCCACTAAGGCTTTACCTACTAGCCGATAAAAATGTCGTGCGATCGACAGATACCCGATCAGGAAGATCGCCCAAGCCATTGCCTCCAGCGTTGGCCAGAATATCCAAAGATGGTTGTTAACCCCACCGCCGCCCAACTGGTTAAAGCCAAATAGCAGCATTAGTACCAAGCCTGCGCCTCCTATCGCGACATAATCCAAGCGCTTGCCCGCCACAAAATAAGTCCGATAGTAAATACCTGTGAGCATGCCTAATAGAAATTGATCGAGACGGCCAACAATAGTCCAATAGCTCAGCACTCGCATGTCAGCACCAGCAAAATATGCACCGGTGCGCACGACAAGGAGCGCGAGTATAAGCGTAAGCAATACCTTCCAGCCCCACTTCTGCACGCAGACTAATAACAATGGGAACAACAAATAGAAATGCCACTCCACCGCGATAGACCAAAACACAAATGTAAACGCACCACCGTTGATCGCGGTATCGTTATTCGCCAAGAAGAACACAGATTGCAGCAAGGCGACGATACTAAAATTTTCAGTGTTGAATGCTATACCAAGGATTAGAAAAAACAGAAACAAGGGATAGGTTCGCAGGAATCGATTGCGGTAGAAGCCTAGGTAGTTCAGTTTTTTCTGCAGAGAGCCCACAGTAAATACAAATCCACTTAGCAAAAAGAAAAGAGAAACCGCTGTATGCCCCTCGATTGCCAGAGCAGAGAATGGATTTCCTGCTCTGGCCCAATTGGCCGGATCGTAGGGCGTCCCGTAGATCAGCTTATGAGAAATATAGTGCGAGCTGTGGAAGAACAACACCAGCACCGCGGCGAAGCCGCGCAGATGGTCGAGTGCAGGAATGTATCCGAAATTAGTACTCTTCATAGCGCTTACAATCGGCTCATGTAGCAGGAAATGAAGCATACTAACTTAGCACGATATTTGCTAAAGTAGCTGAGTCAAAATCGCCCGGTATTCAGGTTTGTATCGCTCCTCGAGGCCCTGAATTAGGCAGCTAATTACTACTCTAGAGATAAGCTAGAACTCAAGCATGCTGACTCCCGTTACCCAAGAATGGCTGCAAATGCTCTCGCTCTACGGCTGGATCTGGATTATTCCAATCGTCGAACGGCTATTTCCCCTGAACAAACAGCCTTTTGTCAGATCGGGCATGATCAATGACCTGATACATACCTATCATCGCTTACATCTGCATAGCATGGTAAATGCAGCCTTCGTCGCCTGGCTCGTCGTGTATGCACAGCGACATGCCAGCCAAGGAGCCTATCTGCAAGGCTCATTAGCAAACGCACACTGGGGATGGAGTTTTTTCGCCCTCCTCCTTATGGGGCATATCACTTTTTATGTGGCCCATTACTATTCGCATAAGATTCCTCTGCTCTGGCAGTTTCATCGCGTTCACCACAGCTCGTTGACTCTCGATTCATTCTCGACAAGCCGTTTTCATGTTATCGACAAGGCACTTTTTGCTGCCCCCTATCTAATGCTAGTAACTTATTTTCAGCCGGATCCCGCTCTGGTTTTTCTATACATCTCATTCAGAGACTTTTGGGGCCGTTATGGTCACGGCAATATCAAAGATGCACATTGGTTAGGCTACTTTGTAAGCAACCCTAAGTTCCACCGCTGGCATCACTCCAACCATCCCGAGGCGATCGATAAGAATTTCTCTGGCGAATTTAATTTCATGGACTACATGTTTGGCACCGCATACTACCCGAAGGAAAGAATTCCCGAAAATTTTGGTGAAACCGACTACAGCAACAATATAGTCGTACAGCACTACCGACCCTTCGTTGATATCTACAACATCGCGAAGAATGATGGCGCCATGGCTCTGTTTAGAAAACCGAAACCCAAACCCGAGCAGAATTATCAAGCAGCTCAAGAGTAAGCTCCACATGAATGGCTCAAGTAATAAAGCAGCCAGGCTGGCTTTACAGAAACACAGCGAAGAATTTAGACGTAAAGAATTTCGTCTAAGTGAATTATTTGGCTTCGAAAAAAATCGCTTTCAGGAATATTCACTAAGTCACGAGGGGCTCCTACTCGATTATTCCAAAAACTTTATAAAGTCAGAAACGGTTTCTCTACTACTCGATCTGGCGCAGCAGAGTCAGCTGCCCTCTGCGATCGATGCGATGTTTCGCGGCGAAGGAATTAACACTACCGAGCAAAGAGCGGCGATGCACGTTGCTCTGCGGGCCCCCCGGGAAAGAACCAAAACTCCTGAAGTCAATGCTTCCCTCGAGAGAATGGAATCGCTAGTGGCCGAACTGCATGGCGGGAAATGGACGGGTTACAGCGGCAGGGTAATTACCGACATCGTCCATCTTGGTATTGGGGGCTCAGATCTTGGCCCCGCGATGGTCTGTGATGCACTGCGCCACTTAGCGACTCGCAAGCTCAGTGTACATTTCGTGTCAAATATCGACCCCTCGCACCTACAGAACACTCTCAAAGACCTGCAGGCCGAGACTACCCTATTCGTCATAGCCTCCAAGTCTTTTTCTACACTCGAGACACTGAAGAACGCCGAGGCAGCCCGTGATTGGCTGCTGGAACAGACCGATGCAACCGCTACGGCTAAACACTTCGTCGCCATAACTACTAACCTAAGTGCGGCCACGGAATTCGGCATCGAAGAGCAGAATTTGTATCCACTCTGGGACTGGGTTGGCGGCCGTTTCTCCTTATGGTCGGCAATTGGCTTACCCATTGCGCTCGCATTGGGCATGGACGGTTTTCGGCAGTTGCTTGCCGGGGCGCATTCCATGGATGAGCATTTTAGAACGGCGCCGCTCGACAAGAATTTACCTGTCATTCTCGCTCTGCTTAACTTTTGGTACCGAGAATACTTCGACGCGCATAGCACCGCTGTGGTGCCTTATAGCCAACGCCTAAATCTACTGCCTTCTTTCCTGCAGCAGCTGTGTATGGAGAGTCTTGGCAAGAGCGTGGACAAGCAAGGCGCGCCGATCGAACACAATACTGGCGACATCATCTGGGGCACAGCCGGCACCAACGGACAACACTCCTACTTTCAGCTCCTGCATCAGGGCACTGAATTTGTTCCCGTAGATTTCATAGCGGCCGCCAATAGCGATGTCCAAGGCAGCGCTGAGGCGCACCAGCACCTATTGGCCAGCTGTTTTAGTCAGAGCCTCGCATTGATGGAAGGAAAGCTAGATGCCGATTCGATCCACAAGGTCGTGGCAGGCAACAAACCCAGCAACACGCTGCTGCTTGAGGAGTTAAACCCCTACAACCTGGGTATGCTGCTCGCCCTCTTCGAGCACAAGGTCTACGCTCTCAGCGTACTTTGGAACATCAATGCCTTCGATCAATGGGGAGTCGAGCTAGGAAAGAAGCTATCTACAAAGGTCTTTGCGGCCATGTCTGCAGACACAAACCAAGAACTCCTCGACGAATCAACGCAAGGTCTAATCCAAAAAGCTCAGCACTGGAGAAAGGACTGACGCTGAGCATTCGCTCAGATTGAGATAACTCTACCAATGAATAGTGTTCTACGGCGGGGAATGGGTCGTAGAAGTGGTGTAGCAGGAATCGCCATTGCTGATATTCTTCGGACCCTCTAAAACCCTCAGTATGATCCTCGAGAGTTTCCCATTTCACTAGAAGCAGATAGCGACTCTCCCGCTCGATGCAGTGCCGCAGCTCGTGTGAGATGTAACCTCTTTTTAATAAGCGACAAATGACTAAGAAAAATTTCGATTTAGCTCCTCATCGGCTTCTCAAGAAACGAGAGTTAACAAGGGCTTTGGAGACTGATATTGGCGGAGAGGGTGAAGTTCACCCTCGACCATCCAGGATTCATTGTTCGCAGTAAATTCTTCAATCAAGACTCTGGATTCGGTCAGCGACATGCGCTGCGGCGGCTGACCGCAGCCATGCGAGTGAGTCAAGATCCAGATGCGCCATGGTGGCGCTTGAGAGATGGGAGGCGAGTGTAGATTTTCCTGAGCCTGAATTACCAAATAGCAAAATTCTTCTCAACCCATCACCTCCAAGATTTTAGTTTTAAGTTGCAACTCTTAGCTCAGTCCATGAATGCTAGAAGCTCTTCCGTCTTTTCCTTCATGAGTGCGTCATCCCCACGCGACTCAACGTTCAACCTAACCAATGGCTCCGTGTTCGACATGCGAATATTGAATCGCCAATTCTCGAAGCTCATGCTCAAACCATCTGTCTGATCCATGCTTTCGCAGGTACTGGAATAGCTTAACTCTATTTTCTTAAGTAGGGCCTCAGGATCTTCGATACGCTTATTGATCTCGCCACTGACTGGAAAGGCGAGCATTCTTTCATCCACAAGCTCAGATAGCTTCTTACCAGTCTTAGACATCAAGCCGGCAACCAACAGCCAGGGGACCATGCCACTATCGCAGTAGAAGAAATCCCGGAAGTAGTGGTGGGCACTCATCTCGCCACCGTATACGGCATCCTCTTCGCGCATCCGCTCCTTGATGAAGGCGTGGCCTGTCTTGCACATAACTGCCTCACCATAAAACTCTTCTACAATCTGTATCGTATTCCAGGTCAGTCGGGGATCGTGAACAATCTTACCGCCTGGCTCAGCCTCTAGAAAAATCTGTGCGAGAAGACCCACAATATAATAACCCTCTATGAAACGACCGTTCTCATCGAAGAAGAAGCAGCGATCGAAATCACCATCCCAGGCGATACCCAGGTCTGCCTTCTCCGAGAGTATGACATCAATGGTAGAGCTTCGATTCTCCTCCAAGAGAGGATTTGGTACGCCGTTGGGGAATGACCCATCGGCCTCGTGATGTACTTTAGCGAATTGAAAAGGCAGGAATTTCTCGATAGCATCGATCGTTGGCCCGGCTCCTCCATTTCCTGCATTGCAGACTATCTTCATCTTGCGCTGACTCTTCGCATCGATGTAATTAAGTAAGTACTCTATATAGGCGGGCTGCGTGTCCTGAAAACTGATCGACCCAGGCTCGCTTGCGAACGTGAATTCTTCGTTCTGAGCGAGGCGCTTAATTTCCTTTAGGCCTGTATCGCCGCTAATGGGCTTAGACAATTCACGAACGAATTTCATGCCGTTGTAATCAGCAGGATTGTGGCTGGCCGTAACGACGATACCTCCATCTACGTTTAGATGGCTGGTTGCGAAGTACACTTCTTCGGTACCACATTGACCGATATTGATAACGTCTACACCCGACTCCATTATCCCTCTGCTTAAGGCGGCACAAAGCTCCTGACTGCTCAGGCGAATATCATAACCCACCACAACTTGCTTCGGTTTTAAGAACTCAACGTAGGCACGGCCTATTCGATAGGCTATATCGCTATCTAGTTGATCGGGAACGCGCCCTCTGACGTCGTAGGCCTTGAAACAGTTTATTTCTTTGGTCATTTGTTCGGCTTCTGTCTTTGGCTGCGAATACTACAAGTCACTACTTGCGAATCAACATCGGGCTTGTACTAGTTAGATCTGCTTTCAGACCCTGTTATAGAGGTCTTCGAAGCGGACGATATCGTCCTCACCAAGATACTCACCAAATTGAATCTCGATAATCTCTATAGGATTATTGCTGGGATTAGTCAGTCTATGCTTACTTCCG
>JAPKAI010000031.1 GCA_028825335.1 Gammaproteobacteria bacterium | reverse complement strand
GAGTATTGGCCATACATTGTCGAGGATCATCGACTGAGCCTCCGCGCGCGGATGAATACCATCGTTCTGCATTAGCTCAGGCTGCAGTGGAATGCCCTCAATCAAGAACGGCACTAGAGCAAGCGATTTTTGCTCGGCGAGAGCCGAGTAGGTCTCAAAGAAGGGAGCGGTATAGCGTGGTCCATAGTTTGGTGGAATCTGAATGCCGGTAAGAATAACCTCAGCGCCGTTCGCCTTTGCAAGATCAATCATCGATGCGAGATTCTCGCGCATGAGGTCCAACGGTAAGCCACGTAGGCCATCGTTGCCGCCCAACTCAAGTATCAAAAATTCCGGTTGATAACTGTCTAGCATCGCAGGCAGTCGCGCTAAGCCGCCGGTGGTGGTTTCGCCGCTCACGCTGCCATTGACTACATCTACCGGAAATTCCTCCGAGAGCAGTTTAATCTTCAAGAGATTGACCCAGCCCTGCTCCTGCTCGATGCCATAGGACGCGCTAAGGCTGTCGCCATAGACAAGGAGGGTCAGATTTTCATCTGCGGCCCAGCTGCTAAAATAGATCGAGCAGCTAAGGCAGAAAATGCATAGTCGAGTTAAACGCATGGTCGAATTAAAAGGAGTCTCATCGCATCAAAAGCAACTGTGGTGGAATAATATGGTAAACCAGTACTGTATCACTTGCGTAGTTACCATTGAGAACGCAAGTGATCCGGTTGAGAGTGTATTCTATAGAGACGAATGCCTATTGCAATCCATACTGGCCCGCCAAATTGGACTATAATCGCTGTCTGACACAAAGCGCTAAGAGACCCTGAGTACATGATTCGAATCGAAAACCTATGTAAGAGTGTAGATACCAGCGAGGGTCTGCTGACCATCCTGAAATCAGTCAGCCTAGATATTGATACTGGAGAAGCCGTAGCAATCGTAGGCGCTTCAGGATCCGGCAAGTCTACGCTGCTTGGCCTGATGGCCGGTCTAGACACAGCAACTTCTGGCGATGTTGTATTGAGCGGACAGAGTCTCAATGCTATGGATGAGGAGCAGCGCGCCGTATTGCGGGGCAAACTCGTCGGATTCGTCTTTCAATCTTTCCAGCTTTTGCCCAGTCTTACCGCGTTAGAGAACGTGATGTTGCCCATAGAACTGAAGGGTGATTCACAGGCGAATGAGAAGGCCAAGCGTCTATTAGCCAGAGTGGGATTAGACGAGCGTGGACACCACTATCCAAATCAACTCTCCGGGGGCGAGCAGCAACGCGTAGCTATCGCCCGCGCATTTGCCACCGAGGCGCGAATATTATTTGCCGATGAGCCCACGGGAAACCTCGATACGGCGACCGGTACGAAGATCGTAGAACTCCTTTTTGATCTCAATCGCGAATTCTCCACTACTTTGATTCTCGTAACTCATGACGAGCGGCTCGCGCAGAAGTGTGATCGCATTGTGAGGCTGGTCGCAGGTGAGACGGTAAGCAATGAGAAAACCAGTGCTAGAAACGAGGAAGTGGCGAGTGTCTAACGCGGTGACAGCAGAAAGCGGTGGTAACAAAACATTCTCGACTCTCTTCGGACTGGCCTTGCGATTGCTGTGGCGTGACTGGCGGGGCGGCGAGATTCGCCTCTTGTTTATCGCCTTAGTTATGGCGGTAACTTCAGTAACCGGCATAGCGCTCTTCACCGACCGATTGGAGAAAGCCTTGCTGCTCGAATCTGCCAACATGCTCGCGGCAGACAGAGTATTGGGTAGCAGTAGTCAGCCACCGGAAGAAATTTTAAGCCAGGCCGAATCTCAGGGCCTGCGCACTGCGCGAACTCTATCGTTTACCTCCATGGCCTTCTCCGAGTCCGGCAATATGTTGGTCTCAGCAAAAGCTGTGAGCGATACCTATCCGCTGCGTGGAGAAGTGATCGTCGCCGATCAGCCTTTTATGCGCGGATATCCTATCCAGAGTGGTCCATCGGCCGGCGAAGTGTGGCTAGAATCTAGGGCGTTGCCCGCCCTAGGCATCGATGTGGGTGGCTCAGTGTTTGTTGGCGAGGCAGAATTTATCGTTAGTAAGATTATTATTGCGGAACCGGATCGACAGCAGGGTGGCATGATGGACAGCGCGGGTCCACGACTCATGTTAAGCATGGATGATGTGGCTCAGACCAACGTTGTGCAGCTCGGTAGCCGTGTTAGTTATCGCTATCTATTCGCCGGTGAAGAGTTAGAAGCATTGGAATCATTTACACAGTGGATCGGAGAGGAATACGAGGGCGAATATCGAATACGGGATGTTCGCGACGAGAGTGAGGAAATTAGCGACGCACTAAACAGGGCTGAGAGCTTCCTGTTATTAGGGTCGCTTTTTGCCGTACTTCTAGCCGGCGTAGCGATTGCGTTGACCGCCAAGCGTTATAGCGAGCGCCACTATGATTACGTGGCGATCTTAAAAACATTTGGCTGCACCTCAAACGAGATTGGGGTTATCTATCTGGCTATTCAATCGGTTCTGGCTTTCATTTCAATCGTGGTGGGTTGCGTCCTCGGCTGGTTAGTACATCATGTGATTCTGCGCCTTCTGCAGGCAGTCATCACGGTAGACCTTCCCGCGGCCGGGTTCGAGCCCTTCGTTATTGGTTCGCTAACAGCTGTTATATGTTTGCTCTCATTCGCGCTTCCGCCTCTGCTCGCTCTACGCGCTACGCCACCGCTGCGCGTATTGCGCAAAGATCTCGATCAACAGAAATTCGGTGCCAACGTGCCCTATGTCTTCGGTATTGGTGGCACTATTTTTCTTGTGTATTGGTATAGCCAGTCTCTGGTACTCACGACGGTATTAGTGACTGCGGTTGCAGGTATCGTGCTGTTCCTCTCGGCAGTCTCATACCTATTGCTGCGCTCAAGTGGATCGGTTGGCATGAAGGCAGGCAGTGCCTGGAAGCTAGCTATGACAGCGGCGCGGCGACGACGCAAACAGAATGTACTGCAGGTGATGGTGTTTTCCGTGACGATCATGTCGTTGCTGATTCTGACCTTGCTGCGCACAGATCTGATTGATGATTGGCAGGCACAGCTTCCCGAGAATACGCCAAACCATTTTATGATGAACATTACCGAATCCCAGATCGATGGGATCGAGAGTTTCTTCGCCGAGAACGGTGTCGAGCGCAATGCGTTCTATCCTCTAATTAGCGCTAGAGTCATTTCGGTAAATGGAGAGATACCTGAGCCGGAAGAAGAGCTCGATGCGGATGAGGAGCGCAGTAGCATTACCGAGGGCGTTCAATCCGAAGAGGAAGAAGGCAGCCGTTACGATCAGGCGCGCAGAGAGCTCGATGCTGCTACAGGAAATAGCGAAGAAACCAGTGCAGAGGCAGGAGAGCCAGAAGAAGGGCAGGTTCGAGGCCGGCTAGGACGTCGCCAAGTTACCTGGGCCGATGACTTGCCTCCGGACAACCTAGTTACCGACGGAGCTTGGTGGCCAGAGGCTGTCGATGCTGGCTATGTGTCTATCGAAGATGAGTATGCCGGCTGGCTAGATATAGAAATCGGCGATCGAGTTGAGTTCGAAATCAATCAGCAGACTGTCTTTGCCGAAGTAAGCAGTTTTCGTAGCGTGCGCTGGGACAATATGCAACCAAACTTCTTTATCATATTTTCACCTGGAACCATCAATCACCTAGGTGCGACGTTCCTGTCGACGGCATTGATGGACCGAGATCAAAAAATACTGCTCAACGATTTGGTTCGACTCTTTCCTACGATGGTTGTTATTGAGATAGATGCATTAATTGAGCAGATACAGAATATTATTGCTCAGGTAACTTCGGCTATTGAATTGATCTCGGTGCTAGTGCTTGTATGTGGTGCCCTCGTGTTGTTAGCTTGTGTTAACGCAACACTCGATGAGCGTTTCCATGAAAACGCGATACTGCGCACATTAGGTGCCGGGAAGAGACTTATTCTTAGTAGCCTATTGATAGAATTTGCGAGTATTGGTGCTTTAGCGGGCATCATCGCTACCGTTGGAGCGGAGGCAAGTCTCTACTATCTCCAGGAACAGGTTTTTGAGCAGGAGTTTAATTTTCACTACTGGGTATGGATAGCTGGACCGCTAATCGGCACAGTACTTATCGCTGGTTTGGGCATGAATTCAACCCGAGAGGTGGTGAGTACGAGTCCTCTTAATGTGCTTCGCAGAGTTGTATAGCCCTAGATTCGCGCCTCTGGGTTAATACTTGAGCACAGCCAGCGGAGCGTTATAATTGTAGGCCGAGCATGTTTCTGAGAGTTGAAGCATAAGTTGAAACATAACGAGTGTCATTCCTATGAAACTAAGACGATTCACGTTTATCCAACTGGCAGCAGGCCTAGTTTTTTCGCTGTCTTCGATCTCTATCACTGCACAATCTCTAGCCGAGGTGACAGCCGAAGAATGCGTTCTTGGCGATTGCGCTCAGGGTAGAGGGAGGCTGGAACTCACCACCCAATGGGGTAAGGGCGAGTATCTCGGAAATTTCAGAGACGGCGAGTTCCACGGCAGGGGTCGTCTCGAGATACCTATCTCTTTCAATGCCAGGTCTATCTATGACGGCAATTTTGATAGGGGTATTCGCTCCGGTCGCGGTACTTATTGGAACGGAAATGGGAAGCTGTATATCGGTCAGTGGCGAGACGACGAACGAAATGGTCAGGGTTCTTATTTCATCGGATTAGCCGAGTGGCGCGAGAACGAGCATAGCGAGTTTTGGATGAAAGAGAATGTTGAAAACTATTCCGGTACTTTCCTCGACGATTTCTATCATGGGGAGGGTACCTATCGCTGGCCCGGTGGACAAAAGTACGTTGGTAGATTCTTTGCTAATGAGAAACACGGTCACGGAACTTATTATTACGTCACGGGTTCGCCGCGTCAGCAGCTCTGGGACTTCGGTGATTTCATTAGGTAGCCTCCCTAACATCGCAAGCCTTTACATTTTATTACTAGCCTTTGGGCTGGAAGCAACGCTTGGACTGCAATATGGATCTTGAATCACTGCGCCGCGAGTACTTGCACGGCGGCCTAAGTCGCGATGAGCTTGCTGCAGATCCGTTTGATCAGTTTTCTCTATGGATGCAGCAAGCTATCGAGCTAGAGATTAGCGACCCCACTGCAATGACTATTGCTACTGTTTCGGCCGACGGCCAGCCTAGCCAGCGTATCGTACTGCTCAAAAGCTTCGATGACAGCGGCTTTGTTTTTTATACGAACTACGGTAGCCGTAAGGCAGATGAGCTTGATACAAACTCCAAGATAAGCCTGCATTTCCCTTGGCATAACATCGATCGACAGGTAAAGGTCTGTGGTGAGGCTGTCAAAATGAGTGCGGCAGAGTCACTCAAGTACTTTGCGAGCCGGCCTAAGGAAAGTCAGATTGCTGCAATAGCCTCGCAGCAGAGTCGTGTCCTGACGTCGCGGTCATTTCTGTTAAATCAATTCGAGTCTCTGAAACAAAAGTTTAGTAACGGTGAGATCCCGCTTCCGGACTTCTGGGGAGGCTATCGGGTCGAGCCGAAGGAAATCGAATTCTGGCAGGGTGGGGCGAATCGCCTACATGACCGCTTTCGTTATCTTCTACAGGAAGATGCGAGTTGGTGCATCGATAGGCTCGCCCCCTAAGTTAGCCCTTCTGCTCGCGAGCTGTCCTAGCCCGCTTTCCACTTTCGTAACTTCTTCTTTTCCAGCTGCTTCTTCAATCTTGCATACTGAGGGAGGCCGTTCTTGTACTCGGGGTAGTCCTCGCCTTGAATCAATGGCGAGAGGTATTCACGTGCGGCATCAGTAATATGAAAGCCGTCACGACTTATATAGTTTCTGGGCATCTTCTTCTCGACGTTGGCAACATCAGAAAGCTTTGCCTCACCGATGCGCCAGTTATACTTCTTTCCCTTGCTGCGAACGATCGCCGCCATTACAGCATTCTTGCCGGCCAATGCGAACTCGACGGCCGCCTCGCCAACGGCATAGGCTTGATCCACATCGGTTGAAGAGGCGATGTGTCTCGCTGCGCGCTGCAGATAATCGGCTACCGCCCAGTGGTATTTGTAGCCAAGCTCATCCTTAATCATCTTTGCGATGAAGGGTGCGACTCCGCCGAGTTGTGCGTGTCCAAAAGCATCCTTGCCGCCAGCGTCAGCTAGGAACGATCCATCCTTGTTCTGCGCACCCTCTGAAACTACGATGGCGCAGTAGCCGTATTTTTTTACACAGGATTTTACTTTGCGTATGAACTTTTCTTTGTTGAATGCGATCTCTGGGAAAAGAATTATATGTGGCGCGTCGCCTTCGGCTTCTGTAGCTAAACCGGCGGCACCTGCGATCCAGCCGGCATGACGACCCATCACTTCCATGACGAAGACCTTAGTGGATGAATCGCACATTGAAGCAACATCCAGTCCCGCCTCGCGGATAGAAACGGCGACGTATTTCGCCACCGATCCGAAACCAGGAGAGTTGTCTGTTAGTGGCAAATCGTTATCGACGGTCTTCGGTATACCGATGCAGGTAATTGGATAGCCCTTCTCAAGGCTGAGCTGAGATATCTTGTTGGCAGTGTCCTGCGAATCGCCGCCGCCGTTGTACAGGAAGTAGCGAATATTGTGGGCTACAAACACCTCCATAAGACGTTCGTATTCTCGCTTGTTCTCGGCATAGGATTTCAGTTTGTAGCGGCAAGAACCAAATGCGCCGGCAGGGGTTGAGCGAAGTGCAGCAATCGCCTGCTTAGACTCTTTGCTGGTGTCGATGAGGTCTTCTCGCAGAGCGCCAACGATGCCGTTAAGTCCTGCATATACCTTTCCTATCTTGTCTTTGTTTTTGCGGGCAGTCTCGATGACGCCGCAGGCGCTAGCGTTGATAACGGAGGTGACTCCGCCGGACTGGGCATAGAAAAGGTTAGCTTTGCTCATAGAATGTGTTCGCTTATTAGTTTCGGTTCAGACGCCAGTAGTTGCCGGTGTACTAGGAAGAGGCAGTTTACAAGCTGTGAGATAGTACTTCAATTGCTTGCCAGCTCTCATAGATTGATGCAACATTCGAGGCCCGATTCGGAACAGGTGAAGCTCGTGCGATTGATAATTGGAATGTCTGGAGCCAGCGGCGTTATCTATGGGATACGGCTGCTTCAAGTCTTGCAGCAGGAGTCAGGTATTGAGACGCACCTGATTATGTCGGATTCTGCCAAGCTAAACATCGCTGTGGAAACCGAATTCTCGTCCAAGGATGTGCAGGCGATGGCCGATCATGTGCATTCGAACAAAGATATAGGCGCCACGATTGCTAGTGGTTCATTTCGCTCAGACGGAATGATCATTGCTCCCTGCTCAATAAAGACACTGTCAGCAGTTGCGAATTGTTATGCAGACTCTCTTATGGTGCGTGCCGCTGATGTGATGTTGAAAGAGAGAAGACGGCTGGTTTTAGTGCCAAGAGAAACACCCTTGCACACGGGACACTGCGAACTACTCCTCCGAGCGAGCCAGAATGGCGCAATCATGGCGCCTCCAATGCCGGCGCACTATATAAAACCGCGGTCGGTTGATGATCTTGTGGATCATCATGTAGGCCGAGTGCTAGATCTTTTTGACATAGATCCTGGTCTAGTTAAGCGCTGGCAGGGTACACAAGGCTAAGAACTCAAGCCCAAGAACTTAAGAGAACAAAACAATGGCTAAAAATTTATTCGATCTAACTGGCAAGGTGGCTCTAATTACCGGCGGTAATGGCGGCATCGGTCTAGGTTTTGCTGAAGGTGTTGCGAAGCAGGGTGCAGATGTTTGCATCTGGGGCCGTAATCCCGAGAAGAACGCGGCTGTAGTTGAGCGGCTCGGTGACTACGGTACTAAGGTTCATGCTATACGCTGTGATGTGTCGGTTGAGGCGTCAGTTGAGGAATCTTTCGCTGAGACGCTAGAGGTATTTGGACGAGTGGACGGTTGTTTCGCTAATTCAGGGGTCGCCAAATCAGGGCGTTTCGAAGAATTCTCTACCGAAGATTGGCGTCATGTTATGGATGTGAATCTAGACGGACTGTTCTACACGCTTCGCTGTGCTGCTAAGCATATGAAACAGCGTGCCGAAGCCGGTGACCCTGGTGGTCGTCTCATTGCGACCTCTTCTTTAGGCGCGTTGATGGGCATGGCGAGGGTGGAAGCCTATGGGGCGAGTAAGGGAGCCGTAATCTCAATGATGCAGGGATTGGCCGTCGAATACGCGCGTTGGGGAGTAACTGCCAACTCGATACTGCCGGGTCACATAGAAACCGCAATGACCGAAGATAATTACGCCAATGAGAAATTTGCGAATGCAATATTGCCACGGATTCCTGTGCGTCGCTGGGGCGATAGGTCGGACTTTGAGGGAATTGCAGCCTATTTGATGAGCGATGCCAGCAGTTATCACACCGGTGATAGCCTACTGATCGATGGCGGATTCTTTCTCTACTAGATAGGAGCGCTACGATTGCGTTTAGCGATATGGCAGCGGTCTGTGCTCTCAGTCGGCACCCCCTCAACCCCCTGAATTAACAATAAAAAACGATACTCCTCCTCGATTTTATGCTAAGGTGCCGCCACGTTTAGACATGGCTCTTCAGCGCTAACGCCTGTTTCAGCAATATCTAGACGGTGCATCATACTTAGATAAGGTCACGTTACTGCGCCTAAATCGCAGTCTGCAGGCTTCTATTCAGCGAATCGATTTTTGATCCGGCTCGAATACCAAGTCGCCACCTCGATTCTGGCTACTCGCAGTTAAGTCGCGAGTAACTACGAACTAGCTATCGAATGCACATCCGTGCAATAGAACTGATTAAAAAAGTTTAAAGTTCGGAAAATCATAACGAGAAACCATCGAGCTTCCTCCTACTGTGGAGTAGGCAATGCGTTTTCGTTTCGAACAAACACAATGCTTCGGCATACTTACTACATAAGAGAATTTGAATGACATTTAACGCACTCGGACTATCCGACACACTGTTGCAAGCTGTGCAACAAACTGGCTACACATCGCCAACACCAATTCAAGAACGAGCTATCCCAGAGATTCTAGCGGGACGTGATGTGATGGCTGCGGCACAAACTGGCACGGGGAAAACAGCCGGATTCACATTGCCCTTGTTGCAATTGATAAGCGGACGTCCCAATCGAACTAGAAATAGCTTTCGTGCCCTGATCCTGACACCGACTCGAGAATTAGCGGCTCAAATTGAAGACAGCATCCAAACCTATGGCGCGCAAGAGAATTTGAGATATGGCGTAGTCTTCGGTGGAGTAAATATTAATCCGCAGAAGAAGACACTGAATCGTGGGCTCGACATCCTAGTTGCTACGCCTGGTAGATTATTGGATCTGTATCAGCAGAAGTGCATCGACTTCCGAGATGTCGAAGTGCTGATTCTCGATGAGGCGGATCGAATGCTGGATATGGGTTTTATTCGCGATATTAAGAAAATAATGGCGCTGCTTCCGAAAAAGCGACAGAATCTGATGTTCTCTGCGACATTTTCAGATGACATCCGAGTCCTAGCGAAGACGATCTGCGACAAGCCTGTAGAGATCGATGTCGCTCCTAGGAACTCTACAGTCGAAGCTATTTCACAGAAAATGTATTACGTAGACAAAGCCAGCAAGCCTAATCTGCTAATCGAAATGATGCTGGCGAGCAATGATCAGACATTGGTATTTAGTCGCACGAAGCACGGTGCAAACAACCTAGCTAAGAAACTAATCAAAGAAAACATAAAAGCTGCAGCTATCCACGGCAACAAGTCGCAGGCGCAGCGAACGAAAGCTCTCCATGACTTCAAGCAGGGTGGAGTGCAGGTCTTGGTAGCGACAGATATTGCCGCTCGCGGTATCGATATTGAGCAACTCGCACGGGTCATAAACTTCGACCTTCCGCATGTGCCTGAGGATTATGTGCATCGCATTGGTCGAACTGGCAGGGCGGGAGCTACCGGATTGGCGATTTCTCTGGTTAGCGGTGAAGAGGGCAAGCAGCTGCGTGACATAGAACGTTTGATAAAGTTTGCAGTTCCTAGAGGAGATAGCGAAGAGTACGCATTTGCCCTAGCGAATCCGGCTCCGGCTAGCAAGAGTAGCGAACCCAGCAGGCGGCCTACTAACAATCAACGGCCTCGTCGCAGACAGGACACAGCTGGAAAACCTGCCAACAATGGCTCGTCTAATGGGAAATGGAGATCATCGCGATCGAAGGCGGCAGCGTAGCTGCGATTGTTACTGTGGTGGGGTATTCGCGATAGTGTTGCCTCACCAGCAAACGCGATAAAACTCTAGTTAAATCAGGGTAGTTTTTGCAAGCTGTATACAGTTTGGGCTGCTACAGGCTTGACTGACAGGGCAGTCAATGGCGTGTTAGCTTTACTCGATAGTAACAATATCCCTGTGTGAGGATGTCATGCTTACACAAGGTACGGGCTTCGCCAGATACTCTAAATCTCTCTGCTGGATCGTTGCATTGATCTGGATGGTACTTTCTTTCTTGGCTTTTACCGGTGGCAGTGGAAGTTCCATAATTAATGACTTCTTGTGGTTGGCAGGTGCAATAGCTTTTGCAGTTTCCGCTAGCTTTATTTCGAAGTCTTCGGGTTCGGCTGAATCCGATTCGGATGACGATTAAAGTTACTCTTTGGTCGTCACTGTAGCTATTCGTGATCTAAACCCATGCATCATCGACTGCCAAGGACCTGTTTCTCAAGTGCGCTGCGCAAAATCTCTAGTCTGCTAGTAATCTTCTCGTCCCGTTCGATTTTTACCGTATGCAATAGGCTATTGATATTTTTTCCGATGTCATCAAAGCCAAATAGACATTGCCGACCTCTATTAAATTCGGATGCTAGGCTGGCTATTTTTTCTTGCTGATATTTCTCCGCCATCAATTCGTCTGCTTTTATCCTCTCCCGCAGGCTATCGAATTGCTCGCTTGGACTGGGGTTTAGTTTCATCCAAGCGCGGGCGGCTCTCAATGGCTGCACAACGTGAGTGCGCCATTCGATCGAGAGTTCGATGACATTTTGCAATAACTCCTGATCTATCTTTCCGTAGGCGCTGCCGTGCCAAAAACAGAATAGAATCAAGTTCACATCTAGCTGATAGGCATCCTGCAATTCGAGGCAGGCTGCGGCCACGCCCTCTGCATCGTACAGTTCCAGGGAGAAGGTCCAGAATTTTTGAGGCTTGTTTGTCATTATTCAATTCAGTGGTGGCTTAGTACTCCTATGCTACCTAAGTTTTGTGCTATAAACAGCACTGCGATGAACCAGCCCAGCCGCGCGAGAATCTCAATGCACGTACATATTTTAGGTATCTGCGGTACCTTCATGGGTAGCCTAGCCATAATTGCTAAACAGCTCGGAAACCGCGTTAGCGGCAGCGATGCCAATGTCTATCCGCCAATGAGTACGCAATTGGAAGAGATGGGTATCGATTTGATGGAGGGGTTTCGGCCAGAACACCTCTATCCAAAGCCAGACCTTGTGATAATTGGCAACGCGCTTTCCCGTGGGAATCCAGCCGTTGAGCACGTTTTGAACGAGGGTCTGAACTACACGTCAGGTCCGCAGTGGCTGTCACAGTTCGTGCTTCATGATAGGTGGGTACTGGGAGTTGCGGGTACGCACGGTAAGACCAGCACTAGCGCCATGCTAACTTGGATACTCGAGAATGCGGGTATGAAGCCAGGTTATCTTATCGGTGGTGTAACGAATAATCTGCCGCGCTCGGCTGACATTGGTGACTCCGCATTCTTTGTCGTAGAAGCCGATGAGTACGATAGCGCCTTCTTCGACAAGCGTTCCAAGTTCGTTCACTATGCTCCCAGAACGGCTATCCTAAATAATCTTGAATTCGATCATGCAGATATTTTCGACAACCTCGAGGCAATTCAGAAACAGTTTCATCATCTGGTTAGAACGGTTCCAGGTAATGGGCTGCTTATCGTTCCCCACGGCGAAGGCACAATCGAGATGGTCTTACGCATGGGCAATTGGACCTCGAAACAACGGTTTGGTGTCGCTGTGCCGGAGGAGGTGTGCAAGAAATTGGCTGCCAATGGCGGTGTGTTCTGGAATGCGGAACTCCTCAACGGGCAGGGCTCGGAATTCGAACTAATAAAATATGGTCAGGGTTTTGTCGGGGAAGTGATGAGCCGCACGCTCGTAGAGTGGGGTGTTACCGGTGTGCATAATGTGAAGAATGGCATCGCTGCCATCGCAGCGGCTCATCATGTAGGGATCGATGTCGCTACAGCTGTAGAGGGCTTGCAGACATACAAAGGTGTGAAGCGGCGGATGGAATTGAGGGGAGAAGTGGAGGGCGTAAAAGTCTATGACGACTTCGCTCACCATCCTACGGCGATCATGACCACGCTGCAGGGCATCCACATGAAGCTGAAATCTGAGGCTGCAGAATCGCGTTTGATTGCGGTAATCGAACCTCGTTCGAGTACTATGAAACTTGGCATTTATCAGCAGCAGCTAGTGGAGGCCTGTCAGAAAGCAGATATGGTTATCTGGCAAAAGCCAGAGAAGTCGGGGCTCGATTTCAATGCACTCGTCGCCGATAGTAAGGTGCCAGGATATGCGTTTTCTACTACGGACGAGATCGTCTCATTCATAGAGGAGAACTCTATCAAAGGGGACAATATAGTAGTGATGAGCAACGGCAGCTTCGATGGAATCCATGAGAAATTACTGTGCGCCTTAGATCACAGCCCGACCGGGGCCTCTGGCTTTTGAGTATTTCTATGACTACTTCCCAAGAAATACCGTTGTTCCCGCTACAATTGGTTATGTTCCCTGGCGGTAGATTGGATATGCAAATATTCGAGCGGCGCTACATCGATCTGGTTACGCAGTGCATGCGCACAGAGACAGGCTTCGGTATCTGTCTGCTGAAGAATGGAATGGAAACTGTCCAGGCTGGAACCCCGCAAACCATTCACCGCACAGGAACCTATGTGAATATCATCGATTGGGATCAACTGCCGAATGGACTGCTTGGAATAACCGTAGAGGGCAGTGCTAAATTCAATATCGAGGATTGCTGGCAGGCCCAGAGCGGAGTATTGACGGCAAATGTTGCATTCAGCGAGAACGACAGCGTTGGGAAACAGATGATACCTATCGATGATGATTTCACTCAACTAACGCAACTGTTACAAAATCTGGAGAGTCACCCCTTAGTCGAGCAAAAGAACCTGATAATCGACTATGACAACCTTTGGGATCTTGGATGGCGCCTCGCGGAATTGATTCCTGTAGAGAATGCAAAGCGTCAAGATCTGTTGGAGATGGACGATCCTTGGGAGCGAATCGAGAATATTGAACAACTCGTATCTGAGCTTGCAGACGAGTCCTAGGGAGTCTCTGATCAAGCAGGGCTTCCTGCAGTAATGTTTACTACCTTATAAAAGGAGGCAGCGCGGAGCGGCGACTGTTCTGAAGGCCTCTTTTGGCATGATCTGAAGCCCCTTGTTATGGGTTAGGGCCATCGCCTACATGGATGAATGTAGGTAAGGGCGCGAGCAGGGAGCGGAAGCTTTAACGGCGAATTGCGCCGAGCAGAAGCACGCTTCAGGTCACCTGAATACGTGATCAGGGGCTTCCTAGCTTCTGGCATCGAATCGAAATTTTGATAAACCCTATAATGCCTCCCTAGAAAGGCTCTGATTATGTTGTCCGATCTTATTAATACCTCCGGCTGGACACACGAGAAATGGTTGGCCGCCTGCATTTTGGTGTTTGCAATCTTGTCCGTTGCCGTCGTTTTGCGTCAACTGTTGAAGCTGTTTCGAATGACTAAGAAAGCCAGTTACCAACCCAATCTGCGCCCACTAAGAAGGCGGCGAATCAGCACCAAAGCAGAATCAGAAGATCAAGATGAATAAGCACTCTCTACTCATTATTCGCCGATTCGTTTTACCTCTCCTGTGCACCACCTTCGTCTCGCTTAGCTCCGCTATCATAATTCGTCACGATGTTGGGCCTACGCGCTATGAAGTGAGAGAGAGTAGTTATCCCTCGGTATTTTTCGTTGAGCAGCAGGGGAATCGAAAAGTTTGCGCTGCCACAGTAATTCACCAGCAATGGGCGTTAACCGCGGCGCATTGTGTGGAGCAAACGCTACTCGGCCATACACTGGCAAATGGTCGCGACTTCGCCGTCCTCATAGCCGGTCAGAGTCGGGAGATAGATGCTGTCATCATTCATCCCGAATTTGATTTGAAAAATGCTGCTGATGTAGATCTTGCCCTGCTGAGATTCAAGCAGGCTTCGACTACGCCGCAGGCGATGCCATTGTATTTGGAGGAACTGGAATCTGACTCGATCGTAACTCTACTCGGGTGGGGCTACTTCGGCTTGGGAACAACTGGCAGACAATACAATGATGGCAGTCTTCGTCTTGCTATGAATCGGATCACAGATGTTGATCGTAGATTCAGGATACGATTCGATGATCCTCGGGATCCTGCCAGCCAAGCCTTACCCCTAGAGGGAATGCCGAGCTTGGGTGATAGCGGTGGCCCTGCGTTACTCGAAAACGAGAACGGCTTGTTTCTAGTTGGCATCACAGTTGGCGAGGTAACGGCAGTCGACTTTTCGGAGGAAACTCAGGGGAAATACGGGGCTGTTGCAGTATACGAAAGCGTAGCCCTACAGTTAGACTGGATCGAAGCTGTCATCGGTAGCTCTGTGCCCTTTGATAGTTAGCTGGCCATTTTCGGTGCGAAGACCTTATCAATAAATGGCTAATACTAATTAGTCACCAAAAAACAGAGATAATAATGATCAAGAAAATTCTGACCACCCGTGGTTTTCCTTCTACTGCTTGCGGGCGGCGGTAACCGTAGATAGCGTTTCACTATCACCGCTAAGCGGGCAGGGTAGTATCTCTGGACTGCGCGTTAAGAATCCCGAGGGCTTCGAATCGCAATATGCTTTTGAATTGGATTCGGTCTTGATAAGCATCGATGTGAATTCAGTATTCACGGATGCTGCAGAGATCGAGTCGATCATCATCATGCAGCCTATAATTATCTATGAGACGAGGATTGTCAGCGATAATATCCGCACTCGTCTGGCTAACCTTGACGGAGGAGATGCCGCATCAAGCGATCCTGAATCGGCAGATGAGTCCGGGCAGCAGATTATTATTCGTGAGCTTCTAATGGTAGATTCGCAGCTGAACTTCGTGTCTTCACTAGTAAGTGCATCGATAAAGCTTGCCGACATCAAGATTCGAGATATTGGGGCCGAAGGCGGTTCGCCCAGTGCAGCGAATCCTGTTCGCGTTGTGTTGCAGGAATTGATGGCTTCTATCTTGAACTCCGACCTTCCCAGTCTCGATGGATTAAGAGAGTCTTTTGAGGGTCGAATACAGGATGGTGCACAACGAGTCGAAGAGGCAGTTGAGAATTTGGGGGGCAGACTCCGTAATATCCTGAACTAGTCTTTAAGTCAGTTACGGCGTCGAAGGGATACTATTCGACGTCCGTGGCCGCACAGTAGTTTTCTCTTCCAGGTAGTAGCCGATCGGTTCTGCCGCTAATTCTATAAGCTACCAGCCCGGCCCATTCCCTGATTGCGATTCTTAGCACCGATAAATTGGCGCTGAAAGAGAAGTTTACCCGTAGCAAGTTTCCCTTCTGCGAATAGTGATCGACAGGATAGGGCTGCACTGTCCACTGTTCCTGACAGAACACACCCATCGATCGTGGCATATGAAATGCCGATGTGACCAATAGCCAATTCTCGTCATTTTCGGGAGTGACTAGATCTTTGCTGTGTCTAGCATTCTCGGACGTATTGCGTGACCCGCTCTCAAAGATAATAGCTCGTTCTGCTAGGCCCAGCTGATCGAATAAGATCTGTGCCATCTCAGCCTCTTTGAATTCCTGTTCGATGACCGCACCACTGCCGCCAGTGAATACGAGTTGGGCATTCGGGTAGAGTCGAGCGAGATAGAGAAAATTTGTAAGTCGGTCCGCGGCGCCGTTAACTTCTGGCTGTTGCCAGACATTAGACAGTCGCGGCAAGATAGCGCCGCCGAGAACCACTATGCCATCCGCCTCACTTGGCAGTGCTGCATTCGTCGTGAAGCGATTCTCTAGCGGCGCGATTAGCCATTCCCCAACCGGAAAGAAGCCAATAAGCAAGAGTAGTAGGGCACTACTGGCGAGTAAGGATCTCGAGACTCTCTGCCATTTCAGGATAGCGGCGATCCAGGCGGACACCCCGAGAATGACGATCAGACTGTCCGGCGAAATCAGTGCCCAAATAATCTTCGAGGCTAGAAAGAATACTGTATCCATAGAGGTTCTAGTCAATTGCTCAAGGGTGTGAAAGCGTTGAATGCTAACTCAAAAAAGAGGAAAGCACATCGCTATTTTAAGGGCTTATGGCAGCGAATTTGCTACTATCCGCTAACTGAATTAAAACTAACTATTAGGAGTTCGCAATGACGATCCAAGTCGGAGACAAGGTTCCATCGGTAAATTTCAAGCATATGACCGCAGATGGACCGGCAGATATAAGCAGTGACGAAGTATTCTCGGGCAAGAAGGTTGTGTTCTTTGCCGTACCTGGTGCATTCACTCCAGGCTGCTCTCTAACTCACCTACCTGGCTTTGTAGTGAACGCCGACGCTCTAAAAGCAAAAGGCGCGGATACTATCGCCTGTATGTCGGTGAACGATGCTTTCGTCATGGGTGCCTGGGGCCAGAATCAGAATGCCGAAGAGATACTGATGCTAGCGGATGGTAATGGCGACTTTACCAGCGCTATTGGCTTTGAGCTCGATGCTAGTGGTTTTGGTATGGGCAAGCGGGCTCAGCGCTTCGGTATGATCGTTGAAGACGGTATGGTTACTTATCTAGGAGTCGAGGCCCCCGGCGAGATCAAGGCGAGCTCAGCGGAAACAATGCTCGAGCAACTCTAGGTACCCTGGCGTTTTGTAGGCGGGTATTTGAGGTAGGTCTCGCAATTAATTCGTGCGGTGACAACCTTAAATACCTGTTTGGGTTTTCTATCCCAGCATTCGCTTTTCTATTTTTTCCCGAGAACATAATTCGTCTACAAAACCAACTAAAATACTGCACCAAGAACGGACAGGATTAACGGAAGACTAACAACACCTATAAGGACGCCTCATGACAGCTGCCATTCAACAAGTCGAAAGCACACCTATGCGAAGTAAAATAGGGCTGTGGCTAGGGCCGTTGGCATTCGTTCTAGTGTTGCTGTTCGTCGATCTTGATCCCAACAATCCGCTCGTGACTCGTATGGCTGCGGTGATATTGCTAATGGCGATATGGTGGATCACTGAGGCAATACCACTCTCCGCAACGGCACTACTTCCCATAGTTCTATTCCCGCTGCTGGGCATCATGCGCGGGCGCCTAGTGCCTGCGGCGAATCAGATCGACTTCGAAACGGTTAGTATGCGCAACGGCTTAAGCCCTTCCGATCTGGATATCGTTTTCCCGAATGTGGCCGGCCAATATATGGATTGGATTATCCTGCTATTTCTCGGCGGTTTTATTATTGCTACGGCGGTCGAGAAGTGGAATCTACACAAACGTATCGCCTTGAATATCTTGCGTGTCATCGGCGGTCAGCCCCATCGGCTCGTTCTAGGGTTCATGCTTGCCACCGGCTTTCTTTCTATGTGGTTGTCGAACACCTCAACTGCGTTGATGATGATGCCTATGGGAATGTCGCTTATTCTTTTATATGAAGAGTTAAATCGTGAGGCTGCAGCTAAAGGCGTCATCATAGATAAGCGAGCCGAAAATTTTCCACTCACAATACTGTTGGGTATAGCCTACTCCGCTTCTATTGGCGGATTTGCGACATTGATCGGCACGCCGCCCAACGGCGTTCTGGTAACCCAGTTGCCGCAGTTGTTTCCTTTGGCTCCTGAAATTACCTTCGCGTCATGGATGATATTTGCCTTACCGATGAGTGCAACCTATATGTTGATAGCCTGGTTTGTTCTCACTCGATTTGTTTTCCCTCTGCCGGCTACGACGCCCTTTAGTGGGCGTGATTTTATCCGCAATGAAATTGAAAAACTCGGAGTGATGTCCCCCGAGGAAAAAAGAGTAACGTTCGTGTTCGTCAGTGCAGCCCTATTATGGATGACGAGGAAGGAGCGTTTATTCGGGGCCGATGTTGATATTTATGGATGGAGCCACTACTTAGATTCGTTCCTTGCATTTGTAGGTTCCGACCCAGTTGGCTATATGATCGATGACGGGACCGTTTCTATCGCTATGGCATTACTGCTGTTCATCATTCCGGCCAGCAAGCAGGTGGGTGGTCGCCTCATGGATTGGGAAGATGCTAAAAAGGTGCCATGGGGAATTTTGTTACTATTCGGTGGTGGCTTGGCGCTTGCGAAAGGCTTTACAACGTCGGGCCTAGGCGTCTATATCGCAGGACAGTTGCAGTTGCTTCTCGGAGACGCTAGTCCTCTGATTATTGTGATGAGCACAGTGGGTTTTATCACTGGGCTCACGGAAGTAACCTCTAACACAGCGACAATTTCGCTGTCTCTACCGATCATGGCCAGCCTGTCTCAGGCCATCGGAGTGCATCCGTTACTACTGCTTATTCCCACGACTTTGGCTGCCTCCTGCGCATTTATGCTGCCTGTATCTACACCGCCTAATGCAATCGTCTACGGTTCTGGGAGGGTGCCCATAATGAAGATGGTGGTGGCAGGCATCTGGCTGGATATTCTTTCAGTGTTTCTGATCACCCTCTTTGTCTACACAGTGGGCCATTTAACCTTCGGTGTATTAGGCCCTTTTCCTGACTGGGCTATCCCGTAGGCTATTGAATATTAATAATTAATAGCCTAAAAGATCGAAAAAATTGGGAAGTGGCGTTGGCTAATACGCCTTTGTGCTATGTTTTCAGGAAGAGATCAGGCAGTTGGCGGCGCTAGTGCGTACGGATGAATTGACGCGCATGTTTAATTTCCGCTACTTTAATCAAGCGCTTAGCTTGGAGGTGGAGCGTACTCGTCGTTCTGGTCAGCCCACCTGTCTCATAATGTTAGGCTTAGATCATTTTAAGCCGTCAACGACGCCTATGGCCATGAGGCTGGCAACGTCGTACTTAGCCACATATTCGGTCTAGTTAAGAAGACTGTTCGTAGGCTGGATATTCCTTGTCGCTGCGGAGGCGAGGAATTAACAGAAAAAGAATACGTGGAGAAGGTTGATTCTTTTCTCTACCTAGCCAAAAAGGAAGGTCGCAACAAAGTTTGTCACTCTACCTTTAGCGATGAGGGTAAAAGCGGCTCAGTTTCGAAGAAGCTTAATTCAGAAAGACCTAGCCCCAGTGCTAGCTAAGTCCTTTGCCTAAAACTCTACCCAATTTATGTTTTCGAATTTTCGACCACCTGCGCAAGATGGTAGAGAATTGCTGCCGTGGCACCCCAAATCCTAAACCGTTCAAACTGTAGCTCGAGAACTTTTCTCGATTGATTGTCATAGGTCATGGATGTGGGCTTGTAGGAGTTTAGATTCATCAGTAGGGAAAGAGGTGCATGAAAAATCTCTGCGACCTCGATAGAACAGGGTATATATTCTAAATCTGGTTCTATAAGCCCGACGATGGGTGTGATTTGAAAGCCAGAGGGAAGCGCCAGGTCGCCCAAGCGGCCTATGACCTCAACGTCGCTCTGGGCGAGGCCAATCTCTTCCTCGCTCTCTCTTAGCGCCGTAGCAACTACATCCGAATCGATCGCCTCTTCGGAGCCTCCAGGTAGGCTGATCTGGCCAGGGTGGCTATTTAGGTTCTCTGAGCGCACGGTGAGCACTATCTCGCTATTCTTGCTCGGCTTGTGTCGGGTTATAGGAATTAGTACCGAGGCTTTTCGCAGAGCGGTAGGGCGCTCTGTCATCATCTTGTTAACTGAGTCATCAGGATGAAAAATCGGGTCTGGATTATCGTTCTTGTTCCGAGAGAAATAGGCAAGCAGATCATTGAAGGCCTGCGCTGAATTGCTGTCATCTGCGTTGTGCATTGTGATAACCCTATCGTTCTTCAGATGCTATTGGTAGAAATAAAAATGCCGACTTAGTGTCGGCATTTTTATCAACGTTTTGGAAACTACTTATATTTCCAAGTAACTCCGAAGAATGCTCTTACAGGTTCACCAGGAAAATAGCGATCGCCATTGAACGTTGTCCAGTCTGCACGCTCCGCGTATTCCTCATCCGTTGCGTTAAGCACATTTAGATAGAAGGTCAGGTCATCATTAAACGCATACTGTGTTCGCCAGTTCAAGATGTCATGTCCTTCATAGCTCGCTGTGTTCTCAGGATTCGTGTAGTAGTCACCCATGTTAACCAGTTCGAGTTCGGTCGTAACCGAGCTGATTGGTCTCCACTGCAGGCGCAAATTACCGAACGTATTCGGCGCGGTATCTACGTCGTTCCCATTGATATTGATTCCACCGGATATCTGGGGATTTTCGTAGGTATGCTTAGCTAGGTTAAAGACACCCTGAACAGAAAGTGTGTCTGTAATATCCAGCCCCATAGCAAACTCGATTCCTCGATGTGAGGTATGGCTGTCATTAAGGTTTGCTCTAGCGCTATTTGCGAAGATCTCATTTTCTTTGTCCATGAAGTACCAGGAAGCAGAATAGTTCCAGTTTTCACCGGCGCCTTTAAAGGCTGCTTCATAGCTGTTTAGTTCCACAGAATCTAAGCTCGCGACCGTCTGTGAGTTCTGTAGGCGATACAGTTCAGTAGCCTGTGGTGCGCGGAAGCCTCGCTGTACCCTGAATTGCAGGTCGTGGTTGTCATTCAGCGCATAGCTCAGGCCTAGCTTTGGAGAGACGTTGGTAAAACTGTCATCTCTGTCAGCAGGGCGGTTATAGCGACAACCGAAGCGGCAAGCCACGCCGAACTCGTCGGTGCGTCCGTCGATCATGTTGTTGTCATAGACGTACTCCATTCTCTCTAGGCGCAAACCCAGAGATAGTTCCCAGCCGTTACCGAAGCCCTGTTCGTAGTTGATGAAGCCTGCATATTGGCGAATGTCTACGTCGAAGTCGTAGTGCTGGCCCTGAGGGATGTGGTTGCGCAGGAAGAATGATCCTGAAGTTGGGTTTGGTTGAAACTGCTTGAGCGAGCCGTCGGTATCTTCGATATCGAAGCCCATCGCAAGATTGGCACCGTTATCAAGTTCCTTATACGCAGCAAATTGAAAGCCAACGCTGCGGTGCTCGGTGTCTTCTATAGGCTGTCCAGGCAAGAAATGCTGCATGAATGTCATATTCACTTCGCGGAAGTAAGGCGTCATCACCACTTCCCAGTCACCCAACTGTTGAGTAATTGTAGTCCAGACGCGGCCATTCACACTATCGCGGAAGGCTTCAGGGTTTGGATTAGTATCGCGCAGTGTGCTGTCTTCGAAGGCGTCGGTTCCTTTGACATATCCAGCAGTTTCCTGATTAAGATTTATCATCGTAAAACCGCCGTCGAGGTTGGCGCCATTTTTGGTTGTGTAGTTGTAAAGCCATGAGACTTTTTGCTGATCTAAACCGCTGTCATCGCGGTAGCCTTCCTCACTAATACCGTTGACCATCAATAATTGCTTGAAGTTGCCGTAGTCTTGGCCGAATGAGCCTCTGAGCCGCTTTGAGCCACGAGGTCCCTGCTCGAGCATAACTTCGCCGGCCTCGCCTGCTTTTGGCAACACGACATTGATCAAACCGTGTACGGCGTTCGATCCCCAGAATGCACTGCCTGGTCCGCGTATGACTTCGACGCTGGACGCATTCTCAGAATGCGTATCGAACATCTCGTTTACGTTACAGAATCCGCTAGAGCGAACAGGTATACCGTTTTCCGCTACTAAGAAGGAGCCACATGCGCCTGCACCGGTAAGTATCGGCGAGCGAATCGCAAGGAGGCTCTCTTGCCCATTATTACGATGGATACTCACGCCAGGAAGCCGATTCAACGCTTCTTGTAAATGAGAGTGGTTGATCAAATCCAATTCCTGTTCGCCGAGCACAGAAACCGCTGCATTAACGTCAGCGAGGCCCGCAGATTTTCTGAGGGTGGAAGTAACTTGGATTTCTTCTATGGCTTGTTGGCCATTTTGAGCAAGCGCGGGCACTGCTGCCAGGCCAGCCGCAGCGGCTATGCTGGTAACTAATAACTTATGAATCATTCTAAATCTCCGAATTTATAAACCACTCTTTTCCACTTGTTGCGCTCTGCGGCGATCTATTCAAGTGGAAAAAATAGGTTTATGTTCCCTTGTTTTAAATTATAAAAAGTTTGAGGATTAAGCCCTCAGCGGTTCGTAAACTAGCTTCTATATCGGTCTTTCCTGAAGCGGTTATTCTAAAAGCTCGACAATATAGCACAGGTTATCGACCTATTCCTCTGTCTTTACAGCCCTTGGGTTTAACACGTACACTGTCTTTTGGATTTCGAGATAAGCCGCGCATTATATACGGTAGAGAGAGATATCAGGCGTGGTTTGACAGGGATAAAGGCAGCAATGAAGACAAGAATTACAGAATTACTAGGTATCGAGCATCCTATAATTCAGGGAGGCATGCAGTGGGTTGGATTAGCCGAGCTCGCATCGGCCGTATCTAACGCTGGGGGGCTGGGCATCATAACTGCACTAACGCAGCCCACGCCCGAGGATCTTCTCAAAGAGATTGAACGCTGCCAGTCGATGACTGACAAGCCATTCGGGGTCAATCTGACCATCCTGCCGACCATCAAGCCAGTACCCTATGATGAATATGCTCAGGCAATCGTCGGCTCTGGGGTAAAGATTGTCGAGACAGCGGGTCGCAACCCTGAGCCGTACCTGCCACTTTTTAAAGAGGCGGGTATCAAGGTTATTCACAAGTGCACCTCGATACGCCATTCATTGAAGGCCGAGAAGATCGGCTGTGATGCAGTGAGCGTAGACGGCTTCGAGTGTGCCGGTCATCCCGGTGAAGATGACGTCACCAATATGATTCTTCTCCCACTCGCAGCAAAAAGATTGAAGATACCTTTTCTCGCCTCAGGTGGTTTGGGGGATGGCAGAGGCCTAGCTGCCGCGCTAGCGATGGGCGCTGATGGTATTAATATGGGGACGCGCTTCATGGTTACGAAGGAGGCGCCTATTCATGACAATGTGAAACAGAAAATGATCGAAGCAACAGAATTGGATACGGCGCTCATCTACCGCTCGTTGCGAAATACGGCACGCGTTTTCAAGAACAGCATTGCAGAAAAAGTTGTAGAAATAGAGTCTCGCCCTGGTGAAACGAAATTTGAAGACATCCAGCCTCTAGTGCAGGGCGTGAAGGGCAGAGAGCTATTCGACGGTGGTGACTTGGACAAAGGTATTTGGTCGGCAGGAATGATTGTTGGATTGATCGATGACAATCCAAGCTGTGAAGAGTTGGTTGCAAGAATCGTGGAAGAGGCTGAAGATATCCTTTCAAATCGTCTTAGAGAAATGATTTCAGCGTAGTTCGCTATAGGGAAAATAACAAGTTACATGTGTTAGGCAAAAGTTAAACTAGAAGGAAGCCAAAAGAATATGCAAATTAAAGACAAGGTTATCGTAGTTACTGGAGGAGCAAGTGGCATAGGGAAATCACTCTGTGAAAGATTTGCTAGGGAAGGTGCTAAGGCAATCGTAGTGTCAGATATTAATTCCGATGGTATCGATGCAACGGTCGCAGATATTTCTGTGAGCACGCAGGCATTAGGAGTTAAGACAGACGTTGGTGACGAGGAAGACGTTAATGCCTTGGTGAGTAAGGCGCTTGAAAAATTCGGCCAGATTGATTTATTTTGTTCTAACGCAGGGATATTTACGGCTGGCGGAGAGAATGTCAGCACAGATGCCTGGCAATCGATCTGGGATATCAATGTCATGTCCCACGTATTTGCGGCTCGTGCAGTTCTTCCGGGTATGCTTGAACGTGGCGAAGGCTATTTCTTGAACACTTCCTCCGCTGCGGGACTATTGAGCCAGGTAGGCTCGGCTCCTTACTCCGTTACGAAGCATGCCGCGATCGGTTTCGCAGAATGGCTCTCGATTACCTACGGCAAGCGTGGAATCAAAGTATCGGTGCTCTGTCCTCAGGCAGTGCGCACTGCGATGACGGCAGGTGGCGATGGCGGAGTTGCAGGCCTCGATGGCATGTTGGAACCCGACAAGTTGGCGGATACAGTAATGGAGACTTTAGAGAGCGAGCGCTTTCTTTGTTTGCCGCACCCGGAAGTATTGACCTATATGCGCAGGAAGACAGACGACTACGACCGCTGGCTAGGTGGCATGCGCCGCCTGCAGGGTCAATTCGAGGAAGTTTATAAGAAGAGGGAAGATTCCCAGGACGATTAATTTAGAAGTCAGGAGACTGAGGATGAAAAAGCTAATAACGTTGTTTATTTTCTGTTGCAGTTTGCTCCCCATGACAATGCAGGCTCAAGAGCGCATAACATTGCAAAATGGCACAGTGTTGAATTTTTTTCTTGTTGCTTCAGAAAACGACAGTGATCAGCGGCACCCTCTAGTCATCCTTATGGGCGGTGGGCCAGGCAATGCATCGATATCACAAGATACCTCGCGTTGGCTGGGTAGCGGTTTCGCAGAGAGGGGGTGGATGGTTGCGGTACCTATCTCACCCAACAATCGTTCCTTTCGAGGTGTGGCAAACAATGCACTCATTTTAGAGTTGATCGTCGAATTGCAGAAGCGAGACGATGTTGCGCAAGGGAAGGTGTTGTTGGCGGGGGTATCTAACGGAGGAATGTCGGCATTGGAAATTGCGCGACGTGATCCGCAAAACTATTTCGGAGTGGCAGCAGTCCCGGCGATATCGAGCTCGGACACAGATAACGAAGCCTTAAAGGGCTTTCCTGTTTATCTACGCATCGGTGGGAGTGATCAGTTAGATTGGGCGGATCGATTCGATGAGACAGTCGCCAGCCTAACGGACGCAGACGTTGTTCTGGATGCGGATGTTCTTGATGGTGCACCGCATATGTTTAGAATGGAATGGAAATCGTTGGAAAACTGGCTGCAAGAGATTCAAAAATAATGGGTCGTTGTGATACCGGGTTTTTATTACATTGGTTGAGTGGAATTCACGAATTTTAAAGAAATACTAATTAGACATAAGCAATTAATCTACGGAGAACAGAATGATAAATAGGAAAACAATTACAGTAATGGTATTTCTTGGCCTAGCTGCCTTCTCAGGGTCTAGCTTCGCGGCAGGCCCTTCAGCTACCGTTGAGGATATTGCTTGGATGACAGGTAATTGGGCGGGCAATCTAGGTCCAAATCAGCTAGAAGAGAATTGGATTATGGGAGAGGCGGGTTCAATTGCTGCCATGGTAAGAATGACAGGTGACGATGCAACCAGCATGTTTGAGATGATCACCATTGAAGAGGTAGACGGCTCTCTGGTTCTGCACATTCAGCAGTGGGATCCGGGCATGGTCGCGCGCACTGATGGCCCACAGGAAATGGAATTGGTTGAGATCACGGGGAATAGTGTGAAGTTTAAGGCAACATCAGAAGGTGGCATGTCAGCCTTAGGCTATAGTCATCCCGATGCCGACACTTTCATCATTCATGTCGAGAATCCTGGTCGTCCAGTGTTCGACATCCCATTGAAGTCTCGCAGTATTTGGAAGTAGTTCTACAAAGCATCTCTATAAGAGAGCGAATTTATTTGCCTTCAAAGAAGGGGCCTTAGGGCCTCTTCTTTATGCGTGTTTTTAAGCGTACGGATTATTATACGATCAAGCCGCGCCGTTCTAAGCCTTGTGCGATAGCCTGCATTATTTCTATGTCGCGGCTCGAATCGAATTCAGGTGCATTGTTCCAGTCGTAGAACCAGACCGGCTTCAGTTTAAACTCATCAGGTTCATCTTCGAATCGCGGGAATATATGTGCGTGTAGCGCGGGCTCTATGTTGCCGAGCATTTCGTAGTTGATCCTAACTGCTCCGGTGATTTCCAAGACGACATCACCAACTACTGACATCTCGTAGAGAAAATTCTTTCTAGCCTCAACACCCATCTCATTGAGGTGAGGTACTACAGGGTCAGGTAGCAACAGGCTATAGCCGGGCAGGAACTGGACATCTCCTAGTACTACCCAGCCCGAACTTAATCGGCAGATTGCCTTAGGGTATTCGCCAACTTGGCATTGTCTTACGCGCTCATGAATTAGTGTGGGCATATTTATATCCGCTGCCAGCCGCCTCCGCCACCACCGAAGAATCCACCACCCCCAGATGTTGAGCCGGGTGCGGTAGTTGCTACAGAGAAGTGGTTGAATAGGAGTCAACACGCTGGTGTAGTGTGGCTCCGCATGTTCAGAGCCCCAGCACTAATTAACGCACTAGGAAATTTCTAGTAGTTCCACCCAGTTGCCATCTGGATCGGCAATGATGGCTATCGTGATGCCCTCGCGCACGACCTTGGCGGGCACTACTATCTTCGCTCCAGCAGCAGCAGCCTTGTCGACGCTCGCTTCTAGGTTGCCTACGGTAATGGTCCAGTAGCGATAACCAGCTGCTCCACGAATTCCACCTGGTGCTGCGTCAGCCGGCGCGGCGGGATCAAGTTCGATGACTTTGATCACACTGTCGCCAACCTTGAAGCGATTCATGGTGCCGCCACCGGGCATTGGAATAGAACCTTCAAGCTTCAGCCCGAGTGTCTCGCCATAGAACGTCATCATCGCATCGATATCTTTTGTAACGATGCCTATATCGATTGCTGCTTTTTTTATATCAACTGACATTTCACTACCCCTCAGGCTGCGCCAAGCATGGCTTTGGTTTCTAAAAACTCTTCGAAGCCTTCCAGCCCCCACTCACGTCCGTTGCCAGATTTCTTATAGCCTCCGAAAGGAGAAGAAAAGTCTGGGCCAGCGCCGTTGATGTGAACCATGCCGGTTCTAATCTGCCTCGCTATCTTCTCTGCGTGCGCAGGATCGCCCGATACATAGCCAGAGAGTCCGTACTCTGTATCGTTCGCTATGCGGACGGCATCTTCGTCATCTTCATAGCCGAGGATGGTCAATACCGGCCCAAAAATTTCTTCTCTAGCGATCGTCATATCATTCGTGACATTGGCAAACACGGTGGGCTGGATGAAATAGCCCTTGTCGATGCCTTCGGGGCGACCTGGGCCGCCAACGATCAGCTCGGCTCCTTCGGCGATACCTTTCTCTATCAAGGCGGTGATCTTATTAAATTGCAGTTCACTCACAACGGGGCCAAGTCTTGTTTTCTCATCCGATGGATCGCCAACACTTGCCTTTGCCGCCGCTACCTTAGCAATCTCAATAGCTTCTGCCATTTTAGCTTTAGGCACTAACATGCGAGTCGGTGCATTACAGGACTGGCCGCTGTTCCCGAAACAGCCGATTACACCGCCGCCGACCGATTTTGCCAGATCGGCATCGTCGAGAATGATATTCGCAGATTTGCCGCCCAGTTCCTGCATCACGCGCTTGATGCCGTCAGCCGCTGCCTTAGCAACCTCCTGACCAGCGCGGGTTGAACCGGTGAAGGAAACAACATCGATTTCAGGGTGAGAAGAGATTGCCGCGCCTACACTCGGGCCGTCGCCGTTCACCATGTTAAATACTCCAGCAGGCAAACCGGATTCCGCAATAATCTCAGCCAAGAGGTAGGCGCTCAGTGGCGCTATCTCGCTGGGCTTCAATACGATCGTGCAACCCGCTGCAATTGCTGGTGCTACCTTGCAGGCGATTTGGTTTAGTGGCCAGTTCCAAGGAGTAATAAAGCCGCAGACACCGGCCGCTTCCTTAACGATCTTGGTGCTGCCCCGTACTTCTTCAAATTCGTAGCTGTCTAGGATGCCTAGAATATTCGCAAAGTGCCCCATGCCACTGCCTAGCTGGGCAGTCTTGGCAAGGCCCATTGG
>JAPKAI010000192.1 GCA_028825335.1 Gammaproteobacteria bacterium | reverse complement strand
TTTTCCATTTCCACAATTTCTTTTGTCGCGCCGACGTAGCCCTGCGCGTAACTCATCAAGGTAGAGATTTTCATTGTTGAATCCGTAGTGTTCGAGCGACAAAGTTTACGGTGACTGGTACGGGAAAAGCAATTAGGCGCATCGGGCCCTGACATTGGGCAGGTAATACCAAAGAGTCAGTGCACGAGCGACGAAATACACATGTAGCGATAGCCATAACCCATGATTCAGAAAAACCGGTGTTAGGAGGTACCAGGCTGCAAGGTAAGCCAGTAATGAGAACAGCATGGCGTTGCGCATCTCACGAGTGCAAGTCGCTCCGATGAAGACGCCATCCAGCAAATAACACCAAAGAGAAATGACAGGTGCAGCGACTGCCCAGAGCAGATAGGTTCTGGTTGTATTCCTTACCTCATTGACGTTTGTCAGTAGATCAATCATGGCTGGCCCCGCCAGGAAAATAGCCATTGTGAGGATAGTGGCCGTTAAGAGCCCCAACTCATTGATATAACGCAGTGTTCGGTCAAAACGGTTCCGATTTTTTGCGCCAACAGCGCTTCCGACGAGGCTTTCGGCAGCAAGCGCGTAACCATCCAGGAAGAAGGCAGAAAAACTCACGAATTGCATCAGGATTGCGTTGGTTGCGAGCATAACGTCGCCCGATTTCGCGCCTTCGTTGGTAAACCATGCGAAGGCGAAGATCAGGGACAAGGTTCTGATCATAATATCTCTGTTAACACTAAGGGTTCGGAGGATCGCCTGAACATCTTTCAGGATGCTCATTGGGACGCTGATGCTGCCGTAGCTATCGCTCATATGCCGAAAGACGATGTAAATTCCGACGGTAGTCGCAAGAATCTCTGCGATGACGGTCGCCGTAGCAATGCCGGCTACACCCCAACCAAACCCAACTACGAATACGAAATCCAGAGCGATGTTGGCCCCATTGAGTAATAGCTGTATCCATAGGATGGTTTTCGATTTCTGGTGGCCTAGCAGATACCCCATCACCACGAGATGGGTAAGGCTAAGGGGGGCTGTCCATATCCTGATGCCGAAATAGGTAGCGGCAGCCTCCTCAACGGCTGGACTTCCATCAATGACTGAAAATGCGAACCCAGCGAGGATGTTCTGGAGTAGCAATAGAATTAACCCGATACTGACTGCAAGGATCAGGGCTCTATAGAATGCGGCTTTAGTGCCATCATTGTCTTCTGCGCCGCGGCACTGGGCGATCAGGCCGGTGGTGCCCATTCGCAGAAACCCAAATCCCCAGTAGATGAAACTGAAAATCATCGCACCAATAGCAATAGCCCCGATCAGCGCCGGGTTGCCGAGATTTCCAATGACCGCGGTATCAACCAGCCCCAACAGCGGAGTGGAAAGATTGGAAAGTATGATGGGCCATGCAATGTAGAGCACGCTTTTACGGGTGAGGGGTTTGTTCATAGAGCAATTGAAGAACAAGGGTGGACGATTATAGCATTCTGAGGGCAGGGTGAGCTCACCAGGACATCACTTTTGTAAGCAGCTATGTACACGACCTAGGGCATTACTTTAGTAAGCAGCTATGTACACGACTAAAGAGTATAATCGACCAATCAGGTCTCGTTGCAAGGAACTCAAATGGCACAAGCTGAACAAGTGAAGTTTGTATTAAGACTGCCGGCATCGCTCCATCGGAAAATCAAAAGGAGTGCTAAAGCAGATAACACTTCGATGAACAAGAAAATTACGAATATTTTAAATCAGTCCTTCGCTGATTCTTCTGTTGAAGTCACGTT
>JAPKAI010000115.1 GCA_028825335.1 Gammaproteobacteria bacterium | reverse complement strand
TAGGCTGTACTTAGAACCAAAAAAAACCGAACGAGCGCTTGGTATTAAAGTTCACTCTAGAGGTTTCAATTCTCGCTCTAGCCAGAATCACCATCCTTCACTGATTCATCTGTGGGCAACAGGCCCATCTTCCTAGCGCGTAATTTCCAGTTCTTTCGGGCTAGGGCACGCATATCCTCTGCGCTGTCCATTTCGTCGACTATCTCGATGCCAAGTAGCGTCTCGATAATATCCTCCATAGTTACGATGCCTTCCATCCCTCCATATTCATCGACTACGAGCGCAATGTGCTCCTTCTCGGCAATGAATTTATCTAGTAGATCTGGGATTGGTGTGGCGCTGTGTGAAATGATGATGTCGCGACGCAGTGAATTCAATGTCTCATCGCCTTTTCCTTCCACCAGATTAAGCAGAATTTTATCCTTAAGAACATACCCCGTTACCTTGTCATTACTGTCTTCATACACAGGTATGCGGGAGAACGGCAACTCGGAATTTCTGTCATGAAATTCTTTAATAATAGTAGAGCCATCTTCGGCCACTACAACGATACGTGGCGTCATAACATCCTTTATAAGTATGCCATTAAAGCGAAGAAGGTTCTTGATAATCTTCTGCTCGCTTTCCTTAAGAATTCCGATGTCTTTGCCAAGTTCAGACATGACTAAGAAGTCGCTTCTATTCAGCACTGGCTTGTCTTTGTCCTTCTTCAGATTCCTAGTGATTAGCTGACTTAGCCAGATCATAGGTGCGAGTACTAGCATAAGTAGATTAATAATGCGTATCGAGAGCGGAGTGAGTGCTTCCCAATTGTTCGCGCCTAATGTCTTGGGAATCACCTCGGAGAAGATGAGTATAGCCATAGTCATCATGCCAGCTACGAATCCTTCCCAGCTAATGATAGCAAAGCCCAAAAATTCAATTTTGGATGCGCCGAATATAACAGCTGCCTGCGCGCCGACGCCGATGGCGCCGACTGTGTGAGCGATTGTGTTTAGTGTGAGAATTGCGGCAAGTGGCCGATCGATATCTTCTTTGAAGCGCGAGAGTTTTTTGGAAATGGCGGTATTGTCTCTGTCCTGAGTTGCAACATAGGCAGGGGTGATACTAAGAAGAACCGCTTCTAAAATTGAACAGAGAAAGGAGAAGAAGATGCTGGCAGCGAAAAATGTGACTAAGAGCCCCATCAAGGAACCACTTTTTTAGGGAACAAGTTTGTATTCTCACACGAACGCAAATCTGGGTACAGCGATTTGCTGTCCCGGTTAGCTTCGGCTTATGTGCCTTAGCGGCTTTCTATCTATTGACTGAGGCTAGGCTCAGAATGTTTCTGGAATTTAGGTGCTCTACCTATAAGTATCCGCAGACGATCAGGCAGCGCTAGCATAGCTGGCGTTACTACCAATGTCAGGATTGTTCCAAAGGATAGACCGTATACGATAGCGGAGGCGAGACTAACCCATTGAGATGCAATCGGGCCGCCAACTTCGATTTCGGCCCCGATTAAATCCACCGAAACGGCCATGGCAAGTGGCAGCAGACCGAAACCGGTCGTGAACGTAGTTAAGAATACAGGACGCAGGCGCTGTACACCGGTCTGTACAATTACGTTTTGCAGCGACCAATCCTTGTGCTCAGCCCTCAGGTGATTGAATGTGTCGATCAGTACGATATTGTTGTTCACGATTATGCCTGCTAAGGCGACAATGCCTATGCCGGTTAATATCACGCTGAAGGTCTGGCCGGTTATCAGCATGCCTAGCAATACTCCTCCCGTGGAGAGCAAGACTGATGAGAGAATCAACAACGACTGGTAGTAACTATTGAATTGAGTCACAAGCAAGATCGCCATCAGCGCCATGGCTAAAGTGAAGGCCTGACCTAAGAAAGCCGCCGCCGCGTCCTGCTCTTCGTTTGCACCGCGGAATTGATAGGTTATGCCACGCGCAGGAGGGTTCTCTTCCATGTATATCTCTAACTCTGAAACCTTGTTGTCAGCAACGAGGCCAGGTGCGGCGTTAGCGCGAACATAGACGACACGTTCTCCATCGACGCGTTGAATAGCGCTTACTGCGGGCTTGGCAACTCGAGTAACGAAGCTACTGATAGGCACTAGATCACCGTTGGCCGTGTTTATACGGATGGTGTCCATCTGCTCCAAGCCACGATACTCAGCTGGGTAACGCACACGAATATCCACTTCTTCTTCGCTATCGCTAGGGCGGTAGTCACCCATGAATACGCCGTTGGTCATTAGCTGAATAGCAGTTCCTATTTCAGTCATATTGGCTCCGGACATAGCAGCTCGTGCACGGTCTACAACGATCTCCCACTCAATGCCGGGAACCGGAGCTGTATCATCAACATCGATTAGACCCTCCATGGTGTTTTCCATGTAATTGCGAATACGTGCGGATTCGGCGAATAGCACTTCAAGATCGTCGCCGGATAGTTCCAATTGGATGGCCTTCCCGACTGGAGGTCCTTGTTCTATAGTGACAACTTCCGCTCTAGCACCGGGTAGATTAGCGACAGCGTCTCGGTATTGGTTTTCAACTTCGAAACCGTCGATATCTCTGGTGCGCCTATTAGTCATTTCGATAAAGATCGTGCCGATAAGGTCGGGGGCAGATTGCATGCCCCCACCTAAACTATTTCCAGATCCGGATTGAGTAACAATGCCCTTAATGTGCCCGACTTTGCGTATCCGGGATTCAGCATCGAGCATCACGTCACGCAGCTCTGCCGGTGAGGAATTACCTCTAGCAAAGACTTGAACTTGAGTCTGGCTTGGCTCGGGGCTAGTATAAAATACTACGCCTTTGCCGTACTGGCCGTATGCCCAAACGATTACTACTAGGGTGGCGATACTAGTAAAGAACACAACTATCGGAGAGCGCACGGCAACGGTAAGAATTCGCGCATAGAAAGCGGTGATGCCGCCAGTTTTAAGAGGATCGTCACTTTCAAGATTCTGATGATAGGATTGATCGGCAGCGCTTGACTTGCCAATCAGGGAGCCAATAGTTGGGGCGAACAATAGTGCATAAAACAGTGATCCAAATAACACTGCAAATACAGTGATTGGCAGATAGCTCATAAACTGTCCAGAAACGCCGGGCCATAACATGAGGGGAAGGAAAGCTGCAAGCGTTGTAGCAGTAGATGCCAATACAGGCCAATACATTCGATCTACGGCGACTCTATAGGCGTCTCTAGCATTTAGACCTTCAGCCATCTTGCGGTCAGCATATTCGACCATCACAATGGCTCCATCGATTAGCATGCCGAGTCCCAGTAGTAGGCCGAACATCACCATGGAGTTGTAAGTGAAGCCTAGCAATCGAATAATGATGAATGCGAAGAAGAAAGAAAAAGGAATCGCGAGGGCTACTAGCAGGCCAGAACGTACCCCGACAGAGGCAATAACTACTATCATTACTAGAATCATGGCTGTCGCCATATTTCCCTGAAGGCTCATGTTCTGTTCAAGCATTATGGGTGCCGTGTTGTTGATATACGACAAACTAACTGCAGGCGGCAAGCTAGGGCGTAGTTCTTGAACTACAATATCTATTTGCTCCATTGCTTCGGATATGCTGGTGCCTTTGCGCTTCATCACATTGAGTGAAATCGCGGCGGTGCCGTTGGCATAGGAATAACGTGTAGCATCTTTAAATGTGCGTCGTACGTCGGCGATATCTGAGACAGTCAATACGCCATCGGCGTTCGATGCGAGGGGCAAATTGAATAAGTCATCGGCATCTTCGATAAGTCCAGGAACCTTAATCGAAAAACTTCCTTGCCCTGTATCCACCTGACCCGCCGGAATTAATCGGTTGTTGCTGGAAACGGTTTGAATTATTGAGGTATTGGAGATCCCATAAGTTTCGAGTTTAGCTGGATCAATTACGGCCTCTAACAGTCGTTCTCTATTACCAATCATCTCAGCCTCAAGAATAGTAGGCAAAATTTCGATCTCTCGTTGGAGCTCTTCTGCTATTTGCAACAGGACGCGTTCCGGCACGCCAGTGCCACCAATCGCTATCTGAACTACTGGCAAGGTTGCCGCCGAGACTTCCTGGATCAGTGGTTCTTCAGTGTCTTGTGGAAATCGCGCCTTTGCCCTATTTATTGATTCACGGACTTCACTTAGTGCGTACTGAGGCTCAAAGTCGATATCGAATTCGGTAACGATCGTTGCCGCGTTCTCACTTGAGAAGGAGGTAATCTCTGTGATGCCATCGACTGTCTTCAATTCTAATTCAGCAGGTTTAGCGAGTAATCGCTCAGCGTCCTCGGGCGATATGCCCTGATGTATTATCGTCGTGATAACGATAGGTACTTCAACGTCAGGATTTAACTCGGCAGGTATAGCGAGGTAGGAAACGAATCCTGTGATCATAATAACTACGAACACACTCAGTGTGGTTCGTGAGCGCGATACGGCGGCATCAATATAGTTCTTCATGAAGTGAGCTCTCTTCAATACTGCAAATTATTGGTAGGACTAGCGAGACCAGTCGAAATTGCTTTCTACTTGCTGTCCAGGAAAGACAATTTCCTGACCCAGAGTAATAAGATTGACTGTACCGTTTAGGCCAGTAACCCAAACGCCAGGATTCATCGAACTTGTGTTGTCGCCGACGATTTCAACATTGTTAAATTCGACCATGTTATTGGAGCCGATAGTCTTAACGCCGATTAGCCCGCTGTCGTCCAATGTGAGGGAGGAGGAGGGGATCAGATGTGCTTGGATATCTGCTGAATCCACTAAAATTTCGGCTGTAATACCTTGGCGAATATCCTCAAAAGAAGAATCTACCTGTACTTCTATGCGGTAACTTCTGGACACGTTATCAGCCGCGCGTGCGAGGTAGCTCACGTTGCCAGCTATGCGCTGCCCCGTGAGTAGTTCAGCGGCTACTCGGGCGCCAACAATCAGGCTACCGATATCTTGTTCTGGAACTAGTCCGACTAATAACATCGGGCTATCGTCAAGTATAGAAGCGCAAACTGTCCCTGCATTTAGCAGGTCGCCTAGTTCGACGCTGCGTGTTTCCACGACGCCATTGAAGGGTGCGACGATCCTAGTCCTTTCTAGCGCCAATTCGGCGCGAGCTACCCCCGCTTTAGAAGATTGCAGTGCGGCCTTGAGTTGGGCAACGATCACATCCGATTGCAGTCCTCTGTCTTGCAAGTCTTGGGCCGCCTTGTATTCAAATTCCGCCTGCTCTTGTCGGCTTTGGGCCTCCAGCAAGTTCGAGTCACGGTCATCTACTGCTATCTCACAGAGTAGATCGCCTTCGCTGACTCTCGCTCCGCGCATAACAGGCTCGCTCACAATTCGGCCAGCTTGCTCAGCTCGCACCTCTACGTGGCGAAATGCCTGTGTGCGTCCGCGTACGCGAACCTTCTTGCCGTAGGTCTGCTGACTAATTCTCGCCGCACGTACGATGAAATCGCTAGGATTCTCTCCTGGTGACACGCCCTCGGGTACAGCCACGATGGTGCTAGAAGTGTGCGCATTACTCTCATCTGGCTCTTCAGCGCTCTGTGGAATAACCATCCATAACACTACTGCAATCAATATTCCTGCTGATACGACATGCTGATTCTTCACTACAATCTCCGGTAATAAGACCTATGAGTTCGGGCTATTTAACTTTTTAGACCGCTCCATGACTTTGTCTTAGAAGCGGGCGTAGTAACTGCGCCTATTAAGGATGGCTCGCGGTACGCGGTTTTGGGGTAGGTCGTCCCTGTTGTTTAGAGGCTTCAACTACCGAAGCTCAAGGTGCTACTCTTTTGCTTGGGGGTCCAGTGCAAAAGTGTTACGTATTGTAACTCTTAAAAATACAATTGCAACGCGTTTGTCCCTTATATACGTGCCATTGGCGCATTTGGTTGCTTTCTTATATTTGGCTGGAATCGGCGTCAATCTGTGCTAATTTCCATTGTGTGGCGAAATCAACTTATTGAGGGCTAAACGAAGTGAAAGATTTAAACAACAGAGTCGCGATTATCACTGGGTCAAGCAGCGGCGTAGGCGCTGCAACGGCTAAATTATTGGCTGCTCAGGGCTGCAATGTGGTTATCAATTACAATTCTAATTCTGAGGGTGGCGATGCGGTGGCTGCCGAGTGCAAAGCGCTGGGCGTTGAGTGCTTGGTTATGGGCGGAAATGTGGCAGAGGATGCTAACTGCCTCGCGATGGCGGCGGCAGCGATTGAGAAGTGGGGGCGTATCGATATTCTCGTCAACAATGCTGGCACTACCAAGTTTGTAGACCACTGGGATCTTCACGGCTTGAGTAGTGATGATTTTCAGCATATCTATGGCGTGAATGTGATTGGCAGTTATCAAATGATTCGCGCCGTGAGTGAGCAGATGCAATCGCAGGAAGAAGGCGGCGCGGTAGTCAATGTCGCCTCGACAGCAGCCGTGACCGGCATCGGCAGCTCGGTGGCCTATGCTGCCTCTAAGGGTGCGCTGGTGACGATGACTCTGTCTTTAGCCCGAGCATTGGGGCCTAAATTGCGGATCAATGCAGTGTGCCCAGGCTTCATTGAAGGCGATTGGCTGCGCGAAGGACTAGGCGATCAGAAATATGAAGAGCTAATAGACTTTCATCGTAAAAATTCACCGCTAGGAGTTACAGCGACGGCAGAAACGGTAGCCGATGCGATTGTGCATTTCATCAGCGGGCCTCAGGTAGTGACGGGTGAAACCCTAATAGTTGACGGTGGGCGACACCTGACCATGACGCCTCTGGGACGGAGATAGGTAGAGACGTTTCAGAGTACGGTTCGCCGTTACTTAGCCACGGGGCGCTTTTGTAGTTTCCGTTGCAGGGTGCGGCGATGCATCTTCAGCTGTCTTGCTGTTTCGGAAATATTGCCATCGTGCT
>JAPKAI010000004.1 GCA_028825335.1 Gammaproteobacteria bacterium | reverse complement strand
CAGGGACTTATATTCGAAAACAGGGCTTTCTGTTGCTGCCAGTGGCGGCGGCTATACCAACCCCAAAGATAGTTGTATAATTTTAGCAAGTCACAATTTTAAATAATCAAAACCACGGTGTTATACCGAGAAAAACTAAGGAAGCTTTGTATGTCAAAAATAATTCGAAATTCACTAGCCGCCGCCATTTTGATAATTCTAACTGCCTGTGCTGCGGGTAATTCCAATCCTTTCGCAGGTGCTTGGGACACTATGGCGACCACTCCGCTTGGCAACCAGGAGTCTGTGTGGACAATAGCTGAAGATGGTACGGGCATGATGGCTAGCGATCAGGGCGACCAGGCTGTCGATGGCATAGTTGTTGATGGCAATAACGTAAGCTTCGACGTTGATGTCGATGCTGGTGGACAGTCCCTGAGTCTAAGATTCAACGGAGTAGTAGAAGGCGATTCCCTGACTGGAGCATTCGCTAGCGATTTTGGTGACTTCGACGTTACTGGAACACGACAGTAGTCGAAGCCATTGTTAATTGGTTGATAGATAGGAGTGTTATCTCTTTCGCGGGGTGCTCTCCTTTTCCGTTTATATTCCTAGTATTGCAGTGAGACTGTTATTCGTATTAGACAGTTGGGATTCAGAAAAATCATAAATGCCATCGTCTGACATTATTTCGCTCATACCCATAGCTCTTGCTCTGGGTCTTTCTCTATATACCCGCAACGTTATCGTAGGTCTCTTCACTGGCGTATTCGTGGGCGTGCTGATGTTAAATGGGCCCAACCCATTGGCCGGCGCTGGCATCATGGTTAAAGAACATCTGATCCCTGAGCTCACGGATAGTTACAACGCGGGAGTATTGATCCTGCTGGCCGTTATTGGTGGCTTCGTCGCCCTGGTTGAGAATAGCGGTGGCGGTACAGCTTTCGCCGCCTCCATCAATCGCTGGGTGAAGTCACGCCTGCAGGCGCAAACCGCCGCGTGGATCGGTGGCATTGCAGTATTTTTCTCGGACTTAGGTACGCCTCTGATAATCGGGCCGGTTTTCAGGCCACTGATGGATAGGTTACGAATCTCCAGGCAAAAACTCGCGTTTATCATCGACTCCACGTCTGCGCCCGTCGCTATCCTGGTGCCTTTTATTGGCTGGGGCGTTTACATCATGAGTTTGATCTATTCCGAATACGAGGCACTCGGAATTCAGGAGAGTGAGTTCACAGCTTTCATTCGAGCGATTCCATTTCAATTCTATGCCTGGCTCGCCGTGATGATGGTGCCGCTACTCACGTTCCTGCGCTTTGATTTCGGTGCAATGGCCAAGGCAGAGAATGTTGCGCAGCGAGACCCAGATGGGGATTCGAATGTGCTAGCGCAGGATGAGAGCCAGATTCAGTACCAAGCATTCACGCACCCGAATGCGAGGCCGGTTCTAGTATGGGCACCGCTGATCGTCCTTGCTGTAGTTCTCGGGGTAATGTTGGTGCCCCTTGGCTTTCCCTTCGAGCAAGTTTCTGGCACAGATTTTCGGGCGGGGCTGGCTACAGCCTACCTCGCTGCCGCCACACTACTAATTGTTCTGATGGCTGTACTAAAAGTGCGAGAGGTATTGGGCAGCATTGAGGTCTTTCTCAGCGGCATGAAGGGGATGACATTAGTCGCTGTGACTCTGCTTCTGGCGTGGGCGCTTAGTGACATAGGAAGAATGTTAGGAGCGGCGGATTATATCGCAGCGGTCGCCCAGGCTGGTCTGCCATATTGGATGTTGCCTGCGGTGGCCTTTGTATTAGCCGCCATTATTTCGTTTGCAACGGGTTCATCCTGGGGAACATTTGCGATCATGTTCCCCTTGGTCATACCAACCGCGGTCGCAATCGACGCGCCGCTACATGTCTGCATAGGTGCGGTTCTGTCGGGCGGGTTATTTGGTGATCATAGCTCGCCGATATCCGAGACAACCATCCTCTCATCCACCGGCGCTAGCTGTCCGCAGATAGAGCACTTCCGTACTCAGCTACCGTATGCGTTATTCAATGGGGCTATAAGCTTAAGCGCGTTTGTTGTAGCCGGTGTGACGGGGTCTGCACTGATAATTCTGGTTGCGCTAGCAGCCCAGATCGCGGGGCTCGTCGTAATACGGCGCATGCAGAGCGCTAGCTAGAACTAGCGAGCAGCCGGTTTGCGCCAGTTGAGAGACGTGGAGTAGACTTGTTTTCAATTCAAGCCTATTCACGCAAATATGAGGCAATACCATGAAACTGTTTAAGTGCATATTGATTGTCATAGTGCTCCTTTCGACTCAGGCCATGGCGCAAACTGCCGGCGCGCCGCTAGCACCGAAAGACAGTGCCGTGGATATGTCATTAGCCGAGCTCGAGGCTGCAGCGCAACACTTGAAGGATGCCGGCATAGCTACCAAGCGCATACTTGAAGGTGGCATCTTCAGTGTCAATGTTCGGCATATCGAAGGTGCAGAGACGGCACTTCAGCATGGCCGTATCAGCGAGGTCTGGGTAATTCGAGAGGGTTCTGGAATTGTCGCTACAGGAGGCGAATTAGTAGACAAGGAAGCAGGATCTGGCTCCGGAGAATTTAGAGGTAGCGCAATTCGTGGCGGGCATGAGCGCCTGATACAGGCAGGTGATATTGTGTTCGTTCCACCCGGCATACCACATGGCATAAAGCAAACTGATTCACTCGTGTATCTAAACATACGTTTCGAGCTGAGAGACGAAGACTAGTGAGGCTGGGTTGTATGCGTTCTGATCTTCAACAATGTTTCACGTTCCTGATCCTTGTCGGGGCACTACTGAGCAGCACATCTGTATTCGCCGCTGAGGTTGATGAGGCACTCGTGCGCGCGGCGATGAGCAGAGAGGGCAGGTTGCCTGATGATCTCGCCAGAGATAGCCGCAGTAGGCCCGAGGCGGTTATTCCTCTATTGCACATCGAGCCGGGTGCTACCGTCGTCGATATCTTTGGTAGCGGCGGTTATTACAGTGAGCTTCTTGCTGGAGTTGTAGGTGACAACGGAGAGGTCTGGCTCCACAACAACGATGGCTTCGAAGCCTGGGGCATTAACGGGCTACGCGATCGCTTTGATAAGCGGGACCCTGGGAACATCAATCGTCATACCCGCAGCGGCATTAATCTCGATCTAGGAGAGGAGACCATGGATGCGGCCATAATCGTGATGGCGCTGCATGATATCTATGTCATTCCCAAGCGTTACAACGGTGAAGAATATGTGCCAGTTGGTAGGCCAGCTAACTCCAAGTATTTTTTGGAGCAGATCTATCAGGCCTTAAAACCTGGGTCGCGTTTTGTGGTAGTGGAGCATGCGGGTGACGCATTGATGGAAAGCGAGGAAGTCTTCGATCTGCATCGAATGGTCGAGGCTATGGCGCGAAGTGAAGTCGAGAGCGTGGGATTTCGCTTGATAGAAAGTAGCGATACACTGCGAAATCCGCTAGATGATCGCACCATGATCGTATTCGATTCGGATATAAAGGGGCAAACTGATCGTTTCGTCCTGAGTTTTGAGAAGCCATCCAGTTAATCACGCTAGACTTCAACCTTTGAGATCATTATGCTTCGTTTCATTATGAATAAATCAATCCTGCTTCCCGCAATATCGGTTCTAGCTCTCGTTTGTGCGACTAATAGCTTCGCGCAAGAGATAATAGAGTCAAGTGTGCCACAGTCAATCCGAGATATGATTCTACGCAGCCAGGCTGACACTCAATTTGATCAGACAGCGCGCGTGCAGATGGAAGTGCAGTATGGCGACTTTCTTAGGTCGTTAGTCACACAACCTCTAAAGCACAATCAAGTAGAAACACTATTGGTGGAATTGTTTAGTGAACGCGCAGAATTGAGTTTACGAGTTGCTCAGAATCAGGCCTCGCCGGATCGACTTAAAGTAATCACTGAATACGAATATGTTCGCTCCAGACTTGAGCCGTTGTTGACTATGGCGGAGCTCGGCGTTATCGATTCGCAGCGCACAGGGGCGACAGATGAGCAGCTGAAAGGTGGCTATGCACAAGAGCTTTCGCGCACAACTGGCAGCCTAGACAAAGCTGACAAAGATTTGCTCCTCGATACCATCGTTAAACACATTCGCATGGCGCAGGGCGAAACCGGTAGGATGGATGCGCAAAATATCGAAGAGCTGATTCAGAAACAGAGCGCATCTTTTATGCATGCCAGAATGGAGTTGGAGTTGCTTTTCGATGAGGGTGAGTTGGAGCAGGTCGATCAATTCATGGGCCGCCTGCATAACAATCTTTATCGAAATCGTTCGATGTCAGATCAGTAGCAAACGGTTGATAAATTATCCTGTCTGCGTGGCAGACAGTTTGCCCCGCAAAGTCGCTAGTAGTTCATCGTCAAAACCCTTCACGTGATCATCGTCAATCGAGAGCTCTTTGAGCGACGATGTTCCTAGAAAGTCTGCCACATCGTAATCTTTTTCTTCGGCCGTCAGATTGCTTTCCACTAGCTGTACATAAACACATGGATTCGTGTGCCCATACAATAACAGGCAAGTCGTTGATATCTTGACGTTAGCGCAGAGAGTTCCCGGACTCATTGCGTGTGTTAGAGTTCTGTTGATATTGCTCGACTATTGACTGTTCTCCTGTCATAAGTGAGGGTCTCGGACTCTGCTTGACCGAACAGCCAAGAACTAGAATAACTAAATAAGGAGTTCGAAATGAACGAGCGCAAACTAGCGCTGCCAATGCTGGCAGTGGCAGCAGTGATTGGATTTTCTCCGTCCATCATCAATGCCGTAGTTTCGGTGTACCCTACCCACACAACTATCTATCAACCAGATAAGACTTGGAATGGTTATACCTTGTTTGATGGCGCAGATGATAAGGGAGTTACCCTCATCGACATGAATGGCAACATTCTAAGACGCTGGCCTGAGCTGGCAGGCATGGGGCCCTTTCGCATGTTGCCTGGTGGCTATGTAATGGGTGGTGATGTAGAGCGCACACCTTATCAGGAATCGGTTGCACTGATTGAATACGACTGGGATGGCAACGAAGTTTGGCGCTTTGATCGCATGGACATGGTGGCTGGGCCGACGAGTAATGATGAAGAAGAGACGAACGAGAGCGCACCCGCGGTCTGGGCTTCACGCCAACATCACGATTGGCAAAGAGAGGGCAATCCCATCGGTTACTACTCTCCTGAATTACTGCCTAATGCGACAGGCGGTAATACTCTCATTCTTGCGCACAAGAATGTGACGAACCTTAATGTCTCCGATAAACGCTTAGAAGATGATTATATTTACGAAGTCTCCTGGGACGGCGAAATTCTATGGGAGTGGTTGGCCAGTGACCACATCGACGAGATGGGATTTTCGCAAGATGCACGTAATGCGATCTATCGATCAGTGGGCTTTAACAACGCAAGACAGAGTGCGGACTGGTTGCATGTAAATTCGGCAAATTACTTAGGTCCGAATAAGTGGTACGACGCCGGAGATGAGCGCTTCCATCCGGACCACATCATGATCAGTAGTCGAACAGCAAACATAATTGCTATTATTGCGCGCGATGGCAGCATAGTCTGGCGTATGGGTCCGGATTACACAGAGTCAGAGCCTCTGGCTGAGCTTGGTCAGATTATTGGTCAGCACAATCCACATATCATTCCACAAGGTCTTCCCGGTGCAGGCAATTTGTTGGTATTCGATAATGGCGGCAAAGGCGGCTATGGGAGTGCAAATCCTGCGCGACCGAATGGCACTAATGCGTTAACGCGAGACAGCTCTCGTGTATTGGAAATCAATCCTCTTACATTTGAGGTGGTTTGGGAGTACTCGATCGACTCTTTCACCGAAAGTTTTCAGTTCTATAGCTGGTATGTGAGTAATGCTCAGCGGCTGCCTAACGGCAACACTATGATCAACGAAGGCATGAATGGTCGGTTTTTTGAACTCACCGAAGACAAGGAGCTGGTTTGGGAATTTGTAAGTCCTTTTGTTAGCGATGAGGCTACGCCTAGTCCTCGAGTTTACCGAGCTTACCGAATTCCCTATGAATGGGTGCCTCAGTTAGACCCGCCAAGGGAAAGGGCGGTGATACCTCCAGCTTTGGGTGAATTTAGGATACCTGCGCAGCCGTAGATTGCTAATTCGCTTTTTAAGCTTCGTCTTTGTATGTGCTCAAACACAGTTGGGGTCGCGGCTTACTGCTGGAAAGGCCGCACATTTTTCTATATTCGGCCCTTGGATCTGTAGTTTTGTGTGACACCGATTGGGCGCTCCTATTATTTATTCTAGCTAAGCTATTAATATAGCTAGCAATTCTTGGTATTTACCTATTTCCACTCTAATCCGACTGAGACATTATGTCGCATAGGCTTTGAGCATCTTATAAAATAGCCTTCTTTATAAGGAATTCGTCCTGACTGATAGTTGGGATCCACTGGAGAAAATTATGCGGAACCTCTCGCTGCTATCAAAATTTGCCGTAACCGGACTGTGCGCTCTAACGCTGCTGCGCCCGAATGTGGTTATGGCCGATAGCCCTGTGCTGAATCAGCTCTTTCCGGAGTTGGTGAATCTGTTGTACGCCCATGATGTATTGCATGCTCGCGTATTTGAGGAAATCGAAGCGACAAACGAATCTCCATCGGCTGCGATTGGCAAACGACTACTAACTGAGCAGCTAGAGGAGTTAGCCGAAGCAACCGCGTCTCACTATCACTCCGCAGGTGATCACCTGGCCATGCTGGGGCCGCATCGCGTATTCGAAAGCCGTGCTGTGCCGGGCATCATTGTTACCATCAATCGGCAGCAGACTGCTGAAGAGGCGGCCCAGGCATTAGCCGAGAGTGGCGCACTTCCTGATGTTGCCGTGCAGACACTGAAGCGAGGCCGTGAATTCGTTGAAGAGTTGCTAGAGATTTACCTGGATGATTCCTTTGATGACAAGAAGGTCGCCGTCGATGCAGCCGTTGCGCGCTATCTAAGCAACGACGAGCACTCCGTGGCTGACAAGCCAAAGTCGGATGAGCTTCTCGCAGATCATCCCTATGCCTATTCTTACCGTGTTGGATTCCCGCAGTTAAGTGGGCTGACCTGGGCTTCGCAATGGTTAAAGATTGCGACGCTGGAAGTGGTGACTACCGCGGCAAATCAGGAGGCAAAGATTCGTGATGTCGAGAATGTACTGCAGTACTACAAAGAGAAAACAACTCGCCTACACGGCAGTTTAGTCTCACTGCCCTCTGATATTCCTACCATTCCCGTCATAGCGCCTAATTTCTACACGTTCCATCCCGAAGCTTCCGCTATCGTGGATAATATCGAGGCATTGAAGGTTGTGATAGGCGATGCATTAGCCTATCCCGAATTGATGGGGCGATCTGAAGCAATAGAAACCATGGTTGCTGAATACACGAACAAGGAAGAGTACTTATTTAGCCATCGTGATTACTTGATCTCTGTATTGCGCGGCGGCATCTACAATGCCGGTGGGCCAGCTAGGGGTGGAATGGAAAGACCGGATCGCAATTACTCGCGTGACCGTCAAGAAAACCCACACATCAGCAAGTTTCCGATGCCACAGTAAACCGTTAAAAAATTTGTTATTCACAACCAGCAAAGGAAGTTTGAGTTGACCGTATTTAGAAGTTTAGCCACGATTACAATAGCTCTAGGAACAAGCGTATTAATGACTCAAGCCTTTGGGTCTTTAGATCGGGTCGGGGATTTTGCGCTGCTTGATGATCGTGGTGAATTCCATCAGATCAGTCGCTACCAGCACCGCAAGGCAGTAGTGATGATGTCTTATTATCCCAGTTGCGCCAATATTTCCGACAGCGTGAACTACCTTTCTGAGTTGAATGCAAAATACGCCGATCAAGGCATCGAGTTTTTACTGTTAGATTCATCGGGTGCAGGCAGGATTGAGGCGAGCGAGCGGGGCTTAGACTTGCCGCTTCTCGATGACGCTACTCAGCTTGTGAGTGCATCGCTGCAGATTGAGCAGGGCGGAGAAGTTCTGGTCTTTAATCCTGAGCGGCTCTCACTGTTCTACCGTGGCGCTGCGAATCAATTTTTGGATACAACCCTGCAGACATTGCTCGATGGCGATGTTGATGACACAGTTAAAAACGATGTTGCCGGCTGCGCCATAGACTATCCGATGCGTGACAAGTTGGTAGCAAGCCCCCCCGATTACACCACTGAAGTTGCCCCGATTATTATTGAAAACTGTGCTGAGTGTCATCGCTGGGGTGGAGCCGGGCCCTTCGCGCTAGACAGCTATATCTCTCTTCTAGGTTGGTCGCCGATGATTCGCGAGGTGCTGCTGAATAAGCGCATGCCGCCTATACAGGTCGACCCGGTGATAGGTCATACCGACAGTGCGCAATATCCGTCAGCTCAAATGCTGCAAACCCTTGTGCATTGGATGGATGCGGGAGCGCCTAGAGGCGATAACCCTGTTGACCCTTTAGAGCTCGTTCCGACAGAGAAGATTTTCGAATGGGAATTAGGTGAGCCTGATTTTATCGTTGGGACACCAGCGAACGAGATCGCGGCTGTAGGAATACAGGATTATTTGTACACAGAAGCGACACTACCGTTCGATCGCGATGTCTGGGTGCGTGCATTTCAATACAACCCTGGAAAGGAGACAGTCCTTCACCATTTGATGACATTTATCTCGCCAGCAGAAGAAGATTTTTGGGGAGACGAGGCCGACAACGAAATCAGCACGCGCCGCTTCTTGGGTAGTTTTATTCCTGGTAACAATCCAGCTACTATTTTTGGCGAAGGGACGGGAATTCTCATACCTAAAGGACATAAGTTGTCCATGCAGTTTCACTACGTGACAAATGGGCTCGCTACCACAGATGAAACATCCATTGGGCTTTATTTTTACGACGAGCCTCCAGGACAAGAATTGTTAACGAAGGCAATTTCACCACGGTTCGTGATCGAGCCATACGATTCGAATCATGCTATGGAGGCTAGCTACCAGTTCGAGAAATCGGTAGTCGTTACGAGCGTCCGGGCGCGAATGAATTTTCGTGGTAAGAAGATGAAATTCGAAATACAGACAGCAGGCGGTAAGCAGCGTGGCGTGCTGAGCATTCCTGCTTACAACTATGGCTGGCAGCCGCACTATCACCTGAGCGAGGCGTTGAGCCTAGAAGCTGGCGATAGTATCCACGTGCGCGGTGCCTTCGACAATTCCTATTCCAACCCGTTCAACCCTGACCCCAGTGAAGAAGTTACGTTTGGTCTAGAGAGCTACGATGAAATGTTCACTGGCTACGTGACTTATTACGAAAAATAGCTATCTCCTGATAGCCACATTTTCCCGCATAGCAGCAGCTAGTAGAACGAATTCGCGTTGCATCCGACTAGCGAAACAACGGTGATTAGTGAAACGACAGCTAGAAAGGCTGGTTTGATAGTTTTACTTTTCATGAGAATTACTCCTTTTCCAATTTATAGGAATAGAGTAACGCTATAGGCAGAAACCAAACTTGATGCTAGTCAGTATTTCTCGTTTTAGATTAGGCAGAAGCTTTCGGGCTGACCCGCACGCCTAGATTGAAACAGACTAGCGATAGAATCGATGCGATTAGCATCAAAATCAATAAGGGATATACTGTTCCGTTAAAGATCACGGCAACCAATTGCGCAGAGATGGCAGAGAAGAACATTTGTAGAAAGCCTGTTAGGCCAGATGCACTGCCTGCAAATTTGGGGAATTCATTAATCGCGGCAGCCTGCGCATTGGGTAGAGCTATTCCATTTCCGAGTACAGCCAAAGCGATAGGTGCGAACAGGGCAATAGGTTGATGAAACCCCATGAGTTGCAGCGCAATTGCTAGAGAAACTCCTATAAATCCTAAGCTTACGCCTATGCCAATCATGCGGTTCAGTTCCATCGATCGGCCGAAGTGACGCGCGAAGTAGTTTCCTGCCATGAACCCGATGGGGATCATTACGAAGTAGTATCCGTACTCGTTAGGAGGGCGTTTCAATACCGCAACCATGATCTCTGGCGCGGCAGAAATAAAGCTGAAGAAGATGACTGATACGAAAGTAACGCAGAAGGCATAACCGCAGAATGCACGCGACCGAAATAGTAGCGCATAGTTACCTATCATTGCTACGACGCCAGTGAAGGGCACCGGTTCCTTGAGGGTTTCTGGCAAGTTCTTAAAAAGCAGCAATGAGATCAAGATACACGCGATGGCGATTACTACGAAGACATATTCCCAGCCAAGCCGCAACATTAACTCTCCACCCAGCGCTGGCGAAAGCATGGGTGCCACCACCATCACCATGACGAGTGTCGCGATGACGCGTGCAGCCTCCTGTGCCCCATAAACGTCGCGTACTATGGCGCGTGCGAGCACGAGGCCAACTGCTGCGCCGAAGGCTTGAATGAATCTTCCCAGGATAAGCAATTCGATGGTGTTCGCCAAGAAACAGAATACCGATCCGACTAGTGCGATCGACAGACCAAGCAGCATGACGGGCTTGCGCCCATACTTATCTGACAGAGGGCCATAGAATAGAGTGCCTAAAGCAATGGCTAGCATCGAGAGGCTGAGGGTGAGCTGAGCAACTTCAGTGCTTACTTCAAATGTTTCTTTAATTACCGGTAGGGCAGGCAGTAAGATCTGCATGGAAGCAGGGCCAAGTGCGGATGTGGCCGCTAGTAAGATAATGAGAGTCTTTGATAATGATGTGCGAGTAGGCAAAGCTATTTTCCATCAATGGAGTAAACATTGAAGAGATCTTAGGCAGTTGGAAACTGCGGGTATTGAATTAGCGATCCAGTACGGCTTCTCGATTACGCTGCAGAGAACGATCGTTTTGTGAGCTGAGGATGACGCTTGATCCCATCAGGATAGAACGCTGAGCTTGACTAATATCAAAGCCTAAACCGAAGGTTTGGGTATGAAACATTTGTGTCAGTTGTTGAGCATTCCACTTGCTGCTTTCACTTTCGGCAGCGGCCATAGTGTAACACGACAAGATGGTGCCTGTTCTTGTTTTAAGGCATATGGATATATCGGGTGAGGTGCTAACCTCCAGGCCCATTCCGTTTGCTTCTCGAGAAAAACGTGGCGAATCGGCTAGGTAGCCTGCTACCTGTTCGGAGAAATCTGTCCCATCGTTTGTTATAGCTACCGGTAGGCTTATGCCGAGGCGGCGCAGTACACTGGGGTCTTGTAGGTAAGCGTTTTCAAACAGGGATAGGGCCTGTGCATGGCGATTGCCGTGCCAGGCCATCTTGCCCATTTGTGCAGCCAAGCGAGCACGAAGCAAGACCTCCTGTGCTGGTAGTTGGCTTAGAGCTGCTGCGCCTTCGCGCATAACGGCATCGCGATCATTGTCTAGTGCGGCAACTTCTGCCTTGTAGGAATGATAGTAGCCGGCGTTGAGCATAAAGGCTCCATTGCTATTCGCTTGCTCAATTATGTTACTCATGACTCCCGTGCCGATACTGCCGACGATTTCCGGTTCGATCCATTCGGGAATGTGTACATCTAAGGGTGCATAGGGGCGCAGTCTATTTTGTAGTACATCGAACTCGGCGAACAGTGCAGCGGCACGACGCTCCGAACGCCACGCATTGAATTGAAAACTTAGGGCATTGGCGCGTGCAGACAGAGATTCGAAGAAATCCATCGTAGCCACCTTCTCCAGTTGGAGCTGATACTCGAGTCGGTTGGCCATCATGTTGATCAGAGCGGCCATGGAGTCTTTCTGTGCGTCGTCAGCGCTGTATGAGCCATTCCGATCAGGTTGATTCAATGCCGTTGTGGTGAGTTTGATCGCGTCCTCGCTATAGCCTGCGAGCAGGAGGAAGCTGGCTGTAACGAGAAAGTGCTCAGCACGATTCATCACGTTGACGATGGGTTCTTGTGCTTCGCGCCAGATAAGCATGCGATCGAGCGCCTCGCGGGATTCATCGAAGCGACCCTGATTCATGAGTAGATAGAGTTTATAGATCCAAGGGTTTGCCACGCTATCCGCATTTAGATAGCGAGTCGCACGATTGAGATATTCTTCTGCCTCATCCATTCGTAATAGGCTTAGCGCAACTTCCGATGCATTGCTCAAGTAGACCGTGTCGTAATCGCTTACCGAATCGGCAAAAGCCTCATCCTCACTCACTGCACGGTCACAGGCAGTTAAGGACTCGATAGGTTGTAGGCTGGCCAAGTCGGCCGCGCAGATCGTGTTCCAGGCACGCGCTCGTTCCCGCTCGTTGTCGGTATTTTGTAGAACCCGGTTTGCACTCTCACGAGCCGCATCGTATTGCTTGAGTTTGATTAGCGGCCAGCCGCGGAATGATTCGACGTCTTGTCCGTAGACTTCTTCGAGCCTATCTAGATATTCCAGTGAGAGAAGCTGGTCGCCCATGAGTTGGTGCACATAGGACAGTTGGCTCAGTGTCAGGTAGTGCCATTGCAGATTTCCCGATTCTAGCGCCTCTGGTATGTTGTTGTAGTTGGTAAGCTGCTCCGCGCGGTTCAGGTGAAAAAGCGCTCTAGGCATATTGCCTTCGATGGTTAGCAGGACTTCAGCAAGTGCGAACTGCGCGCCTGGAGAATTCGGTTCTTGGCGCAGCCACTGCTCGCTTAACTCGCGAGCTTTCACATTTAGATCGAGATTCAATGCATCGCAGACGGCAAGCGCGTTCGTGTCGCCAACATCGGTGAAGCCAAAACAGAGTTGGCGCTGAGCCTGAGGTATCTCGATGCTTTCGAGGGAACGAGGATTATCATCTTGGGCAGAGACATTGCAAGCAGCTATAAGAATCGTAACCAAGCTGAGACTCGCGACTGTCCGTCGCGGCCAAATTCTAGGTTTCCGATTGTGCATTAGGCTAGCGTGCCTCTAGCTAGCTGTTCCATGGGCCCGCGCATGGCATCGATGAGCACCTTGTTCATGTCTGCAACACCCGGTGCTAGTTCAATACGGTGACCTAGAACTCTGGGTAGTAGAAGTTCAATATCCTCGGCGCTCACATAGTCTCTGCCACGCAGTGCTGCAGCGACTTGCAGGGCTGGCAGCATAAGTACCATGCTGCGCGTGGAGTTGCCCTGAAGTACTCGTTCGTCCTCGCGTAGGTTTCTGGAAATATCGACGAGTGCGGATTTGATGCTGCCGCTAATTGTGACTGCTGCATCGATCTGTTCTCTGGCGAATAGGACATCATCGCGAGTAACGGTAATTTTATCCGCACTTAGATCTCTTCGTTGTTTGTACGTGTCCAGAACATCCAATTCAGATTCACGATCGATATGATTCATCGTTATCTTAAACAGGAAGCGATCGAGTTGTGGAGTGGGCAGCGGATAGGTGCCTACGAGGTCAAGCGGGTTCTGCGTGGCAATAACAAAGAAAAGTGCATCGAGCTGGTAGGTGATGTTGTCGACGGTAACCTGTTTCTCGCCCATTGCTTCGAGCATAGCGGACTGCACTTTCGGCGACGTTCTGTTGATCTCATCTGCGAGAACAACATGGGCAAACAGAGGGCCATGTCGGAAGTGGAAAGCGTTGCTGTTGCTATCGAATACCGGTACGCCGGTGACATCCGAAGGCAGTAAGTCTGGAGTAAACTGGATGCGGCGAAAGGGCAAGATGAAGTCCGCACGACTCTTGTCGCTGCCATCGTCGACGATAGCTTCGCCCAGCGCTTTCGCGAGCGTGGTTTTACCGGAGCCTGGAAAATCTTCGAGCAGCACATGTCCGTCAGCTACTAATGCGATGAGAGTTAGTTCGATAACATCATCACGGCCTAGGACCTGCTGCTTTACGGCAGCGCTCAGCCTATTTAACACGTCAACGGCTGCGTCGATTTGAGTATTGCTGCTTACTTCCTCAGTATCGCTGAGGGGCATAGGCTCAGCTACTTCGGTGATACTGTCTGTCATAGTTTGCTCCACTTCTTTGAACGGGTTTGGCTCTTAGGTAAAGAGTTACAAGGATTATTTACTGAGCAGCCAGGAAAAAGGATTGATCCAGGCGACAATTCGCTTCCAAGTCTGTGTATTGCGACCTATCTCTTGTGCGATGGTGCTGCGTAACTCTGCCCAGTTTGCCGCATCAAGACTGCTCTTGTCCTGAGAGCCCAAGGCTAGCGCGAGATGTTGATTAGTTAATTTCTGCATACTCGGCGCCACTGCCTCGACGCGTCGGGCAAACTGCTCGCGGCTCTCTCCAAATTGTCGATGCAAGCCGATGGCTGCGAGTTGATCTAGCATCGCTCGATAGCTAAGCCGATATTGCTTGTCTGTCGCCGCTCGAGATGGAATCCAAATGCGGTAGAACTTGATTGTGTAGGCGCTAAGCAGAGTCGCTAAGATTAGGGCATACAGAACATTCAGAATCAGTTGTAGGTTTATCGAGGATGTCTGCTGCGACTGCAGGAAGTCATCAAAAGACGCATCGTTGCGTAGCATATCGCCCAATAGTTGCTGCAGATTGTTCTGTGGGTCAGTAGTCATATCCACTAGCGTTTGCTGTGGCGCCGGGTCAACGATTACCCAGCCAATGTCGCGAAAATAAATCTCAGGCCATGCATGCCCATGCACAGCCTGTATCAGTAGCGATGAACCGCCTGCTTTATTACTGGCAGGAACAGCATAGCCGATGCCTACTCGAGCGGGGATGCCCAAGCTACGAAACATATAGGTGGCGGCAAAGGAAAAGTGCATGCAGTAGCCAGTTAGATCGCCAAATAAGAATGAACCAGCCGGATCAGTCTCGTAGGCATGCTCGTTCTTCAGGCTGTAGATGCCGCTCTCATCCAAATAAGTCTTTATTGCCCAGGCCTTGGCAAAGGGGTCATCGGTGAACTCGGGCTTTAGGTCAGCGATCAGGTTCTCGGCGAGTTCTTTGTAACGTGGGTCGTCGGGAAGTTTTAGGTATTCATCCCAGACTTCCTGCGACCAATCGGCTCTGCCTAGTTCGCGGCCGAGTAGGTAGTTGAAGTCATACTCCGGCGCTTGCGAGTAGGTGTCATAGGTTCGCTTAAAGCGTAGATTGTTCGGGTTCGCCGTGTTCTCATAGGCGATCGGGCTTTCTAGACCAAACGGTATGCGATGCGTGATTAGCATGCCGATACTGGCACGAACCGGTGTGCGCTGATCTGTCGCCTTGGGTAGTTGGTTGGTCTCGATGCGCGAGTTCGTGAAGTTCTTGATCAGGTCCTGGTCCATGTCGCTACGTGTCGTAAAGTCGAGCAGGGTGCCATTGAACTGGGAGTACGCCGACTCGCGAAAATAGTAGGAGCCGTTTAGAGGTTCATAGTCATCCCGAAAAACGACGACCGCTACGGGCGCCTCTTTGTCATCTGCGTTGTTTTCGCTATCTCTGAATGGGTTCTCACGCTGGGCGCCATTGCCAGCTTGCTCTTTTCCTGTTAGCCCTAGATCGTCTGTTAGCTGTGGTGTCGGTAGTCCAAACAGTCGGACATAAAACAACAGCGAGAAGCATAGGAGCCCGAGAACGGTAAAGTGATAGGGCAGGCGACGATGGTTATTCTCGATCATCAGCAGAGCAGCGAGGGAAAGAACCGCGCCACATCCGAATGCCATTAGTATCGAAGACGGATCAATGCCTCGGGTCAACGCATAGTCGCCGATAAGGAAGGGGCGGTGGATCATGCCATTGCGATGTGCGGACAAGGTTATAACAAAGGCGATAGCTACGAAGAGTATTTCAATGACGGCGCCATAGCTTGTGCGTTGTGCGAGGACGCGCAAGCAAACTGTGAGAGAGGCGCTGATTGCAAACCACTTGATGAACTCGCCGGAGTTGAAGGCAAACATTGGATTGGTAATTTCCGAGATCACAGTTGTGCTGGTTACCAACGATGCGAGTAACAAACCTAAGAGCAGGAAGCTGAGGCTCATTAGATTGATGGTGAAGGTGCGTAGTCGCTTTAAGGGGGACCGATGAATGCCAAGGTCGATCAGATAGCAGGCGAACAGGCAGCCGATGAAGGAGGCGACGGAACCGCTGACAACGGTTAGGGACAGGCTTAGTACCCAATAGCTACTGGCTATAATTGCCGCGCGCAGACTAGTCGGCAAGAAATGCTGTGTCTTTGCTACCTTGTTGCTTGCTCTTTTCAGCGTCATTGTAATTGCTCGATTTATAACTGCTTAACAATCAATAAGTTATACTTTTCTAAGATTCTGGTCGAAACTGAGCCCCGCTTTTCTGTCCACAACTATGGTTGATTCTACTAGTTGCCCGAGAGCGGTCAATAACTTAAGCAAATCAGCTCTAGAGCCTCCAAACTCGCTATCTTTCCCGCCAGCTGGATCATCTTGCAGTAAGAGACGTTGCCATAGTTTTAGCTGCTCGGTCTCGTTGAATCCATCGGTTGCAAGTACTAGGGAGAAACGACCGGGAAAACGAGAGATTGTTTTCTTCAGTTGTTCAAACCAAGGGGCGAATTCAGCTGCCCCAAATACGATGCAGTGCGTACCGGCCTGGCCGGCGCTCTTTGTTAGGAATTCATCTAGACCATAGCCTAGTGTTCTATCGATTGCCCTGGATTTCGCAATGGCATCTAGCGCGGCGGGAAGTGCGTTCACAGGAGTCTCGGAGCCATCGGCTGAGAAAGCCCAGTCGTCACCTAGAGCACCTGTCTCCAATGCAACACGAGCAACGGCAGCAGCAGCTTCATCATTGTCGCTGCTCAATAGATAGGCGACAGTGCGATTGCTGTGGAAGACGCTCTTCTCGGCGAGCCTAACGTTCAGTTGTCGGTTGCGTGCATACACCTTCCACATGATATTGCGCACCGAGTCCCCTGGCACGTAGGGGCGAATTTCCATGCGATCGCCATCGGGATCTCCAGATGGATTTGGTATGCCATCCTCAGCGGTTAACGAGCGCAGAAGCGGAAGAGTTTTTACAGTGTTGGTTTTTGGCAATGCGCTGCAGGAGATATCCTGTTTCTGCTGCCAGGAATAACGACAGAAACCGAGCACATCGGAAACTGTAAACAGGCGCGTAACGTGTTCTGTCTTACAGCGCTTCTCTGGCACGATTTCTTCGAGAAGCTTGCCATCGGCTGCGACACGAATTTGTGTCTCCACGAAGTCGGGGTAGATTACTCGCCAGCTGAGTTTGACCAAGGGGAAGTAATTCAGTGCTGGAAGCAGAAAGCCGGTTTCATTTGGGTAGCCAGCTTCGACCTTTATCGGCTCGCTGCTATTGGCGAGTTGATCAAGGCTTATCCGCACTCGGCGTTGAATGAAGACGCCGCTGACTATAGAACAGAATAGGCTAAATATTAGGATAGTCAGGGCGCAAATAGCCAAAGAGAAAACGACTAGGTCCATGGCGCCATAGCCGTACACGCGCAGGGCATAGGCTGTTAATAGCAGTGTAATTAATCCCTGCAGCGTGAGGGGAAACAGTGCGATCAAGCGCCTGCTCAGAGATATCAGCAATGAACTGTTTGGATTAAATTGAATTCTAAGTCCGGATTGCATGGCTAGTTTGCGAGTTGGGTGAGCATGATTGCGTGATGCTTAGCTGGGAGCGCTGGCTAAACCCGTTGAATAGGACCAGAACGCCTCGGTTAATCTTACACAGAATAGCGGCAACTATAGCTCCAACACTCAGAGTTAGACAGCAACCGTGACTACTTGTTGCAACTTTCCTGGTGTCGTTGCTTAGCCTTGTAAATTCCTTGAAATTAGCGATTAACTCGATTCTCTATCAACTCATCGACCACGTCTGGGTCGGCAAGCGTTGAGGTGTCGCCTAGGTTCTCGAGCTCGTCCGAGGCAATCTTGCGCAGGATGCGACGCATGATCTTTCCCGACCGCGTCTTGGGCAATCCGGGCGCGAATTGAATAATCTCTGGCCTGGCAAAGGCGCCGATTTCTTTGGCAACAAATTTGAGTAGTTCTGCGCGCAGCTCCTCGGAAGCCTCGCAGCCGGTCATGAGGCTGACATAGGCATAGATGCCCTGTCCCTTAATATCGTGTGGATAGCCGACGACTGCGGCCTCGGCAACGGATGGGTGCAGTACCAGTGCGCTCTCGATCTCGGCGGTTCCAAGTCGGTGGCCAGATACGTTAATCACGTCGTCAACGCGGCCCGTTACCCAGTAATAGCCATCGGCATCGCGTCGGGCGCTGTCGCCAGTGAAGTAGTAGCCGGGATAGGTCGTGAAATAGGTGTCGATGCAGCGCTGATGGTCGCCGTATACGCTTCTAATTTGGCTGGGCCAGCTGTTACAGAGTACGAGATTGCCTGTAGCCGCGCCTTCTAACTCTTTGCCATCAGCATCGAGTAATGCCGCCTCGACTCCAAAGAACGGTGTTGAGGCAGAGCCAGGTTTTAAGTCAGTTACACCGGGTATGGGTGTGATCATGATTCCGCCGGTCTCGGTTTGCCACCAGGTGTCGACGATAGGGCAGCGTGCATCACCTACAACATGGTAGTACCACTCCCAGGCTTCTGGATTTATGGGTTCGCCTACTGAACCTAACAACCGTAATGAGGATCGCGAAGTTTTCTTAACTGGTTCGTCGCCAGCTGACATCAGTGCACGAATAGCAGTAGGTGCCGTATAGAAAATATTTACTTGATGCTTGTCGATGACTTGCCAGAAGCGCGAGGCATCTGGATAAGTAGGCACACCTTCGAACATTAGCGTTACGGCGCCGTTCGCGAGTGGGCCGTATACGATATAAGAGTGCCCAGTGACCCAGCCCACATCGGCCGTACACCAATAGACGTCGCCCTCGTGATAATCGAAGACGTATTTGTGGGTAATGGTTGCGCCGAGCAGATATCCGGCGGTCGTGTGTAAAACGCCCTTCGGCTTGCCGGTTGAGCCGGAGGTATACAGAATAAACAGTGGGTCTTCCGCGTCCATGAGCTCAGGTTCGCATTCATTGTCTGCGGCCTCGGTGGCTTTGTGATAGCAAACATCGCGTTCTTCGTGCCAAGGAACTTCGATATTGGTGCGGCGTACAACGAAAACGGAGTGCACATTCGGGCAATGCTCGAGCGCCTCATCGACATTAGCCTTCAAGGAAATCGTCCGCCCACCGCGTACACCTTCGTCGGCAGTGATGACGCTCTGGCAGTCAGAGTCTAAAATTCTGTCTTTAATAGATTCAGCAGAGAAGCCGCCAAACACGACGGAGTGCACGGCGCCGATGCGTGCGCAGGCGAGCATCGCGTACGCTGCCTCAGGAACCATTGGCATATAGATGCAGACGCGGTCGCCCTTGCTGACACCTCTGGCCTTAAGAGCGTTAGCGAGCTTGCAAACTTCCTGATGCAATTCGCGATACGTTATCTTTTTGTCGAGCGCGGGATCGTCGCCTTCCCAGATGATCGCAGTTTGTTCGCCGCGTTGCTCCAGATGCCTGTCGATGCAGTTATATGCAACGTTTAATTTAGCTCCCTCAAACCACTTCGTGTCGGCCTTAGCAAATCCACCACTGGTGACTTTCTTCCAGGGTTCATGCCAGTGCAACAAATTTCCAGCCTGTTCAGCCCAGAAGTCTTCGGGTGCATCTATGGAATGCTGGTACATCGTCTGGAAGCTGTCTTTGTTCAGATAAGTGTTGCTAGATCCGGCATCTGAAACTGGATAGATCTTGTCTTCTGACATGAGGCATTTCCTTATCTGCTAATGGGTAGCTGTGCTAACGCTGTTGAGTATGGCGCTAAGGCCTGCAAAATATTGGTCAATTAGTATGCCTTAAAGCAACTTCACGGGCAACTGGTAAACTGCTGCAGCCCTTTATTCGCGCGGTTCGAGGAGATAAAGAGCTTGATTTCGAGGGTCTAGCTGAGTTGAAAGCGGATGTTGTCGATCAGACGGCTTTTGCCAACGAAGACGGCGCCAAGAATCGCGATATGCTGTGTATCTGTGGAGGGGGGTTGTAGTGACTCGGCATCGCAAATCTGGAAGTAGTCAGGCTCTAAAGAAGCCTTCTTAAGTTCTGTTCTAGCCTTTTTCTCGAGTTGCTGGAAATCGGTATTGCCTTGCTGAATAGCCTCGGCACAACTGCGCAGGCATTTATATAAACTTGCTGCTTTTTCTTTGTTCTGCTTACTTAAATAATTGTTGCGAGAACTCATGGCGAGGCCGCTCTCCTCGCGATGCGTCTCTATGCCGTGAATAGCAATTTCAAGTGCGAGATCCTGCGTGAGTTTTCGAATGACTAAAAACTGTTGGTAGTCTTTTAGTCCGAAGAAGGAGGCGTCTGGCTGAACGATATTAAATAGTTTTGTTACGATAGTGGCTACGCCTTCGAAATGTCCTGGTCGGCTAGTGCTGCAGAAGTTTTCAGTTAGACCTGGCACGTTAACCGAGGTTTGCTGTTCTAGGCCGTCGCCATAGATTTCTTGAACAGAGGGGAGAAACAGACAATCACACTTCTCCCTGCGTAGACTTTCACGATCTGCTTCGAGGGTTCGCGGATAGGCGCCTAGATCCTCTTTCTCTCCAAACTGCAGAGGATTGACGAAGATACTACAGACGATGAAGTCGTAGCGATCTCTGGCTTGTCGTATTAGCTGCAGATGGCCCTCGTGTAGATTGCCCATAGTCGGAACAAGCGCAATAGATTTGCCCTGCGACCGCGCAGTCTTAAGGATTTGTCGGAGGTCCTTGATTTTTTTCTGGGTTTGCATAGCTGTACTTGTTAAGAGTAGCTTAAGAGTGGCTAGTTAAAGCAATGCTCGTCGGCAGGGAACGACTGAGACTTCACCGCTTGCACATAGTCTTCGATGGCGCCGGGAATGCCATTCTTTGAATCGAGCAAGAAGTTCTTCACAAATTTAGGTGAGATCACAGAGACGCCCAATACGTCATGCAAGACCATAATTTGCCCTGTTGTGTCAGGTCCGGCCCCTATGCCGATTACTGGAATGTCTAATGAATCGGTAACTGTCTTGCCTAAACTACGCGGCACACACTCGAGCAGCAGGGTACTGGCACCGGCGTCTTCTAAGAGTTTCGCTTCTGCGATTATGGCATCAGCCTGTTCGGTATCGCGCCCCTGAACGTGGAAGCCACCGATTCGATTGACGGATTGAGGTGTTAGGCCCATGTGCGCGCAGACGGGAATGCCGCGCTCGGCCAATAATCTGGTTGTGTTCTCGATCCATGCACCTCCCTCGAGCTTCACCATGTGCGCACCAGCGCGCATTAGTGCGGCAGCATTCTCTAGGGTTTGAGTCTCGGAGGCATAGCTCATGAAGGGCAGATCGGCTACCAGCAGAGCGCCTTTGTTGCCACGCTTGACGCATTGCATGTGATAGATCATGTCGTCCATCGTTACAGGAAGCGTGCTGTCATGACCTTGTAGCACCATGCCTAATGAATCACCAACAAGAATTACTTCGACTCCAGCATCGCCAAGGATCGCGGCGAAGCAAGCGTCGTAGGCAGTCATGCAGGCGAATTTCTCGCCGCGCTTCTTGATTTTGAATAGCGTGGTGAGAGTGATATTTTTGCTGTGTGTGTGTGTACTCATGGCTGCTTCTACTTGCTAAATCTGCTGGATCAGTCGGGAAGAGGATAGTAAGGCTAGAGGTAGGAGTATTCAAGCCAAACTTGTTCCCATTTCCTGATCTGGATGAAACCATAGTATCCTGCTTTCTATGGATTATAAGTTATCTCTAAATGTTCGATGCCCTCTTGACCTGTTAGAGGTTTGCCCGTCATACGCGCAAACTCCGATTGTGGAAATCTCTGCGCTCAATAATATTCGACTATTAATTAAAGACGAAACAAACCGCATGGGACTTGGCTCTTTTAAAGCCTTAGGTGGAATTTATGCGGTGGCCAAGTTTCTGCTTGAGCAATGGCAAGAAGAGAATGGTAGTGAATTGCCAGTTCGGCGACTAACTGATCTGGAAGTTCGAGGTTGGAGCAATAAGTTCACTTTCGTTTGTGCAAGCGCAGGCAATCACGGAATTGCCGTGGCAAAAGGCGCTGAACTATTCAATGCAAATTCTCGAGTTCACATTGCAGACTCTGTTCCAGCGTCTTTCGCGCAGAGGCTTACAGCGTTAGGCGCGGTGGTGATTCGCTCCGGCGAAACATACGAGGAGAGTATGTTCGTGGCCATGAATGATAATTCAAATGGAGAGATATTACTCGCTGATAGCTCCTGGACGGGGTATTACCACCTACCCATGTTAGTTATGGAAGGATATACGGTTATCGCTGAGGAAATGCGGCAAGTATTTTTACTTAACGACAGCTGGCCGACGCATGTATTTCTTCAAGCTGGAGTTGGCGGACTGGCAGCGAGCATGGCTTTTGAGATTCGCAAAAACTGGAAAAAACAACCTAAAATCATTGTAGTGGAGCCCGATGCCGCGCCTTGTCTTTTTGAGAGCCACAAGCTAAGACGCACCACTACAGTCAGTGGTCCAATTTCTTCCATGGGCAGGTTGGACTGCAAGGAGCCCTCACTTATTGCATTCAATATACTCAAGGAGCTCGCTGATGATTTCGTCTGCGTGAGCGATGACGATGCACTTACAGCCGTGAATTTTTTGGCCCAGAATGAACTCGCTACCACCCCATCAGGCGCTGCTGGCTTAGCTGCAATATTGTCAAACGCTAAGTTGGATATCGCGATCCCTGATAACTCAATTTGTCTAGTAATCGCTACCGAAGGTAGTATCTATGCAAATGAGTTCAGTGGACCCAAGCCTGATTGAGTAGATAAAATTTCGAAATCTGGTAAATCAAAACCCAGAGCGCCCCTCCATTGGCTATGCACGTATTTTCTAAATAATGACCGTCAGTATTGAAAACATCACACCAAAAGCAGCAACAAGTTGAACAACATCTACAGCAATTATATCTCACCTCCGAAATTTCAAATCTAATTATTTTTTAAATTCGACTTTAGTATATGGAGGCTGGTACAACAATGATTAAGAGGTGCGGAAAGGCCGCCCCGAGGGTGGGCTGACTGACTGGACTGTTACTAGGAAACAGGGGGGTCTGGTAAAAGTAAATCTGAAATCATTTTATGGTAGGTAAGATGGCAGGTAAATATTATTATTTACTCTAAATTATTGATTTTAATATATATTCGACTCCGCTCTTGGGCGCCATTATATCAATTACGTAAAAAATTTTAAATCCGAACTCCCTGAATATTCTCCGAAAAATTTGATGAAATTTACTCTGGCCTCATTTTTAGATTCGCTTTTCCTACCGAGGCTTCCAGAAAAATACCTCCCAGTTACGCAGAGGTTCTGCCCCCTCGTAGAGTGAATCATCTATAGTTATTCCCGCCATGGCGGCCCATTGGCCCATCATGGCGATGCGCTCGTCACCGAAAATTTCGATGGCCTCCATCGTGAAAGTCGCTTCGCCAATCCGCAGCCATCCATCACCACCGTGGTCTCTCACTTGTTGAGCCCAGAAGGCTCCGTCAGGGTGGGTGGCAGTGATAACACCATCGGGTGTGCCGACCCAGGACAGATAGGTAACAAAAGGCGGAAATCCGGTTTGCTTCATGCGTATGGGGCCGGGAAAGCGCTCATTGAGCGGCGTGAAGTCATCCAAGGATGGAGTTGGTGTTCCTCCAATTATCACACCGGGCGCGCGAGCAAGGCCCTCGTTACCCAGATACGGCGCCGTGAACATCCAGCTGAGAACCCCAGTCAGTAATACCGCTGCGATCAAGACCCCAGCGAGCTTTCGTTTATTCATTGCGTATCCTCTCTGTCGATGTATAGGCAACATTGTCAGTATCAGCAAATAGGGACAAAGAATCAAATTAGTTCCGAATATGTGGTGTGAGCCTGCTATTTCCTCTTGAATAATGATTAAAACCGGCGTAATTTTGGGTGATAGATCCATTTACGGGTATGAAAAAAACAGCAAATATTGGAGATTCGAGTGAACATTAGAATTCATGCCAAACTGATCCTAGCACTAGCCAGCATTGTGGCTGCTCCCCTAATCTCGGCACAAGATGATGGCTTCCCGCGTACCGAGTATGGCCAGCCTGATCTGCAGGGCACCTATACGTTTCGAACGCTGACACCACTGAATCGTCCACGAGAACTGGAAGACTTCGAGGTGCTTACCCCTGAACAGGCCAAGGAGTGGGAGGAGTTCGAAAATCGCCGCCAGAACCGAGACCTAATTATTGACTCGGTAGGTGGGGCTGGATATCCACCGGGTGTTATCTCCTATAATAATTTCTGGTATGAGCGAGGTGTGCAGACAATCGCCGATCGCCGAACTTCACTTATTTATGATCCGCCGACTGGCAGGCGACCGGCAGTTAATGCTAAGGGTCAAGAGCGCCGTGCTGCCTATGGGCAAATGGTGTTCGAGAGTGCAGGTCCAGAAGGCCGTACCGCAGTTGACCGCTGCCTTGTGGGATTCAATGCTGGTCCACCGATGATTCCCAGCGCCTACAATAACAATGTTCAGCTCGTGCAGACGGAAGACCATATTGTAATCTTGAACGAAATGGTTCACACCGCGCGCATAATTAGACTGGATAGTGAACACCACACGAAACAGCTTAAGTGGGAAGGGGATTCTGTCGCTCACTGGGAAGGCGATACCCTTGTTGTTCATACTCAAAATTACTATCACGACTATAACTACGCCGGCATGTCTGCTCAGGCACAGATAACCGAACGCTTCAGCAGAATAGATGCAGATACTTTGGACTACGATTTTACGGTTGAAGACTCTCAGTCATGGGACGAGACCTGGTCTGGAAAATTTCCGCTGCGCCGCGCGGGTGACCCACTGTATGAATACGCCTGTCACGAGGGTAATCACGGATTGGTTGGTATTCTTGCAGGCTGGAGACGCTATGAATCCATGGGACTCAATGGCGACGGCTCGCCTCTGTCTGAAACCGGCACGGTCGCTACGGAAGAGTGAAGAAAGCCGGCGAGGAATTTAAATTCAGACAGGATTCAGCGTAATTTTATCGATTGCCATAGCACACTTTATGGCAGACTTTGATCTGGCTACTGTTCAGGTTTACGCTGTTTCTTTCCTTTCGCAATTTCCATCGCGAAGGCGTCGAGCTTTGGTTCCCAGAGTTGCCGAAATCGATTTAGCCAAAGATGGGTCTCTTGGAAAGCCTTCTCTTCAATTGAGTAAATCCGTCGAACACCGTCCTTTCTTGAATTCGCAAAATTTGAATCGCGGAGGATTTTAAGATGTTGGGATACTGCACCCTGAGTAATGGAAAATTCTTTTTGAATGATGTTTGCGAGGGCACCTGATCCCTGCTCATCTTCAACTAAGAGTTCAAGAATGCGCCTTCGTACCGGATCACCGAGAACATCGAATGCATGCATCAAGAAGTCTCTGAGTTATCGCCGGTAAAGAAAGCGGTTATTTTTTTGGCTGCTTCCAGCGCTTCTTTAGCCTCGGTACCTGAGGCAATAGACGCTCTGCCCCAATCTTCGCTGCTTTGTGCAACGAAAGCTCTACCCTCAGGCGACGACGAAAATTGTCCTTTATCCATCATCGGCACATTCGGATTTATTAAATGATGATCAAGCCCAATTAGTCCCGTCTCCCAGCCCACGCCAGTAGCGCCTGGGCCAAATTGGGTCCAGAATTCTGAAACCAAGGCAGTATGGATAAGAGTCAGCTGGGTATTGTTCTCTCCAGCCTCGCTAAGCCGAACTTCCAGCCAGCTGATATCGTCTTGCCACTCCCACGTAACAGAAAGATAGGTAGGGGGTTTACATTCCTTGATTTCACCACCTGCATTGCCTTCGAATTGATAGCGACCGCCTAAGTTGAGATCGCCAGAAACGGGCAAGAACCACCGCGGTATTCGCTCACTGTTGGTTAGCGCGCTCCAAAGACCTGCAATTACCGTTGGGTAGCTTCGAACGAGAGTAACTGCCTTTGCGGCTTTCCCATCACGTGCGACTGAGCTTACAGACCTTTGGACTGCACGAAAATGATGTTCAATATCGAAATTCATATTACTCTCTATTTAGTTTTAACTAATATAGTAGAAGCTTAACTATGAGTCAATACCGTAGCTGTGGAAATAGGATAGTTCCGCCAAAAACAGGCGTTAATGATATACACAACGGCTATAGGTATTTTGGCCTGCTTTGTACACCTGTCAGTTCAACGGACCCAGCGGTGAGGGTTCGCAGTTCGGCCGCTGAATAGTCCACATAGCATGGCCAATTTTCCACTCGCCTTCAATTTGTATCAGGTTTAGTACATCGATTCCACAATGGGAGAATTCGCCGTTAATGTGAAAATCATAGGGTGCCCAGAATACAGCGAGAACATCCGATATAAGCAACTCGTCGTCCCAATAGCGCTCGGTAAGTTGGGTGTCGGAGCCAAAATTCTCAGCGGCGAACCAACTTCTTGCTGCGAACTCATAGTCCCCAGCGGTATTTTCTCTGATGTTTAATATCTGCGCACCTTCAACTTCAAGGCTTGCTAGCAACTCACCATCGCCTGTATTAATGCTTTCAAAGAAGTTGTCTATCACCAGCTTCACGGCGGCATACTCTGGATGTGATTGCTGGGCATTGCTAGCCAAACTTGCGAATAGCAATAAGGCGATTCCTATAACTTTGCTAATGATTTTCAATTCTGTTTTGTAATATTTCATGTCGAGTTCTCATCACGTTTTTATTAATAACATTGAATCATTATCAAGAGCAGGGCGCCAATAGCGTCTCTCTCTCTTTTACTAAGTACCTGATTGCGGCGCTTCCAGCCAGAAGCAGTCATACATATAACCCAGCAGCATTACCTGAGGACCAGGCCCACTGGAAATTGAAGCCGCCAAGGTGACCACTGACATCAAGCACTTCGCCGATAAAGAACAATCCCGGTTGTTGCATGGCCTCCATCGTTTTGGAGCTGATGCCATCGGTATCAACGCCGCCCAAGGTCACTTCAGCGGTGCGATAACCTTCGGTGGCTGATGGCTTTAATGTCCACTGATTGAGCTGTTCGCCAATGGACTTGAGTTGTTGGTCGGCAAATTCAGCCAAGCTTGTTTCTGCCTGTTTAGGCCACCATAGCTTCTGTAACTCTGCTACCAGTGCCTTGCTCAGCTTTTGCTGTAAGACCGTTTTTAGAAGGCTTTTACCTTTCTCAAGTTTCATCTCACATAGCCATTGATCTGCCAGTATGCCGGGTAACAGATTGAGTGATATCGAATCGCCGGGATGCCAGAAACTGGAGATCTGTAGTATTGCGGGTCCACTGATTCCCCGATGGGTAAATAACAGACTTTCACTGAACTTTTGTTCGTTGCAGCTGACTTCAACTTCTGCTGATAATCCCGCAATGCGTTCGCAGACTGCTTTAAAGTTATCGCTGAACATAAAAGGCACCAGCCCTGCCCGGCGCTCGGTAAGCTTTAGGGAAAATTGCCGGGCAATTTCATAGCCCATGTCACTGCCACCCAGACTTGGAATTGACAGTGCACCGGTGGCAACGACGAGAGATTCGCAGGAGAGGCTATGGATTTCTTTCGGTTCATTTTTGCCCCGCGCAAACTCTAGCTGATAGCGATCTGCCGTTGTATCTTCTTGTGCATTAATCGGGGAATGCAGCGCAGTGATGCTTTTGATTTCACAATGGCTCCAAATTGTCACGCCAGCCTGCTCACATTCGTTCTGGAGCATTGCCAGAACTTGCTTAGCCGAATCCTTACAGAACAGTTGCTGGTGTTTGCGCTCTTCATATTCGATGTCATGTTGCTCAACCAGCTTTATAAAGTCCCACTGGGTATAGCGCTTGAGTGCAGATTTGCAGAAGTGTGGGTTGGCGGATAGGAAGTTTTCAGGCTCGATACTGTAGTTGGTAAAGTTGCAGCGCCCGCCGCCAGACATTAGGATCTTCTTGCCAATCTTGTTGGCTTTTTCCAGTACCAGCACCTGCCGGCCACGTTTGGCAGCTGTCAGTGCGCACATTAAACCTGCCGCTCCCCCGCCGAGCACAATTACATCACCCATGTTTGGGTCCGGTCCCTTTGCTTAATATTTGGATGAAGAGACTAACATGCGCGCTATATAGCTTCATTGATCGTCGTTAGCTCCATATCGATCATGTAGTGCGCAGTTTAGATGCTGATGGGGACGCGAAACTCGATAATACGATGATGAGAAATAAACCCGGCACTACTAATAGCTTTCTGTGTGCCCGCGCTGCCTTTCTCTGTCGAGCATATTGGTCGTAGCTGCTTTGCACAAGCGTACGCTATAAGCTGCTGTACTGGTTATCGCACCCTGTATTTCACACGCTATACTGCTATGGCCATTAGCGCCTACTCCTTCTTAGGCATACTTTTTTATCATGTCTAATAGCTTGCCCTGAGATATAGCCAAGGACTTCGCCAATTTACCGACTTGCTCCAAATGTTGTGTTAACTCTTCGCGCTGAAGCTTCTCGAAATCTAGTGAGCCATTCACCCAGCTGCCTTTACCCTGTTGGGTGGAAATCACACCTTTGCGCTCCAACTCTAGGTATGCCCGCTTGACGGTAATAAGGCTGACCTTTATCTCGGTTGCCATCTGCCGAATGGACGGCAATGGAGTATTGGGCGGACAATCTCCTATCGCGATGCGCTGGATAATTTGCTCCATGATCTGTTGATACATGGGCCGTTTATTGGTTTGGGAGAACATAAAATCTGAATTCATATACATAGTATATACAGATGGCCTAGCAAGACAATGCCTATCATTGGCAATAGGAATATGCCGGCAATGAATAATTAGCTCTAAATAAGCGAGGGTCGAGGATTGAAGTAGTGCGTTCCTGCACCAGCAGACACTATGCGCTTAACAAGCTGCTGATAGTCATCTTCGCTGTTGGCAAGATCTATGTCTTCGCTGTTTACGATCAGCAGCGGCGACTTATCATAGTAATGAAAAAATTCGGCATATGCTTCGTTCAAATTCTGCAGATAGGAAAGTTCGATGAGTTGCTCGGATTCGACTGCACGTTTCTGAATTCTATCTAGCAGTACATTGGTGGGTGCTTGCAGATAGATAACCAGATCGGGCGCAGGCGCATCTATGGTGAGATGGCGATAGACGTTCAGATAGAGCTCGAACTCATCCGGTTCTAGATTTTGCTGCGCGAACAGTTGGTCTTTGTCAATTAGAAAGTCTGCCACTCGCACCGGTTCGAACATGTCGTTCTGACGAAGATCTTGTATCTGTTGTGCGCGCTGGAAGAGGAAGAACAGTTGAGTGGATAGCGCGTGCTGTTTAGGGTTCTGATAGAAGCGATCGAGGAATGGGTTCTCCTCGCTTTTTTCGAGCAGTAATTCGTAGTTAAAAGAATCGGCTAGTCGCTTAGTGAGAGTTGTCTTGCCGACTCCAATGGGGCCTTCAACTGCAATATAGCCCGGAGCAGCCTTGCTGAAATCGCTCTGTGTCATAGTAGAATCACGTTTCCTGAATTAGAGGCACCTAACTTTCAGTCTTTGGCCTACGTCGACGACGTCTCTTCTTTGATGGATCGGACTCAATGCTTGCGCGCTGAATGATCTGACTTGTATCGCCAAGCTGGAATTGCGTCCACCATTCCCCGCGGCCGCCTAAGTCTTCACCAGCCTCTTCACGTAGCAATAGGAAATCGTATGCTGCCCTGAATCGTGGGTGGCTGAATGAGCCTTCGATGCTGCGCTTATTGTCACGCATGAGCCGTGATTGTAGTTCCCATATTTCCTTTGCGGCGATAGTGAAGCGCTTGGGCACAGCCGTGTATTGGATCTGTTCCATCAGCACTTCCTGTACTGCCTGTTGGAATAGCTGATGCTGATTGCCTTCGTCCGATTTCTGCGCCTCTAAGCGAAGCTGCAACACTGGCCAGAGTAGGGCTGCGAAGAGAAATGCTGGAGTTACCGATTTGCCTTCAGCAAGGCGTCCGTCTGTATTTCTAAGTGCCAGCTCTACCAGCTTGCAAGGCGGGCCGGAGAGTTTATCCAGTGCGCGGAGGGTAGGTGCGAAGAGATAGACGCCAGGCCGGTAGCGGCGAAGCAATTCGAATGTTTTCTCGGCATCGCCACCAGTCATCAATTTGATCGTTTCATCGAAGAGTCTTGCCGTAGAGATAGATTCTAGTAGATGAGCCAATTCATTGATGGGCTTCTCTGTTTTCTCTTCGATGGTGAAGCCAAGCTTCGCTGCAAAACGAATTGCGCGCAGCATTCTTACGGGATCTTCTTTATAGCGCTCAGCGGGATCGCCTATCATGCGAATCTGCTTAGACTCCAAATCGTCTAGGCCGGTACTGAAGTCGAGGATGCGGAACTTGTCTATTGTGTAGTAGAGAGCATTGATGGTGAAGTCCCGACGTAGGGCGTCTTCGTCAATGTTGCCGTAGACATTGTCCCTTAGGATCATTCCAGCGGTTGAATGGGCAGATTCTTGGTTCTGAATGCGCCGCCTAGGTACATTGTCGTCAATTTTATTTTCCGAATCATGAGGTGCGCGAAATGTTGTAACCTCAATGATCTCTCGGCCAAAGCGCAGATGAATTATTTTGAAGCGGCGCCCGATGATTCGAGCATTTCTAAACAGGGACTTGAGTTGCTCCGGCGACGCATCGGTGGCTATGTCGAAGTCCTTAGGGCTTTTGCCGAGCAATAAGTCGCGCACTCCGCCGCCTACTAGAAATCCATGGTATCCAGCTTCTGCGAGCTTGTAGAGAACCTTTACGGCATTCGGTGATATATGTTTGCGTGAGATCGGATGATTATCACGTTCTAAAACGGTTGCGTTCTCGATACCTACGAGATCAGTACCTGGCGTAGATTGATTCATTGTTGGTCGCACTCCGGTGCGCTGTTGTGTAGCGAAGCGAAGCTTGGTCTGGGATGGTTAGAGGAGTTGATCACGGCTTATTTTCTTTAGTGGCACCAATGCAAAGTACGAGATTACAGGAGAGTAGTGTGCGTCGGCTGTAAAAGCCCCTCAAATGAATTGGAATTCGGATTGTAAGCATCAATAAGCATGATACACGGAACGGGAGAAAACTGCAGGCACGGCGCAGCCAGAATAGGAAGTATGAAGGAATTGGGTATTTTGAAGGATATAATTAGGGGGGTGAATACCACCCCCCCCACTTGGAAGCTAGATTTTGTTATTGTTATTGTTATTTACTAATTTATTATTCTTATTAAGTGAGCACCCAAATCGGTACTGCATAAGTATTAAGGTGGTAATTATGAAGTTAGATGACAAACGTCAAATTCAGACTACAACCCGACCTTTTTATTATTTAGTGCACTAACCTTAGTTTTTTAACTTAGTAATGCTATTTTTATTTTTATTAAGATTTATTATTATTGTTTATTGTTATTATTATGCTTTTATATACAGCACTTACTGTGCCAAGAAGACTAATTTGTTATTTATCAGTGACTTAGTCTTTTAGAAGCTAGTGATCAAATCTTAAATTCCCACTTTTGTTACGGATATTCCCTGATTGGGTGGGTAAAAGGGTAGCAGTAACAAATTACACTCCAGCCCACGTGCAAAGCTCAGGCTGGCGGTATGCTCATTACTTCGGGTTATAGCAGCCGGCAGGAGTAAGTCCGGTGCTGTTCGAGGGGAGCAGTTGACGCGAAGTAAATGTCGATGTCAGTGACTTTTTTAGTCTCTTTCTAGAATTAGTGCTTCTTCTTTCGGGGAATGCCGAAGCGCTGGCGACGCTCCCAAAGACACTTGCGACTTATGCCCAATTTCTTCGCGAGCTGGGTCTCATTCATGGCGTCTTGGTGCTCAAGAACGAAGCGCTGGAAGTAGTCTTCTAATGAGAGCTCCTCGATTGGCTGGGGAGTATTCTGTAGGTTCTGTAATTCCGACTTCTGATTTGGCGTCGGTTTCTCTTCGTCGTCTATAGCAAGAAGCTCTTCTGAGATTTCCAATTCTTCGGCCAGCACAACAGCGCGTTCTATCGCATTTTCCAGCTCACGTACATTTCCCGGCCAGCCATAATTGAATATGGCGCGTCTAGCACCGTCGCTCATTTTGAGCATCTTTGTTTTAAGGCGCTTACAGGTGCGTTGTAGAATGGCTTCACCTAATTCTAATATATCGTCACCGCGGTTTCTAAGCGGCGGGATCAAGAGTGTCATCACATTGATGCGGTAATAGAGGTCTTCACGAAAGTGTCCATCTACTACCAATTGCTTGAGGTCGCGATGGGTAGCAACGACTAGGCGCACGTCGACTTTCTTTGACTGCACAGAGCCGACCTTGCGAATCTCATTTTCTTGCAGAACTCTTAGCAGTCTGGCCTGAGCTTCGAGCGGTAGCTCGCCAATTTCATCTAGGAATAGCGTGCTGTCATTAGCGGCTTCGACTAAACCTGTTCTGGTTGCAGTGGCGCCGGTAAAGGCTCCCTTCTCGTGGCCGAATAGTTCAGACTCAATTAGGTTTTCTGGAATCGCTGCGCAATTTACAGATATCATTTCCTCTGCGTGGCGATTGCTCAAGTTGTGAATCGCTCTAGCAACGAGTTCTTTTCCCGTTCCCGATTCTCCATTGATTAGGACGGTAGAATTGGTAAGGGCAACTTTACGAATTCTTCGAAACAGTTCCATCATCTGCGGGCAACTACCGATCATTCCATGAACGGGAGGTTCAAATTCTGGAGGCGCTTTAATAGATTGACGTGGCGCTTTAGCGTGTTCGCGAATTACTTTGGCTACGGACGCAATTAGTTCTTTGTGTTCAAATGGTTTGGCGATGTAGTCGACGGCGCCAAGTTTCATCGAATCGATGGCTGAGCGAATACTTGAGTAGCTGGTCATGATTAGAACCGGCGTGGTGGTTGCCTTAATCAGATCGGTACCAGGTGCGCCCGGCAGTCGCAAGTCGCTGATTATCACGTCGAAGTCGTCCATGTCGAAATTGTCTATCGACTCTTTGACGGTTCCCGCTTCGCTGACTTTGTATTCGTGGCGTTCTAGTAATCGCTTCAAGGCAGTTCGAATAACTACTTCATCTTCCACTACTAAAACTTGTTGCATCGCTGTCATGTGATTACTTAATTCGGTTGTTGATATTGGTTCAATAATCCGTCTGCGCTAGTGCGTGGCGGAATCGCTATGGTAGCAAGGAAATCGCAGTAATACCCGCGTGCCGCCTGTGTCTTCGTTTGCGGGGCTGATTATATCAATATCACCACCTAAGTCTTCAATTATGCTGAAAACGAGGGAGAGCCCTAAACCAGTGCCTTCTCCCGCCTCTTTGGTTGTGAAGAAGGGGTCGAAGACGCGATCCTTTATCGCTAGGGGAATGCCGATTCCTTCGTCGATAACAGCGATTTCGACTGTCTCGCCTAATACTCGTGTCTGCAAGAGGACTTCGCCATTTGCTTGACTTGCATCACGAGCGTTGTTGATTAGGTTAATTAACACCTGCAAGAGGCGCTGCGAGTCGCCGAGAACTTTCGCATCAGGGTCGCAGTCGATGCGCAGGTTTAATTCTTTGCTCTTTCTATCCAGGGATACCAGAGTCTGAGCCTGTGTCATGCATTCGCTAATAGTTACTATTTCACTTTCGTATTGAGTCTTGTTTGTACCTGCGTGCGCAAAGTTGACCAAGGATTGTAGGATCGTCGATGTGCGGTCGGTTTGTTCGATAATTTGCTCGGCAAGGTTGAGCAATTCTTTGTTGTCGTATTCGTCTCGAATGGTTTGTGCGAGGCAGGCAATGCCGGTGATCGGGTTTCCAATCTCATGAGCTACGCCTGCAGCCAGCCTACCGATGGAGGCAAGTCTTTCACTGTGTGTAAGACCCGCTTCGAGAATTTCCATTTCGGTAATGTCTTCCAGAAGAATGATTACGCCTTCGTGAATGGAATCTGGGTCGCTGGTTTGTTCTATTAGAGCCTTGTGGAGGTTGACCGTCCGCTTCTGGTCATCTAATTCGAATGCATACTTATAGGCATGACTGGCGTCGTCATCGATAAAGTTTGCGAACAGACTTAGCCAAGGTTCCGAGAGATCGATAAGTTGAGAGCCAACGACATCGGCACTATTCAGCTGAGTAAACTGCTCCATCGCTCGATTCCACATGATGACTTCATTGTCGGTACTGAGTGAACAGACACCTAAGGGTAGATCAAGCAGGATCTGACGATGGTAGCGTCTCAGATTGTCGAGATCTGCCGCCATGCCAGACAGATTACTGCGATAGGCTTCGATACGACTCTCGATTACATTAAGATCCGAGCTGCGGTGCTGGGAGACGATGCTATAAGGAAGGTAGCCATCGATAATCTTTCGTGCAATCGAGGGGCCGAGTAAGCCCGATAGATTAGCTTCCAGTTTATCGCGCAGTTGTTGCATAGCGTACGGCCGCCGATCATTCTCGCCAATGTTTAAATCCTTTAATGCCAGGCTCACTTCTCGGTTTGCGGTTTTCTCGCCTAGAGGCTTGCTGAGGCTTTTAATAAAGTCGCGCGGTGATTTAGCCACCAGACCACTGCGCTTGCGGCGCTTAATTGTATCGAGCGTGCAAATATCGGCAGAGCTTCGTTCTGCGTCGCTGCTCGTGCTGAAGAGTGAGACGGCTAAGAATAGCGCGCAGTTGCTAATGAGTGAGAGGGCGGTTATCTCACGCCAATTGACCGAAACTAACGCAAGGGGGTCCGTGTCGGATAACAGCGGTAGCATTAGAAATAGAAACCAGATAAGCACGCCAGTGCCCAGCCCCCATAGGAATCCTTTTTTATTTGCCGCTGGCCAGTAAAGAATCGCGACTATGCCCGGCATAAATTGCAGGCATGCGGTGAACGCGACAATACCGATCACCTGAATGCTTATTTGCTCGCTAGGTAGGTAATGGAAGAGAAAGCCTAGCCATATAATTGCGGTTATAAGGGTGCGGCGCTTCCAGAGTAGCCAGCGATAAATGTCCTCATTCGCCTTCGGTTGATAGATGGGAAGTATCAAATGGTTCAGGCACATATTTGAGAGCGCGAGCGTTATAACGATGATCAGCCCGCTCGCGGCGGACAATCCACCTAGATAGGCGAGTAGGCTGATCATAGGAGCATCGTAGGCGGCACCGATAACTACCGGGAAGTATTCCACCTGCACACTGCTGCGTGACTGTAGGCCGGCCCAGAGAATGGGAAGGACTGGTAGGCTAAGCAGTAAGAAATACAGAGGCAATCCCCAGCTCGCAAACGAGAGGGCTCGCTGACCATTATTGCCATTAAAGGTTACGTAGAACATATGTGGCATCGCGACCGCAGCAGTGAAGAACAGTAGCGTCATAACATGGAACGAAGAGAAGTAGTCGGTGTTCTTTAGACTTGCTATAAGCTCAGGTTGCTCCTGTAACCATTGATCGAGTCCACTGAAACTGCCGAAGGCGCCATACACCGCGAACGCCCCGACAACGAGGAACGCTATCAGCTTCACTAGCGATTCGAAGGCAATCGCCATGACTAGGCCATCGTACTGTGTCCGTCCAGCCCTTCTAGAAGTGCCGAACAGAATCGAAAATAGAGTAATTATCACGCAGAAGCCGAGTGCGAAGAAGCTTTGCCCCGCCTCAGGTGAAAGCAAAAATGCTGTGTCTGAAACTGCTCTTATCTGCAGTGCTATAAGGGGAATAACGGCGATCAGGATGACGAGGGTGGAAACTGTGCCCGCCCAAGGCGAACGGTAGCGAAATGCCACTAGATCAGCTAGTGAGCTCAGCTGGTAGGTGCGAGTCAGTTCTAGTAGGGGGCGCAATAACAAAGGTGAAAGTAGAAATGCCAGCGAGATGCCGATAGAGCCAGCGAGATAACCATAGCCATCACGCAGGGCGTTGCCGATGGAGGTATAGTAAGCCCAGACGCTGGCGAATACGCCGAGAGAGAGCACGTAAACGATCGGATGGCGAACGATTTTTTCGGGAATCCAGCCGCGCTCCGTCACGAAGGCGATGCCGAACAATAGCCCGAGATAGCCGCTGCCGAGAGCGACGATTGTACTTACTTCAAAATTCATCGGAATCCTGTTCTCGATGAGACCAGCTCGCGACAAGGATTACTATGAAGCCCAAAAAGAACGGGCGATACCAGCCGCCAGCGCTCTGGTTGATCCAATCTACGCTAAGTAAGAACAGCAGATAGATTATTAGTAACAGGACCAAGATTGATCGAGGTATATACACAGGTATTCCTTCATAGTGATAACGCTTGCTAGATGTTATAAGGAGCGTCTGGTCAAGTCTATGGCTATGAGGGTCAAGCAATCGACTCGCTACTACAGTGGTAGGTTGCCGACTTTTGCTACCCATTGACTCTCCCAACTGCCTATAGCCCACTGCAACTGAGACTTGGGGCTCTCTTTTTCTATTTCTGTCGGTGGTGCTTGGCCAAGAAAAGTCAGTGCCTTGTATATTGCCTGGGATGCTCTATCAGTTTCAATCGATGGTGCAAAAGACTGTTTGCTGAGTTTCTGCCCCTTTTCATCGACGATGATCGGGATGTGGGCGTAGCTCATTTCTTGGTAATTGAGGGCTCTTTGCAAATAGATTTGTCGCGGGGTTGAGTCGAGCAGATCCCAGCCCCTCACTACATGAGTTATATTCTGAAATTCATCGTCGACAACGACAGCTAGCTGATAGGCAAATAGCTCGTCCTTTCGACGAATTACGAAATCGCCAACTTCGGATTCTAGTTGTTGGGCGAAGTGCCCTTGAATCTCATCATCGAAGCCTATTTCTAGCGCGTCAGTTTTTAAGCGCAGCGCATAGGGCGTCTCTGGTGGGGCGCCCCGTTCACGACAGGAGCCATTGTAGACCAACCCCATTTCCCTGATCTGCGGCCGAGTGCAATCGCAGGGATAGCACAGGCCCTTCTCTTGAAGCTGATCCATGACCTCTTCATATGCATCCAAGCGTGAGCTCTGATAGAGCACTTCATCATCCCAATCCATGCCAAGGTCTTGAAGCTGTTGCAGGATAAGCTCGGCGCTGCCGGCGGGCTCCCTAGGCGGGTCTAAGTCTTCTACACGCATTAGCCATTTACCTTGGTTTGCACGCGCATCGAGGAAGCTCGCTAACGCGGCAAGCAGCGAGCCGAAATGTAGGGGGCCTGTGGGCGAGGGGGCGAAGCGACCGATGTAGCCCTGTCTCGACTCTGTATCGATTTGTGTAGCTGTTGGTTTTTGCATATTGAGTGCCAGTCTAATACGGATAGGGCCCGTATTTCTCTTTCTCAATTAGGAAGGCAGAAAATGGCTGGTTCTGAGGCGGCTCGTCGGTGAGATTGGTCACATGCGCTGTTTCTTGGAGCAGCGCATGCGACTGCGGCTACACAATAGTAGCTTAGCTACCGAGTTGCTTTTCTTTAATCTCGTCTAGAGTCTTACAGTCGATGCACTTGTTAGCAGTCGGTCGTGCTTCTAGTCGGCGGATGCCAATATCGATTCCGCAAGAATCACAGTATCCATAGTCATCCTGAGCGATGAGTTCGATGGTGCTATCGATCTTCTTGATTAGCTTGCGCTCCCGGTCACGCGTGCGCAGCTCGAGGCTAAATTCCTCTTCCTGAGTTGCACGATCGGCGGGGTCTGGATAGTTCGCCGCATCATCTTGCATGTGATGCACAGTGCGATCGACTTCTTGCATCAATTGCTCGCGCCAGTCTAGCAGTATCACCTTGAAGTGCTCGCGCTGCTTCTCGTTCATGTACACTTCGGTTTTCTTCGGCTTGTACGGAACGAAGTTCTTTAGAACCGGTTGTGATTCTAAGCTCTGAGAGTTAGCCATGAGCGCTAATGCCTCTGTGTATCCCTATCTAGCGAATTGTATTGCCTGTCTTGTAGGCAAGCCGCCGCATAAATGAGGATTTTTCATTTATAAAACAAACTCTTTGGAACGTGTATCGATAGAGTTTGATGATTGATTTTACATGCTCTCAATGCGTGTTCTTCGCGTTGGAAATGTGCATTTTTCAGAAAGCTGGGTAAGCTACCAGATTCTCTATGGGGATGCTATAGAAATCATCAGTTAGTTGGATAGGGCCCCGAGCTGATCTTAAGACTATTTAAACCTAGCTGTCTTCAAAATTGGTCTACTATAATGACCTCCGTCTATTTCCCTATGTCTCTGCAGGAACCCTAGCATGTCCAATGACCGAATAACGGATCAAGACCCACTATCGAAGGTGAACCCTTTTCGCGTGATGACGGTCATGGCCCGAGCGCAGCACTTGGAATCCTTGGGACGTCGAATAGTGCATATGGAAGTCGGTGAGCCCGATTTCTCTTCAGCACAGCCAATCATAGAAGCGGGAAAGAGGGCCCTTGATGACGGGCTGACGCAATACACAGCTGCTACAGGCCTTGCTGAGTTAAGAGAATGCTTGTCTGTCCACTACCGGGAAAACTACAACGTCGAGGTTGACGCGAATCGTATACTGATCACGCCGGGCGCGAGTGGGGGCCTGAATCTATTGGCGAACCTGCTGGTGCGCGCTGGCGATGGTGTCTTGCTTAGCGATCCTGCCTACCCCTGTGTGCGCAACTTCATTCACATGATGTCAGCGCAGCCGCAGCTAATTCCGGTAAGTGTTGAGCAGAATTTCCAGCCTACGCTAGAGCAGCTGGATGAATACTGCACAGACAATACCAGCGGCCTGTGGCTGGCATCCCCAAGTAACCCTACAGGCACAATACTGGAACGATCGAAACTTAAAGCGGCCTGTAATTGGGCGGCATCGAGACAAAAGCACCTCTTAGTTGATGAGATTTATCATGGCCTTCACTACGTTGACGACTTGCCAAGTGTTCTGGAGCTAGATCAATCAGCCTTTGTAGTGAATAGCTTTTCTAAATACTTCGGCATGACTGGGTGGCGCTTGGGCTGGATCGTAGTGCCCCAAGAGCATGTCGAGATGGCCACTATACTCGCTCAGAATATGTATATATCGGCATCATCAATTTCTCAATATGCGGCTCTAGCGGCGTTCACTCCCGAAGCAAAACTAATTTTTGAAGAGCGTAGAGAGGCATTTCGCCACAGAAGAGACTTCCTAGCAGGGGCGCTTAAAAGTATGGGCTTCTTACTCTCTGACAATATTCAGGGGGCATTTTATGTCTATGCCGATATTTCTAAGTTCTCCGATGACTGCGAGATATTTTGTCAGAACATGTTAGAAGATCATGGAATCGCCCTGACTCCTGGTACAGATTTTGGTGATTTCGAAAGCAAGAGACACGTGCGTATAGCATTTACCACAGACATGGACAGTTTAGAGCTAGGTGTCCAGCGGCTTCAGAACGCCTTGCTATAAACTACCTTCCTTTCTCAACCCACAGGAATCTGCCTATGCAGTTGCAAAAGAAATTACAGGAAGGCGTATTACTAAAGCGCTATAAACGGTTTCTGGCTGATATTACGAATAAGGAGGGAGAGTCCATAACGATTCACTGTCCTAACACAGGTTCCATGAAGAACTGCCAAGAGCCAGGCAGCAGGGTCTGGTACTCCGACTCTGAAAACCCGAAGAGGACGTATACCTGCACTTGGGAGCTTGTCGAGGTCGATGGCAAACACATCGTTGGCATTAACACAGGATTGGCTAACAAGCTTGTACACGAAGCAATTACATCAAACAGCATCGAGGAGCTGACGGCTTATGGGTCACTACGTACAGAAGTAGCCTATGGAGAACAGAAGAGCCGCATCGACTTACTTCTCGAGGGAACCGCTCGGGACCCGGATGCACTGTGTTATGTCGAAGTAAAGAATGTGAGCCTCGGTCTAGGCGATGGACTAGGTAGCTTTCCTGATGCTGTAACGACTCGTGGTCAGAAGCATCTGCAAGAGTTGCTGCATATGCATACCCAAGGTCATCGAGCAGTGTTGCTGTTTTGCGTTCAGCACAGCGGTATACAACGGATCATCCCTGCAGACGATATAGATCCTGAGTATGGTCGCTTGCTTAGAGAAGTAGCGTCAAAGGGAGTGGAGGTGCTCGCCTATCGAGCGGACTTTGATGTGCAAAATTCGTGCGTCACACTTCGAGAAAAGGTGCCCGTACTGCTAGGCTAGGACTTGGTGAAAGCTAGAAAGTATTCGAAATGCCTTACTGCAGCGGTGTCGGAGCGCGCAATGCCGATTCCTCGACCATGACCATCCCCTTGTCTATGATAAACGGTATTGCCTGTAGGTGTTTGCCCTTGCAAGGGCCTGCCAGACAGCGGCCATCCTCTATCTCGAAAAGAGCTCCGTGGGTGGAGCAGATGATTAATGCGCCATCGGGGTCTAGAAATCGATTTTCCTCCCACTCGAGTGGAGTGCCCAGATGTGGGCAGCGATTCCAATACAAAAATAATTCAGCATCCTTCTTAACAGCAAACATATAGAGATAGTTAAGCTCAATCCCTTTCGAGGTGCCTTCTTCTATTTCATCTGCGCTAATAATACTGATCATGAATCTTCCACTAACGAATAGTTAAGCAAGGGCCTTCTTTAAATCTGCCAGCAGATCATCGACTTCTTCTATGCCGATTGAGAAGCGAATCATTGAGTCAGCGATGCCCATGGAGGCACGACGCTCTGCTCCCATCTCATAATAGATTGTATGGGCAACAGGAATGGCTAGAGTTCGGGTATCTCCGAGGTTGCTGGATGAGACTATATTATCCATCGCATTTAACACATCGAAACAGTCGACGCCGTCGGCGAGGTCGATGCTCATAATAGAGCCAAAGCCATTAAACAGTTCTTTTGCTCGCGCATGCTGCGGATGGACCGGCAGCCCAGGATAGTAAACCTGCTTCACCTTGGGGTGTTGTGCGCAGAATTCGGCAACTTTCTGGGCGTTGCTACACGCCCGATCCATGCGCAGGCTCAGCGTCTCAGAACCTACTGCCAGATGATGAGCGGCTTCAGGGCCTAAAGAGGCGCCGATGTCTCGCAGACCCTTCTTTTTGACCTGGGTAATGCCCCACAACTGGGTTTCTTGGTTTTTATAATTGTCGTAGATATTCGCGAAGCCGGTCCAGTCGTAGAGGCCAGTATCGGTGATCGCGCCACCGAGTGCGTTGCCATGGCCGCCTATGTATTTCGTCAGGGAATTAACGCTGAAGCTGGCGCCTACCGACTTTGGTTGAAACAGATGAGGTGAGGTCATGGTGTTGTCGACGCAGAAGATTAGGTTTTCGCTTTTGCACAGCGCGCCTATCCCAGCTAAGTCTGCGATCTGTGTGGCAGGATTAGCGATGGTTTCGACGAACACCAATCGGGTATTTTCTTTGATCGCAGATTTAACCTCAACGACGTCAGTTGCGTCGACGAACGTGACCTCGATGCCTAGATTCTGAAATGTGCCAAACAGGCTGTTCGTATTTCCGAACAGGAATGCGCTAGAGACGATGTGGTCTCCCTGTCTAAGGAGCGATAGCATCGTAGATGCGATAGCGGCCATGCCAGTTGCGAAAACGGCGGTAGCGATACCATCTTCCATTGCCGTAATTCTATTTTGAAGTGCAGTAACGGTAGGATTTAGCTGCCGACCATAGTTATAGCCTGCGCGTTTCCCTTGAAAGACTTCAGCCAATTCTCTGGCATCTTCATAGCCATAGGCGACTGACGGATGAATGGCCTTGTGCAATACGCCATGTTCCGGATTGTCTCTGCGGTCGGAATGCAGATTTGTAGTGTTAAAGCCTTTTTTGGTCATAATGGCGGCTCAGATGAGTTCAAGGGAGGCAGTGCTGGCGGTGTTATACACCAGCATTCTGGAATTTGGAAGCTACGGGCTAATGATAACGCCTGTCTTAGATGTGATCTAGTTGATCTTGGCACTTCAGGCAATGGCTTGCCTGGGGCTGCACTTTTAGTCGTTTGAACTGGATTGGCTCGTCGCACTGGTCGCAGTAACCAAAGTTCTCTGCATCCATTCGACGCAGAGCTTTGAGGGTCTTTCTCAAGCTAGCCTCTGCCTTCGCTCGAGTCGATACGGCCATACTCTGTTGTTGCATAGCATCCATACGAGAAAGCCTGCCTACAGAACTTTGATCTAGGGTCACAACACCAGTCGCCGATTCAGAGTCGCATAGCTGTTGTTCCAGCCTGGTTTTGTTGGATTTTAGGAGCAAGCGCAGTTCTTGTGTTTGCTTGGGCGTGAGCTGGTCCAAGATGGGTGCCGCCTTCAAGGTTAACTTAGTTGAGGAAGTCTTCTATTGAAGCAATCCGGAAAAGAGCGGCCGGCTATCGATGAGTGTCTTAATTTCAGCGAGTCGCTGTGCGTATTGCGGACTGCTTCTGTCCGTATACATCGCATTGAAGTCGGTTTCGGATAGGCCATCTCGATTGTTTCCTACCTGGGGCATATAGTCAGATTCATTCTGTAGGCTTGCCAGCCGGGCCTGCATGATTTTCGCAGTATCAGGGTCGGTGGTTGCAAGTCGAGCGATGGTGACACCTACGCTATTCGCAGTAAGATCAGAAAAACTGAACCCGGAACGATAGCGCGCATCATAGGCTTCCTTCGTTGTAGACAGCATCTGTGCCAGATCTGCGCCAGCCGAAGCGGTTATTGCGGCTGTCGAAACAAGATGCTGTGCTAGATCATGACGCCTGAGCAGTCTTGCCTCTATAAAGGGGGCGGGTTCGATTTCCCGGGCGGCTTCTTCCCCGATGAGTTGTGCGATCGATTCTTCATTCAAATAGATGGCTAAGGTTTGAAAGGCAGTTCGATTCTCTGCAATCGGGTCACTGCCCGCTAGGGTCTTGTTCGCCGCTGCGGTAAACAGTGGCGATAGAAAAGCATTGATCGATACGGCACGAATGTCGATGGGCACGGTCGCCGCTATGTTTGTTATGATGGCATAGTAGTCGATTATTCGTTGCTGATCCTGCTCAGATATAAAAAGCTGCTGCGCCTGGTTACCGATGCGACTAATTAGATTCGGGTCCCATTGCATTGCAACTCTCATTTGGTTCAGCTCGACCTTGACAGTTTCAACATTGTTGATCAGTTCACTGATATCCATATAGGCGATGTTTTCGGTTGCGAGGTTGCCTCGTAGGCGCTGCAAGGTGAATTGTAGAAATCTATTGGGCACAGCAATTTTGCCTATTCGTAATGCATCCAGCGTTAGTCGGTTGTCATCTTCGATGAAGTCGGCCTCTACGTTCAAGTACATGGGCAGCGGTCTTGAGCCGAGCCGAACACTCAATTGGGCACTTAGTTTGTCTTGGGATAGCTGGGTTCGTGCTGCCCAGTCGGAGGAGAGGTTCATAATATTAACCGCGTAGCGCAGTAGTAAGTTCAGTTCCTCAGAGTTGACCTGTAGTTCATGTCGGCTTGCAATGCTAGGGGACTGAGGGGTACTTTCCAGCAGCAGGGTTTCAATTCTGGAAAGCTCTTCATCAGTAAACTGTTGTTCAGCGACGAGACTGGGAGAGGTCTCTATAGAAAGCAGCAGCACGATCACTGGCGTGCTGAGGAGCAGCACTACAAGGGTGCGCAGCAAGAGTATGGGGAGTTTTGGGCGTGTTGAATTTCTAGAGTCCAATGTGGCTTGCCTGCTCATGATGAATTCGTCTTGCTCGCTGAATTAAGCCGCCGGGATGCAAAGTATCTTGATCCTGCCGATAATAGAAGTAGACCTAGATTTTACTGACAAACAGCGTGTTTATCGCTATAAAGTATGACAAAGTCGACAGAATCTACGATTTATAGTGGAAATAATTTATTAATCAAGGGCTTGGAGTTGGTATCCCTTGATAGATAGGCAGTGTACTGAATGCTAGGCGCTCAGTCTGAAGGAAATTGTCATGGAAAACCGTTTACCCAAGCGCGAAGCACGTTTACTCCCGAGTGCGGCTAAAATTCGAGCAGTTGTTGCTACTCTACTGCTACTGGTGTTGGCGTCTTGTGTGTCTCAGGCCATTAAAGATGCAGAGATCGCTGTTGTCGAAGCCGAACGTATGGCGGCGGCGCAAGTCGTAGCGGATCAAGAGCGTGCCCGAGCAGCAGAGCTTCAAGCGCAACGAGAGCTAGCGGCGGCAGAACGTGCGCGAGTTGAAGAAGTAAAGCAGCGGCAGCTTGCCGAGGCTAAAGCCCGAGCGGATGCGGAACGCGAAGAGCAGGAAGCGATCGCACAGGCGGAACGTGATCGGCGTGTTGCGATAGCGGCAGCAGAAGCGCAAAGACAGGATAGGCTAGACAGAATTACAGCTCTGGAACAACAGATAGCATCAATCGAGACAGAAGTAGGCGAAGAAGAGTCGAGGGCTTCTACGTTGACGCGAGCTATCCAGACCGCCGAAGAGCTCTTAACGACGTTGGCGGCAGAGCAGGCCAAGTACGAAAATACCGATGAGGCGGGCAATACAGTGGAGCCTCTGGCGAAGGAATTAATAGCAGAGTTAGAATCGGTTAAGAATGAATTAGTGCGTCAGGCCAATTCGCTATAGACAGCTTTGGGGCTAGCATCTCGATATGAACAATAAAGTCGTCGATTTTCAAGCAGGTAAGGAAAACCAGCTAAACAAGCGTAAGGAGGCAAAACTCGATGAGATGCGTCAGGCTTTTCACTTGGCTCGCATTGAGGCCAATAAGGCGACAAGCAAGGGCTCTAGTACTCACTCAAGTACTAAAAAGAAGCGCAGCAAATCTAAGAAATAACACCCAAATAAGTCGTTTTATGTCCCCGCCCCGCTTCTTGCAAAGTGGGCTAGTTATTGTTTCTCCCCCAATCCCTCGAAAAGCACTGAAATACTGGTTTCACAGCGTGTTTATCGCCTTTTTTTGCGGCGTTCATTATGGTAAAGTGCGCGCCTTAAAAATAAACATTCCATTGCAAGGGGAAGAATTTCGATGTCAGGCATAACAATTTGGGTAACTACAGTTCTGTCGCTGATGGGCTTGGGGATAGCCTTCTTTTACATGAAGAAGGTAGTAAGTATTCCGCTTGATCTAGGGCTAGATGAAGAACAGTCGAAGAAGCTAACTTTCATCCACGGCGCTATTGCCGATGGAGCGATGGCTTTCTTGAAGCAAGAATACAAAGTCCTGACGATATTCATGGGGGTTTTCGCCGCTATTATCGCCATTCTGATCGATAATACTCATACTCCAGATATCCATGAGGGTATCTATACTGCTATCGCCTTCCTGTTTGGTGGTGCGATATCAATAGCTTCTGGCTATATCGGTATGAAGGTAGCGACTCAAGGCAACGCACGAACTACGGTTGCTGCAAAGAAGGACATTTCCGCAGCGTATGATGTAGCGATTAACTCTGGCGCTGTAATGGGCTTTGCTCTTGTCGGACTCGCGACGCTTGGGCTGGTTATCATCTATGTGGTGATGAGCTGGTTGCTCGCTGACCTTGGTCCTGAGAACAATCACATCCTCATGGAAGTGATTGCCGGCTTTGGACTGGGTGGATCTACAATCGCGCTATTTGCACGTGTTGGCGGCGGTATCTTCACTAAAGCTGCAGACGTTGGCGCTGACTTGGTAGGTAAGGTTGAGCAGGGCATCCCAGAGGATGACCCACGTAACCCAGCGGTAATCGCAGACAACGTTGGTGACAACGTAGGCGACGTTGCTGGTATGGGCGCTGACCTTTTCGGTTCTTGTGCGGAAAGCACCTGTGCTGCAATGGTTATTAGTGCGGTCGTTTTTGCCGGTAACCCAGATGCATTGTTATTCCCGATCTTGATTAGTGCTGTAGGTATTCCAATAGCACTATTTACTAAGCTGTTGGTTGGTGTAAAGACTGAAGACGACGTAGCGCCAGCTCTGATGAAGCTACTTATTATATCCAGCGCTATTATGGCTGTGGTTATGTACTTCTTTACTACTGCGCTAATTCCAGCTGACTTTATTTTGAACGGTGCAAAGTATACGAATGTCGGTGTTTACTTATGCTTCTTGGCAGGCTTGGTTTCAGGGTTGGCGGTTGGCTTATTGACTGGCTACTACACATCTGAAAAATTTGCTCCTGTGCAAGAAGTCGCAAAGTCCTGTGAGACTGGCGTCGCTACTAACATCATCTACGGCCTTGCACTTGGCTATAAGAGTACTGTGCTTCCTTATATCGCCATTGCGATAAGCATCTTCATCTCTTGGGAACTTGCGGGCATGTACGGCATCGCGATCGCTTCACTGGGTATGTTGGGAAGCCTTGTGCTAACCCTGACTATTGATGCTTACGGCCCTGTAGCTGACAATGCTGGTGGTATTGCGGAGATGGTAGGTTTGGAATCAGAAGTTAGACGTAGAACTGATATCCTAGACTCTGCTGGTAATACTACTGCAGCCATTGGTAAGGGATTTGCTATTGGTGCTGCGATATTAACTTCACTTGCCTTGTTCGCAGCCTTTATTTTAACTGCCGAGGAACTGCGCGGTGAGCCGATTACTATGAGCTTGCTAGAGCCACTAGTATTCACTTTCCTGTTTCTCGGTGCGGTTTTACCTTTCTTGTTCTCAGCTATGACCATGAAATCGGTAGGTGTTGCCGCATTCGCGATGATCGAAGAAGTGCGTCATCAGTTCAAAACCATCCCAGGTATTATGGAAGGTACGGGCACGCCGGATTACGCAAAGTGTGTAGCTATATCAACTCAGGCAGCGCTAAAAGAAATGATCGCCCCTGGCGTGCTGATCATGGGCTCGCCAATCGTTGTAGGCTACCTGTTCGGTGTTGAGGCAGTTGCTGCGCTGCTGATCGGCTCGCTAATTACTGGTGGTGTGCTGGCTATCGCCTCATCTAACAGTGGTGGAGCATGGGACAACGCTAAGAAATATATTGAAGCGGGCCACCACGGTGGCAAAGGCTCGGATGAGCATACTGCGGCTGTTGTTGGTGATACGGTGGGCGACCCAATGAAAGATACTTCGGGTCCTTCGTTGAACATCCTGATCAAGCTATCTGCGATTCTGAGTCTAGTATTTACACCATTCTTCGTTCAATACGGAGGCATCTTGCTGTAGGAAGAATAAAAGCGTTCGAACAAAAGGGTTTCTGAAGTCTGTGTAAAACAGTTCTCAGCAAGCCCCACAAAAAACCCCGCTTATTTAAGTGGGGTTTTTTCGTTTAGAGATCTCCATTATTTTTTGTCTGTTGTAGTTATAAGTCTCTGCGAGTTTCGAAATGGAACAGGACCCATTCGTCGTATTCGACTAGCTGATTGCTATCGAGGTCGGTCCACGAGGTGGAGATAGTCTTTACGCATTGATAGATCCGAAACGAATCCGTGTTCTCGATAATGAGGTTTCGCACCGATGGGTTTAATGTGTAGTTCGATATTTCTACGAGCTTCCAATTATCTAGCATAGTTCGATCGATACATTCATCGTCTGAGAGTAGGTCCAGATAATCGAACTCTTTATCGGCATAGCCTTCGGAAGGAACCTCTAAGTCTACGTCGATAAGGATAGACTCTGTTGCCTCCTCGCTGCCGTGTAATTCAATGCTGTTTAGGCGAATTGGGGCCTGGGATTGATTGAACGCGACAAGGCGCAAGCCGTCATCGGTATTTTCTCCCCAGGCAGAGGAATAGAACGCGAATTTGATCTCAGTCTCTTCCTGCTGCTCAGCTGCTGCATAAAAAGGTAGGGCCGCAGCGCCGACGAACATGAAGAATGAGAGGAGTGTGAGTGTTTTTTGCATGTTCTCAATTCTAGCGGTCAAGTCGCTAGGCTGTCATTCCCAATTTGCACAGATTGCTGTCTTCTCGTCGAAATTTGCTGAAGATGTTCTTTAAATGAAGAAATTATCAACTAAACAAGCATAATCGGCTTGGCGTGCGCTGCGGACTGCCGCATCCTTGGATTTTTCTAGGTTAATCAAAGATAATCAGATGCAGTTTAACTGGGTCATCGTGACTATCGATTCTAGGTCTAGCGCAGATATGGCCGATGGAATATATAGCACGCCACGGTAACCAATCGTAATCGATGAAATAGAGGGAAGATTTGTGAGAAGTATTGAAAAGATAAACTACATTGTTTGTGTGGCTTCAGGCAAGGGTGGCGTAGGAAAGTCTACAACCGCTGTGAATCTCGCGTTGGCTCTGTCTAATCTGGGGCGCAAAGTTGGCATCTTGGATGCGGATATTTATGGGCCTAGCTTACCTCTGATGATGGGCGTTGCTGATGGCACCAGACCAAAAATTCATGATAAGAAATTCATGCTACCGCTATTGGCTCACGGCATAGAATGTAATTCCATGGGATTCCTGGTGGATCAGAAAACAGCGATGGTGTGGCGGGCACCAATGATTATTTCTGCGTTCAACCAGATGTTGAATGATACGGCTTGGTCTGAACTGGATTATTTAATCGTCGATATGCCGCCCGGTACCGGTGATATCCAACTGAGTCTCGCGCAGTCCATTAAGGTGAGTGGAGCAGTTATCGTCACGACGCCTCAGGATGTAGCATTGTCTGACGCCCGCAAGGGAATCGAAATGTTCAAGAAGGTAGACGTGCCTATATTGGGCGTTGTGGAGAATATGAGCACGCATACCTGTACTAATTGCGGGCATGAAGAGGCTATCTTCGGCACTGGCGGTGGTGACTCGCTATCGGTCGAATACGGTGTAGAGGTTATAGGTCGTTTGCCTTTGGATTTAACCATCAGAGAAACAACGGACGCAGGTAATCCTGTGGTAGCATCGAAACCGGATCACGCTGCCACCAAGGCTTATATTGAATTGGCCAAAAACGTTGAGCAGCAGCTGCTAGCGTCGGCGCCCTCTAATAGCGAGGGTCCAACGATTACAATAAGTGACGATTAGTAGTCGCAATAAAGTCAGCTTTGAGACTTAGTGAACATAGCACTAGTGGGGTATTACATTGGACGCGGTTAATGATTTTCTGATTTTTATAGACGGCTATCTAGGGAGCGCACTTTGGTTTCCAGCCTTGCTTCTCTCCACCGGAATCTTCTTTACAATCTATCTGGGGTTTCCTCAGATACGCTATTTTAAGCACGCCATCGGTATAACTACGGGCAAGTTTGATAAGGATGGAGCGCAGGGTGACACGACCCATTTCCAGGCGTTAGCAACGGCGCTATCCGGTACTGTCGGAACCGGCAATATCGGAGGCGTGGCTTTGGCCTTGCATCTTGGTGGCCCCGCAGCGTTGTTCTGGATGTGGATGACCGCATTCTTCGGAATGACCAGCAAGTTTGTAGAGGTAACTCTCTCTCACAAGTATCGCACCAAGACCGCTGATGGCACCATGGCGGGTGGTCCGATGTACTACATGGAGAAGGGTCTAAATGCGAAGTGGTTAGCGATCCTGTTCGCGATCGCTACGGTGTTGAGTTCATTTGGAACTGGCAACCTGCCACAGATTAATAGCATCGCCGCTGGCCTAGAGAGCACGTTCGCTCTTGAGCCTATTATTACCGCTAGCGTATTGTCAGTATTGTTGGCTCTTGTGATTATTGGTGGCATTAGCCGAATTGCAAAAGTTGCCGCCACTATCGTGCCCGCCATGGCGATCATCTATCTTGTAGGTGCATTCGCAGTAATCTTGCCAAACATGGGGAATGTAATTCCCTCATTTGTGTCTATCTTTTCTGACGCGTTTACTGGCTCTGCGGCTGTCGGTGGCTTTCTTGGTGCCACGTTCGCCTATGCATTCGACCGAGGTGTAAACAGAGGCTTGTACTCCAATGAGGCTGGTCAGGGGTCTGCTCCTATCGCTCACGCCGCTGCTAAAACTGATGAGCCAGCTGATGAAGGTATGGTGTCCATCCTTGAGCCTTTCATCGATACGATCGTCATCTGCACGATCACCGGACTTGTGATTCTTTCATCTGGTGTATGGAAGGAAAAATTCGAAAACGAGTTTCAACGCGCAGATATGAGGTTCGTAGCTGGCACCTTTGAGGAATCGAATGCAGAGGATGCGACTCAGCTCTTTTCCTTCCTCAATGGTAATGAATCTAGAGCGAGTAGTTTCTCTGGCGATATTTCTCTATTGGAGGGTCGCGTCGCCGACAGTAATCAAGACTTCACGCTGTTGAATTCAAGATCCTTTGCCGAGGATGTCCTCTATTCTAGAGATGGAGAGCCTATCACTGGCGAAGTCTCTGTGTCCGAAGGCAGGCTGGATGATACGGCAGTGGAGGTGTCCGGCAAGTCGTTACTGCATTCTGTTCCGCTAACGACGATGGCCTATACGAAAGGCCTGTTTGGGGATTTCGGTAAATATATTGTTTCTATCGGTCTTATGCTGTTTGCGTTCTCGACAGCGATTGCCTGGTCGTATTACGGAGATCGGGCCATGACTTACCTGCTAGGGCCGAAATCGGTACTGCCGTATCGTGTGGTATACGTAATGGGCTTTTTCTATGCAGCGCTGGCGGATACGACCATCGTGTGGAACATAGCACTTATCACGATCGTATTGATGACGGTGCCGAATCTGATAGGCATGTTGTTCATGCACAAAGAGATGAAGCAGACCGTGAAGAAGTACTGGGAAGAAACCGAGCACGGTAAGCATAAGACGTAAGGACTAGAACACCTCATTAAATAAGGCCCAGAGTGTCAGCACTCTGGGCCTTATTTGTTACTGCTATCTACGAATTATTTCTAGCGAGGAGTCGGCTCACCTGGCAGGCGGATATTCTCTACGATTTCCTGTACTGCCGCAGGAGGGGCTGGAGTGAACTTAGCTATGGTCAGCGCTACTACTAGATTTGCCAATGTTCCGAGAGAGCCTATTCCTTCTGGGGATATCCCAAAGAACCAATTATCAGCACTGTCTGCAGCTGGGTTGATAATCTTGAAGTAGATAATATAAGCCGCGGTAAAAGTAAAACCGACTACCATTCCGGCGATAGCCCCTTCCTTATTCATACGCTTCTGAAAAATACCTAGGACGATGGCAGGGAAGAATGACGCTGCAGCAAGCCCAAACGCGAAGGCGACTACCTGTGCCACATAGGCGGGCGCATTGATCCCGTAGTAACCGGCAATTAGCACGGCCACGAAGATCGATCCACGCGCACAGGCGAGTTCTTGTTTCTCGGTAATATCGGGCATGAAGGTTCGTTTCAGCATGTCATGCGCAATCGAGGTCGAGATTACCAGGAGTAAGCCTGCTGCCGTCGACAAAGCGGCGGCGAGCGCTCCTGCAACTACTAGCGCTATCACCCAGGCGGGCAGCTCCGCAATCTCGGGATTGGCGAGTACCATGATGTCTCTATTTACATTTAACTCATTAGTCTCAGGATCACCTACATATTGAATGATGCCATCGTTGTTCTTGTCATCGAAGGTGATTAGTCCGGTATCTTCCCATTTACTGAACCATTCCGGTACTGCGGCGTATTCGGCATTGCTCACTGTATTGATGAGATTGGTGCGAGCGAAGGCGGCTACTGCGGGTGCAGTCGTATAGAGGATTGCGATAAAGACTAGTGCATAGCCAGCCGACTTTCGGGCATCTCTCACGCTAGGTACGGTGAAGAAGCGAATGATGACGTGGGGCAGACCAGCAGTGCCGAACATCAATGCAGCAGTTATGAAGAATACGTCTTGGGTGCTGCGCTGGCCTTCGGTGTAGGTTGCAAACCCAAGCTGTTCGCTAAGGCCATCGAGTCTATCCAGCAGGTAACCGCCGCCGTAGGCCTCAGTGAGTTCAGAGCCAAAGCCGATCTGCGGTATGGGTTGGCCGGTCATCATAATGGAGATGAATATCGCCGGGACCATGAAGGCGAAGATCAAAACGCAGTACTGAGCAACCTGAGTGTAAGTTATTCCCTTCATACCACCCAATACGGCGTAGAAGAATACGATTGCCATGCCGATTAGCACGCCAGTCGTGAAGTCGACTTCAAGGAAGCGAGAGAACACAATACCTGCGCCCTGCATTTGGCCGCAAACATAAACGAAGGAGACAGAGATAGCGCAGAATACGGCTATAAGTCTGGCAGTCTGTGAGTAGTAGCGATCTCCGATAAAATCCGGCACGGTAAATTTGCCAAACTTTCTCAAATACGGTGCTAAGAGAAGGGCGAGTAACACATAGCCGCCAGTCCAGCCCATTAGGTAGAACGTGCCATCTCTGCCTAGGAAGGAAATGAGTCCTGCCATGGAGATAAAGGACGCGGCCGACATCCAGTCTGCGGCTGTCGCCATACCATTTGCGAGAGGCGTAACTCCGCCTCCAGCAATATAGAATTCCTTAGTGGAACCGGCACGAGACCAGATAGCGATGCCAATATAGAGAGAGAAAGAAAGAAAGACGAAAAGGTAAGTCCATACTTGTACGCTCATTGTGATTCCTCCTGAGCCGGTTTCGCGCCCTCAGCTGAAGCATCAAGATCGTACTTGCTGTCTAGCTTATCCATTGCCCGAATGTAGATAAGTATTAGCGCCACGAAGACGAAGATCGAACCTTGCTGCGCGATCCAGAAGCCGAGTTTAAAGCCGCCGAATCGAATCGTATCTAGCGCATCGACAAATAGAATCCCGCAGCCGAAAGAAATGAAGAACCAGACAGAGAGCAGGGAGAGTACTAAGCGAATATTAGCTTTCCAGTAGGAATTGGCGCGGGAGTCAGACATGGGCATCCTCTTCTTATTATTGTAGTGCTAGGGCTCTCAAGGGGAGATCGCGTAGCCTATTAATTTGCAACGAGTTTATCATCTAATGGGGATACCGTATAGGCACCCCTAGTCTAGGTAAAATGATGTTTTTTTACGCTCGAATCGCCGTGCTGGATCTAGCTACTAACCTGCTTCTGCAGATAATTTTGTAGTTTGGTCTTGAACTTGCCACGACTCGTTTCTGCGGCGCGATTGTATTCGCGATAGAGCTGGCGCATGGTCTGCCGGCTTAGTTGAGGATATTGTTCCAGCGCCGCATTGATTTCTGCATCGCCAGATTCCAATATTGCCTCACACAATAGTTTAGCCGCGGACGGCTTCTTTTTCTTCCTTAGGTGGCCACTTTCCAAGTCGTTTATGCTTTTTATTACAGCATCGTAGTCGAGGTCACGCATCAGCTTACCGATGAATTGTAGCTGACGACGTCGTGCTCCATGGCTATTGGGCAGTCGATTGTATTCTTCGAGGGCAGATATCAATACCTCATTCAGAGATAGCTTTCTTAAGACGGCGCAGCTATAGGTGGTCAACTTCTGCCCGAGTTGTTGTAAATCGGTAGCGCCTTGCTTGAGCCGTGTCTTACTTGGTGGTTCTAACTCTGTATCAGGTTCGTATTTCATAGTTTCTATAAGTAAAAAAGTTGAGCTAAACCGAGGAACACGAAGAAACCAACTGAGTCGGTTACCGTGGTTAGTGCGACAGATCCAGCAAGGGCTGGATCGATCTTGATGTGATTTAGGAATAGTGGAAGATAGGCGCCGGCGAGAGCTGCTACTACGAGATTTATCATCATGGCCGCCGCTATTATTAAGCTCAGTGGTAAATCTGAGTACCAGGCGAAGGTGATTGCTGCAATAACAACAGCCCATGCCGCCCCATTCAAGCCGGCCACACCAAGCTCTCTCACTAATAACCAGCGACTATTAGACTGACTGATGTGCCCAAGAGCTAGGCTTCTGATAACTAGCGTAAGCGTCTGTGTGCCAGCTACGCCACCCATATTGGCAACGATGGGCATGAGTACGGCGAGATAGACGACCTGATCTAGAGTGTCCTGGAAGAGAAAGATTACACCGGAGGCTAATACAGCCGTCATTAGATTCACACCGAGCCAAAGGGCGCGGCGTCTCGCGGTTTTCAGGATAGGGGCAAAGCTATCATCTTCTTCATCGAGTCCAGCCATGCTCATCAATGAGTGTTCGGCGTTATCCCTTATGACATCTACAACGTCGTCGATGGTAATGCGGCCGACAAGCTTGCCATCGGAGTCAACAACTGGCGCTGACACCCAGTCGTGTTGCTCGAATAATAGCGCGACTTGAGCTGCGCCCATATCAACTGGTATAGCATCTATATCTTCGCGCATTATGTCTCTAACAGTTGTATTCGGGTCTGATACTAAAAGTCTTCGCAGCGGCAATATGCCTAAGAACTTGTCCTCACGGTCTACAACAAGAATATTGTCTGTCATCTCTGGGAGGCTTTCGTGGCGTCTTAGATAACGCAGTACGAGTTCCAGAGTGTGGCTACGGCGCACGGTAATTGTATCCGTGTTCATCAAGCCGCCTGCCGTGTCTTCATTGAAGGATAGAATAGATTCGACACGCTGTCGGTCCTGTTCATCCATCGCTCGTAATACTTCTACCGTCACTTGGTCAGGCAGCTGCTGCAGAATGTCAGCCAGATCGTCAGTTTCTAAACCTTCGGTAAGTTTTAGAACTTGTTGGGCATCTAGTTCGCTAAGAAACTCGGACTGCAGGTCCTCGTTCAATTCCTGCAGGACTTCACCTTCGGCGTCTTTGTCGATTAACTGCCAGAGGGCGTTACGTGTCTTCGGGGGAGAAGATTCGAGAAGATGGGCAATGCCAGCGCTGGGCAGCAATTTTAGGAGTTGCCGAACCTCATACAGAGAGCCACTGTCCAGCGCTTGATTGAGTTCAAGTGCGACAGTTTCCTGAGATTGAGATTCCTTGGCTTGAGACATGGTGTTGCTTGGCTTTATGCTTAGTTTGAGCTTCGCTAAGTGAGTGCGAATCCGGCCCGAATGGCAAGCGATAGTGGCGGGCGTCGCTAGCACCAACGCGGGATTGCGCAATTCTACAGCCAAACGCCACTTAATAGAACTTAAACAAGCTTGGAAGAAGGGCTCTGTCTATGGTTTCTAAGGATGCAGGGGCGATAGAGAAGAGTTTAGGAGTGGGGTTGGATTGCTATTCGGATTCGTCAAAACGATTTTGGATCAGGGCGAGTATGGCTGACATGGCTTGCTCTTCATCTGGGCCGTCGACCTCGATCGAGACCTCGGTGCCTTGAACGGCAGCTAGCATCATCAGCGAGAGGATGCTCTTGCCATCGACCATTTTGTCATGGCCGATCTGAATCGCGCTCTCTAGGCCACCAGTTAGTTCAACTAACTTGGCTGCGGCTCGTGCATGCAATCCGGCTTTGTTAATAATTGTAGTTGTTTCTTTTAGCATGTCTTGTTTTGAATTGAGTCGCCTAGGCTGTTGCCTTTATCAACCGAGATCGCGATGACGTGTTTGCACGTTCTTGATTTTGGATGAAAAGTACTGTCCCAACTTCTCGCCAATGTATACGGAACGATGTTGGCCTCCTGTGCAGCCTACAGCAACGGTGATATAACTGCGATTATTGCTTTCATACCTTGGCAGCCATTTCTCTAAGTAAGCTCTTATGTCATCGACCATTTCCTGGACCTCATCTTGCGAGTCTAGAAATTTAGCAACATCGGCGTCAAGTCCAGTCAGTGATCGGAGTGCTGTGTCCCAATAAGGGTTGGGTAGGCAACGAACATCGTAGACTAAATCAGCATCTACGGGGACGCCATTTTTAAATCCGAAGGATTCGAACAGCAATGCCATGTTGGTTTCGCTGCTCTCCAACAGTCGGTTCTTCACTAGGTCTCTTAGTTGATGAAGAGACATATTACTGGTATCGATAACGAGGTTTGCCATCATGGAAATTGATTCCAATAATGTTGATTCAATATCGATTGCTTCACGCAGATCGGTAGACTCATTACTTAAAGGGTGTTTGCGGCGGCTCTCACTGAACCGTTTCAGCAGGGTTTGGCTGTTGGCGTCGAGGAATATTATCTCTGTGAATAATTCTCTCGCCTGCAGTTCACTGATTATTTCGGGCGCTTGTTGTAAGTCAGCGGAGATATTTCTAGCGTCAATACTGACGGCTACATTGGGAAGGTGGGTATCGCCATGGCTGATGCGGTCTGCGAGGGCTGGCAGCAAACTAGCTGGTAGATTGTCGATGCAATAGTAGCCGCGATCCTCAAGGATGTGCAGTACTGTGCTTTTTCCAGAGCCCGATCTGCCGCTGATTATGGTTAGCTTCATCAAGGTTACCCCGTTTTGGTTAAAGCGTTGTATTGCTGAGGAACCTCAGTTGAATGCAGAGGCTCTCAGCAGGTAATCGCTATATTGTACAAGTCTTCGCTATCGTGTGTTTGTCGTATAGTGAAGCAAAAATCCTCATCATTAAATAAGGTTGCTAGGCCGGCGAGAGTGCGTACGTGTTCATCGTTCTTTTCGTGGGGAACTAGCAAGACGAACAGAATATCCACTGGTTTGTTGTCTAAAGAGTCGAAGTCAACGGGCTGATCTAGGGTGATCAACGCCCCAATAATGTTTTCGCAGGGAGCCAGGCGGCAATGAGGAATGGCTATGCCATTTCCCAGGCCAGTCGTACCAAGCTGTTCGCGAGCCATTAGCGCATCAAATACTTCGGCAGCCTCCAAAGAGTCAATATTTCCTGAAATGATCTCGCTAACCTTGGTTAGTATTCTCTTCTTGCTCATGCCTTCAATTCGGCAGTGGCAGCGTTCAAGGCTGAGTATGTCTTCCAATTGCATTGCTATACGTTCTCTGGTTCTTGGTGATTGCTGATGACTGCTTTGGTTTGGGTAGATCTTCTGGTTAGGTGCTTTAGCTTGCCAGTCGCTTGCGCTCGTTAGAAGGGGGGATAGCGAGAGACTCTCGATATTTGGCAATAGTGCGTCTAGCCACGTTGATGCCTTTCTCTTCTAATAGATTGGTTATTTTACTATCACTCAGCGGCTTTTTGGTATTCTCCGCAGCGATCAGTTTACGTATTATCGCCCGAATTGCCGTGGAAGAGCACTCGCCGCCGCCCTTGGTGGAAACGTGGCTAGAGAAGAAGTATTTTAACTCGAAGATACCTCTGGGTGTGTGCATGTATTTCTGAGTAGTGACGCGCGAAATTGTTGATTCGTGCATACTAACTGCCTCGGCGATTTCGTGGAGCACTAACGGTTTCATCGCTTCTTCGCCATACTCGAGGAAATCCTTTTGGTGTTCGACTATGCGTGTAGATACCTTCATCAATGTTTCGTTGCGACTCTGCAGGCTCTTGATGAACCACTTGGCCTCCTGCAAATTGTTGCGCAAATAATTATTATCATTACTGGTGTCAGCCCGCTTTACGAGAGAGGCATAACCGCTGTTGATGCGGATTTTTGGCGCTGTTTCGGGGTTTAGCTCGACTTTCCATTTTCCCGAAGTGCTGTCCTTGCTCACGATCACGTCTGGCACTACATAGCTAGTCGAAGGCGGGCAGATACTCGATCCCGGTCTAGGATTTAAGCTCTCTACAATGGTAATTGCCTCGCTTAACTCGGCCTCTTTAAGCTTCGTTCGTCGCATAAGCTGCGCGTAGTCGCGATTGCCAAGAAGATCTATGTGCTCGCTGATCACTAGCTTGGCATTTCTAACGGCTTTCTCATTCTCTTGGGAATTGATCTGTGCAAGTTGTAGCATGAGGCATTCGGAAAGGTTCCTATAACCGACGCCAATAGGATCGAACTGCTGGATGCGGTGGAGTACGGCGACTATCTCATCGATTTCTATTTCTAAGTCGCTATCGAAGCCGCTGTGTATCGATTCGAGATCGGTAGTGAGCATGCCGTTGGTATCGATCGCATCGATAATTGCGAGCGCAATCGAAGCGTCCTGTTCAGACATATGGGTTAGATTGAGCTGCCACAGAAGATGGTCTTGCAGTGTGCCTTCGGCGCTGGTTCGAGACTCGAAGTCAGTGGAGTCTCCGTCGAAAGAGCTCGATTGTGAGGAGGTGCCTGGGTAGATGTCATCCCAATGCGTATCTACGCCAAGGTCACTAGAGATATCGTTTTGCCAGTCGTTGTCGTCACCATTTAATTCGGTGTTGTCTCTGGTAGTAATGCTAGATTCAGCTTCTTTGGCTGCTTTCGGGTCTGTGGTTGTAGAGCTATCTGCTGGGGCTGGGACATCATCATCTTCGCCATTTTCGATTAGCTCCAACATCGGATTGGATTCTAGCGCTTGGTGAATTTCTTGCTGAAGGTCGAGTGTTGAGAGTTGCAGAAGTCGAATAGCTTGCTGCAGCTGAGGAGTCATGGTCAGTTGCTGACCGAGCTTGAGCTGAAGCGAAAGTTTCATGAGGAATGCATCTTAAGACCGAGTGGAAAAATTAATAATACTCTAAGGCTCATGGAGCCGGCTAACTGGCGAAAGAATTAGCGAGTATAGCAAGATTCATGCCTGCTTTGCATAGCCTTTTCGGCAAGTATTTGCGACGCGATTTTTGTTGACTGAATTTGATTTTTTAGAAATGGATTTAAGATTATCTGAGGAAGCTTGTTTTAACAAAAATAGCTATATTTGAAAGTGATCGCCTAGGTAAACTTCTCTCACTTTTTTATTAGAAAGGATGGCCGCGGCATTTCCTTCGGCGATGATTTTCCCTTCGCTCACGATGTAAGCCTTTTCGCAAATGTCTAAGGTTTCGCGAACATTATGATCAGTGAGGAGTATGCCGATGTTGCGAGCCTTAAGCTGTTGAATAATCTGCTTGATATCGCTCACGGAAATCGGATCCACTCCAGCGAATGGTTCGTCCAATAAAATAAATTTTGGATCGGTAGCTAACGTTCGCGCAATCTCTGTTCTTCTGCGCTCACCACCAGAAAGGCTCATGCCCTTGTTGTGCCGAATATGTTGTATGTTGAATTCTTCAAGTAGTGATTCCAGTTTGCTTCGCTTCTCGGCGCTACTAAGGTCTTTGCGCGTTTCTAAAATAGCAAAAATATTATCTTCAACGCTCAGCGTACGAAAGATGGAAGAGTCCTGCGGAAGATAGGCGAGGCCATGGCTGGCTCGTTGATGCATAGGGGCATCGGTGATGTCGTCATTTCCAAGCAGTACCTTACCGTTATCGGCAGGGAGCAGTCCTACAATCATATAGAAGCAGGTGGTCTTGCCAGCTCCGTTGGGACCTAACAGTCCTACTATTTCACCCTGCCGTATAGAAATGGAGACATCGCGCACGACTTCTCTTTTCTTATAGCTTTTGGCAAGGTTTTGGGCTTCTAACATATTATTATCAATTCGAGGTGTTAAATTCGCCGCTGCAAGGGCCTTGCGAATCGCGCATGAGGTCTAGCTCGGCGATGTAAGTGATCGCGCTGCATTTGAAATTAGAGCTAGGCGATTCAATGACGGCTTCCCCAACGAGTTCGACAATAGTAGCGCCATTGTCTTCGTCAGAGTAGAACGTGATGCTGTTGCTGGAGCCCTTCACCGGTTCATCGCTAGAATCGAGCTGCTGCTGATAGTACACCGGGGTTCCAACTACAGTAACCTTGCTAACTTCTCCGCTACTCATAATGGTTTCGATTGTGGCCGTGTCCCCGCGGATTTCCATAGTGCCTCGCGTAATTATAACGTTCTCAGACATCTCCATTAAACGGATATCGCCTATTATGCTCATGCGCGAACCGCCGTCTGCACTTACCAGTAATTCCTGGTCCTTGTCGGCCTCTAGAGAGAAAGAACTTGTAATAGACAGGCAGCCAAGGGTGATGATCAATGCCAGCATCGATGGGGAGGTGCCTCTAATTTGTCGCTTGTTCATACCGGCCTCTAATTTCACGCAGGAAGGTGATTTCGTCAGTTCTGAGCTTGGCTATCATGCCTATAGACGATAGTTGAAACGCAGAGGTTACAACTGACACTGGCTGGTCGGTCTCTAGGATTTCTGCCTGGGTGTTCAGCGTTAGGAATTCAGTGGACATCAACGTTCTATTGCCGAAATCATCGAGACTGTAGACTTGAACATCACCGAGTAGTTCTATCTTTTCGAGCGCCCCGTCGGCGGTCGTTTCGACGGCTGGAATCCTGCCGGAGTTTGCTGCGATGCTCCAGTGCGAATCGCCATCTTGGTACAGACGAATAAACGGCTTTTCAAATTCAGTGCTGTCATCATTGTAGTGAACTTGGCGCTCTGCCTGTAGTGTGTAGTTTATATTGCCTTGGGTATCGTAAAGTATTGTATTGATGCCTTCGGAATAAGCATTGAAATCTAGGCTTGAGTTGGTAATGGGAGCGTCTGCTTCATTGCTCAAGGTATCAAACGAATTTATACCGACGAACAGGGCTATCGCGATTATTCCTGGAACAATGATAAGGCCTATCCTTTGCATAAATTTTTAGCGCTTGGAATTTTTTGCAAGTAGTTGAAGCCTAACACGAATTTGTTGCTTTGGTGGTCCAAATTGTCGGGCGAGTCATTGGGCTCTAGCGCTGAGAAAAGGCTAGTGATTGGCTTGTGCGTTTATGATGAAATCGGTGATTTCCCTGACAGCACCCTCGCCGCCAGAACGAGTGGTGATAGCGTTTACAGCCCTTTTTACATCGGGGTGCGCGCCAGGAACTGAAAAGCTTAATCCAACGGCTTGTAGCACTGGCAGGTCAGGCAGGTCGTCTCCTGCATAAGCAATAGCGTGTGCTTCAATTTCTTTATTAGCAATTATTTCTTTGAGGACATCGATTTTATCTTCGCGGCCCTGATAAAGGATATCTATGCCCAAATCGGCGGCGCGCTTAGCAACGATATTTGATTCTCTTCCAGTGATAATTCCGACAGGTATGCCGGCGTGCATCAGCATTTTAATGCCGTGGCCATCTAGGCTGTGGAAGGCTTTACTTTCCTCTCCGGAATTGGAGAAATAGAGCCTGCCATCGGTGAGGATGCCATCAACATCGAGTAGCAATAGTCTAATCTTGCTGGCAGATTCGATTGCCTGTTCTTCACTTTTACTAAAAATCATGGAATTCATCCAGGCTAAACTACATTCGACTGGAGTAGGTCATGCATTTTGAGCATGCCCTCTACCGGTTGAGACTCGCTCTTAACGATGAGCACATATACATTCGACTCTTGCATTATCTTGGCGGCTTCCGCCGCAAGGGCATTGGCGTCAATGTATTTAAAACTTGGCGACATAACCTCGTCGATGGTGATTTTTTGTATATCCTTGCCAGAGTCTATCGTGCGTCGTAAATCTCCATCCGAGAAAACGCCTAGAAGATTTCCGCTTTTACCTATTATGGTTGTTAGGCCAAAGCCTTTGCTGCTCATTTCAAGCAATGCTTCAGGCAGAGATGTGCCGGTCATGACTTTCGGAATAGCATCGCCAGAGTGCATAACATCTCGTACCTTTACTAAGAGGCGTCTGCCAAGATTTCCACCTGGGTGAGAGATGGCAAAGTCATCACGGGTAAAGCCGCGAGCTTCCAGCAAGGCCATTGCTAATGCATCGCCAAGTACTAGTGCAGCAGTTGTGCTTGATGTTGGAGCTAGCCCGAGCGGGCAGGCTTCCTCTTCCACTGCAGCATCCAGGTTTGCCGATGCGGCCTTGGCCAGTTCAGATTGCTTATCGCCTGTGAGGCTGACTAGAGGAATGCCTTTTCGCTTCAGTACCGGCAGCAGAGATAATATTTCCCCGGTGGTGCCTGAATTGGATATCGCGAGTACAACATCATGGGCCGTTATCATGCCTATATCGCCGTGGCTCGCCTCGGCTGGGTGCACGTACATGGCTGCCGTGCCGGTACTGGCAAGCGTGGCGGCTATTTTCTTGCCAATATGACCAGATTTGCCCATGCCGATCACCACTGCACGCCCTTCGCAGGCCAATATAATCTCGCAGGCCTTTACGAAGTCAGCATCGATACGATTGAGCAGTTCACTGACGGCTCGGCTCTCTATCTCTATAGTTCTAAGAGCACTGAAAATGAGGGGGGAATCGGAGTTCATAGTGATCAGATCATACCTTAGGCGAGTGCGTCAGACTACTTTAGAGAGAGTCTGTTTAAATCTGGTAAAGCATGACGCTAAACCAGCCAAGATAGAGCGACATGAAAACGGCGCCATTGAATCGGCTGATCATCTTACCCTTCTTGACACCTGTATAGCAGAAGTAGGCCAACATGAGAGTAAGTATTAGTACGCCAGTAAAGTCTCGATAGAGGAGAGCGGGTTCGATCGCGCCTGCGGCAAATAAACCAGGAAAAGGAAGTACTGCGAGCAAATTTAGAATGTTCGATCCAACAATATTGCCAATCGCAAGGTCATGATGCCCTTTCAGAACGCAGGTCACCGATGCGGCCAATTCGGGAAGACTCGTGCCGAGAGCGACGGCGGTAAGGCCGATGATTGCCGTTGAGACGCCAAGCGATTCGGCGATAGATATGGCGGCTGCCACGAGTGCCTCTGCACTCAATACCAAGAGTGCCAGCCCTAATACCATATAGGCAGCAGCTTGCAGGCTATTTACTTCGCCGATATTTTCGTCGTTGAGATCCGGTGGCGATCCTGTCTTAACTTTCTTGCGGAATAATCTATAGCCAAAATAGATGGTAATGGCTATGAAGACCACGGCGTCGAATACGCCAAGGAACAGGTCTAAAAACAAAATGCCGGTAACGAAGGTGACGAGAAGCAGCGCTGGAATTTCTTTACTGACTAGCGACTTAGGTGGCTTAAGGGGGCTAATCATTGCGGCAACGCCTAGAGCCACTCCGATATTGAAAAGGTTGGAGCCCAGCGCATTACCGACTGCCAACTCGGGTTTGTCATTGAGTGCTGAAACAGCGGAAGAAAAAATCTCAGGGGCCGACGTGCCAAAGGCAACAATAGTAAGGCCTATCATCAACGGGGAAACCCCAAAGTGTCGCGCGAGGACTGACGCGCCAAACACAAATTTGTCTGCTCCCCAGATTAGACCAATAAATCCGAGAACGATGATGACCGTGTCGAGGAACATATACGAAGTATTCTTAATGCCGAGAAGAAGCGGCCAATTAGAAGATTCTTTGGAGAGCTTTGCAAGTAATAATTTATTGAACTGCCCATTTCATGTAAACTGCCCATCTGCTCTATAGAGGTTCAGTCTGAATTCAGCTCATTTTCTGTACTTTGGTGCTGTAGGTATCCCTGTAGCGGGTTCTAGGACTTGGCTTAGGGTAACGATTAAGGATAAGCAAATGAAATCATTGAATAAATTCATAGTTGCCCTTGCCTTTGTTGGAATGTTGCCAGCGCTCAGCTATGGCCAACAATACACGGCTGTGGAAACTGCTGAGATTGGAGTAATGAACCTATTGAGTACGGTTCAGGAATCTCGCGGGCTATTTCTTACTGATCGAGATAGCTACTTTGGGGCAATTGAGGAAGTGCTCAACTCAATAGTAGATTTTAATGCTGTCGCGGTGGTAGTTATGAACCGCTATGCCGCATCTGCAAGCGACGCTCAGAAGGATCGCTTTGCAGACATATTAAGGGCAACGTTGACGCGTTTTTACGGTGCCTCATTGGTTTCCTACGAAGGGCAAGAATTAGCCTTCCTTCCATCAAATAATGCAGATGACGATCCGCGCGCCGATACTATAGTACGCATGGAGTTGCGTGGCGGTGATACCAATCTGGAGCTGCAGTATCAAATGTTTCTTAACGAAAACGATGAGTGGAAACTTAAGAATTTAAGCTTGGTTGGCATCAATTTGGGCAGGCAGTATTTTACTCAATTTTCAGCGTTGATGGATCAGAATGGCGATGATATCGATGCCGTGTTAGACAACTGGAAGTAAGTCGGAGTATTAGATTGGACGCTAGTCAGATTACCACTGAGCTTAATGCAGAGCTTTCCGATTGTCAGGTGACCGTTGACGGCGGCGATGGCAAATACCTTGTAACAGTTATAGGTGATGTGTTCGAAGGATTGAATGCCGTAAAACGGCAACAAGCCATCTACAAGATTTTGAACGAGCACATAACCAGTGGAGCCATTCACGCAGTCACTATGAGTTTGATGACTGTGACTGAAAGTCAGGCCTCCTGAATACATATTCTTCCCGCCGAGAAAATTAATGGATAAATTACTAATCAAGGGAGGCGTGAGCCTTCAGGGGGAGATTCGAATTGCAGGCGCAAAGAATTCCGCTCTGCCTATTCTGGCTTCTACTTTACTTACTCACGAAACGGTGCAGATTTGTAATTTACCGCATTTGTTCGATATCACTACGATGATAGAGCTGCTCGGGTGTATGGGCGTGGAGCCTGTAATTGACGAGAAATTGAATGTGGAAGTGAATAGCAGCACGATCAAACACTTTAGTGCGCCCTATGAGTTGGTTAAGACGATGCGGGCATCCATCTTAGTATTGGGTCCATTATTAGCGCGCTATGGCGAGGCAGAAGTTGCATTGCCTGGCGGTTGTGCGATCGGTAGTCGGCCTGTGAATCTACATATTTCTGCTTTGCAGGCGATGGGTGCGGATATTGTGGTGGAGGATGGTTACATCAAAGCCTCTGTCGATGGAAGGCTGAAGGGCGCTCATGTCTTTATGGACATCGTAACCGTAACGGGAACAGAGAATGTCATGATGGCAGCCACTCTGGCTGATGGTGTGACCATTATCGAGAACGCAGCGCGCGAGCCTGAGGTTGTAGACCTGGCCGACTGTTTAGTGAGGATGGGCGCGATTATATCGGGGCAGGGAAGCGATACCATCACTATTACAGGCGTGAAGGAACTCTTCGGTTGTAGCTACTCAGTGATGCCGGATCGAATCGAGACAGGCACCTATTTAATTGCAGCAGCAGCAACGCGCGGGCATATTAAGGTTAAAGATACGCGGCCTGATATTCTGGAAGCGGTGCTTAGCAAGTTGGAGCAGGCCGGTGCCGACATTAAGGTAGGCGATAACTGGATCGAATTGAACATGCATGGCAAGCGTCCTAAGTCTGTATCCCTGCGCACAGCTCCTTACCCTGCTTTCCCCACGGATATGCAGGCACAATTTACCGCACTTAATGCGATAGCAGATGGCACGGGCTCGATCACGGAAACTGTTTTCGAGAATCGCTTCATGCACGTTCACGAAATGAACCGCATGGGCGCCAATATAGCGGTAGAAGGAAATACCGTTATAGTAAAAGGTGTGGATGCATTAAAAGGCGCGCCGGTTATGGCGACAGACCTGAGAGCTTCGGCGAGTCTAATCATCGCCGGACTAGTTTCCGAAAACGAAACGGTTGTTGACCGCATTTATCATATAGATCGCGGCTACGAGTGTATCGAAGAGAAACTTCAACTTCTCGGTGCAACGATCCGACGGGTACCTTCTTAACGGGTGTGAGCAATCTGTTTATACTGTGAGAAGATCTTCTGATGAGCTCGTTTCTAAAAAACCTATTCAAAACAAATGCTATTCAATATGAACTCTGATCAATTAGTCATAGCCCTTACCAAGGGCCGTATCTTGGATGAAGTACTGCCCTTATTTGAGCAGGCAGGCATTGTGCCAACTGAAAACATTAGCAAGAGTCGAAAATTGATCTTCGACACCAATCGAGAGAACGTAAAGCTCATGGTGATTAGAGGCAGTGATGTTCCAACTTATGTAGAGTTTGGCAGCGCAGACATGGGAGTTGTAGGCAAGGACCTATTGCTTGAGTACGGTGATGAGGGGTTCTACGAGCCATTGGATCTTAAGATAGCAGCCTGCCAGATGATGACTGCAGGGCCGGTCAATGCTAAGCCAGTACAAGGTAGGTTGAAAGTAGCGACGAAGTTTACCAATATTGCCAAGAAATATTTTGCAGAGCAGGGTAGGCAGATTGATCTTATCAAACTAAACGGTGCGCTCGAATTGGCCCCATTGATGGGTCTGGCCGATGCCATTGTAGACATCGTTGATACAGGGAAAACTCTAAAGGCTAATGGTCTGGAGCCGCGCGAGTTGATCGCGCAAATTAGTTCGCGAATCATAGTGAACAAGGCATCGATGAAAATTAAGAATGCCCTGATACGAGAAATTTTGGGTCAACTGGGTGACGCAGTGGGCAAGAATTAAAGAACGCTTTTTCGAAGACAACTACCTCCTGACTTTCACCTTCTGACTATTACTAACTATCATGTCCAATAACAACATTACTCTTAATCGTCTGAATACATCCGAGCCTGACTTTGAGGGTCGTCTTGCGAAGTTATTGCAGCGCGATATGATTGTATCCGGCGAAGTCACTACTATCGCTAGCGACATTCTGCAGCAGGTAAAGACTCGAGGTGATGCTGCTGTGTTGGAATATACGAATCAATTCGACTTCGCCGCAGAATCAATGGATGATCTATCGGTGTCTCCTGAGCTGATGCAGGAAGCTCTGGGTAGCATCTCCAAGGAGCAGCGCGATGCGCTAACCCATGCTGCCGAGCGAATAAGGACCTATCACGAGAAGCAAAAGCAGAATTCATGGACCTATAAAGAAGTCGACGGTTCAGTCTACGGTCAGAAGATAAGTCCACTGAAGCGGGTGGGTGTGTATGTTCCTGGCGGAAAGGCGAATTACCCATCGTCTATGCTTATGTTAGCAATCCCGGCTCAGGTTGCTGGTGTGAAAGAAATAACTGCCACAGTTCCCACTATCTATGGTGAGGAAGGAAGGCTCGTGTTTGCTGCCGCGGCTCTTGCTGGCGTCACACAGCTGTATACCATCGGGGGGGCACAGGCTATAGGGGCTCTCGCCTATGGCACACAGACGATCGAGAAGGTGGATAAGATAGCTGGCCCAGGAAATATTTTCGTTACCGTAGCGAAGAAGTTAGTCTTCGGCGAAGTGGGTATCGATATGATAGCTGGCCCCTCCGAGCTTACGATCATCTGCGACGGTAAGACGAATCCAGATTGGATTGCGATGGACCTGTTCTCTCAAGCGGAACATGACGAGCAAGCACAGTCTATATTGATTGCTAGTGATGCGAGCTTCCTGGAAGAGGTAAAGAAAAGTATCGATAGATTGCTGCCTGCGATGAGCAGGCGTGGGATTATCTCCGAATCGATGAGTAACCGAGGTATCTTCATTCAGGTAAAGGATTTACAGGAGGCGGCGCAGGTTAGCAATCTCATCGCGCCGGAGCATTTGGAGATTTCTGTGGAAGATCCTGATGCATTATTAGACTCAATCGACAATGCTGGAGCAATTTTTATGGGTCGTTACAGTGCGGAGGCCTTGGGTGATTACTGTGCTGGCCCGAGTCACGTCTTGCCGACCTCTGGCTCTGCGAAGTTTTTTTCGGCATTGGGTGTGTATGACTTTCAGAAGCGAAGCTCAATTATTAATTGCTCCGAGGCGGGCGCGCATGTGTTGGCAGGTACCGCATCCATCATTGCGCGAGACGAACACCTTGAGGCACATGCCCTTTCTGCCGAGTATCGCCGGAAACGCTCCGACAGTTAGAAAGCGCAAGAGACTTACCGTAAATCGTTAGGGCTCGATGATTATGGCTTGGCCAAATCCCAATGTAGTAGGTAGAACGAATTTCTGCCCGTCGCGGTAGATTTGAATGTCTATCGAATCGCCAGGTTTTTTGTTGCGAACCTCCATCATGATGTTCTGAGCATCTATTACCGATGTCTCCTCGACCATGGTGATGACGTCGCCGGGTAGTATGCCTGCTCGTTCGGCTGCGCCACCCTCATCGACGCTCTCCACTAACATGCCGCGAATATTGTCTATACCGAAGAATAGCTGACTCGATTGAGCGTTCAGTGCTTCACCAGTAATCACGCCCAGATAACCTGCGTTAGCCTCGACGGCTTGATCCGCCATTTCCTGAAATGCAGCGATTGCGTGGCTAGCTGGAGTGGCGAAACCGATACCTTCGAAGTTGCCCGACTCCGAGAATATTGAAGAATTTATACCTACGAGTTCTCCCCGGGAATTAATGAGAGCGCCTCCGGAATTGCCTGGATTGATAGCCGCATCGGTTTGAATGATGCCGGGAGTATTCTCTGAGTTTTCAGTTAGCGCGCTAATAATTCCCTGCGAGACGGACTGGCCGATGTTGCGTGGGTAACCGATAGCGAACACGATATCGCCTACGTCCAGTGACGTTTCGTCGCCTATCTTGATAGGGGTCAGGTTGTTCATATTAATATGCAGGACGGCCAAGTCGCTAGCCTCATCCCATGCCACGACCATTGCCGAAATTTTTCTGCCATCGTTGAGCGTGACCTGTGCATCGAACGCATCGAAAAGGGTGTCGACAACGTGAAGGTTGGTCAAAATAAATCCACTCTCGCTGACAACAACGCCAGACCCGAGACTTGCTCTCTCTCCGAGGTACAAATTCACGCGGTCTTCTGAAGTTCGCTCAATAGATTCGATATTGACGTTAGTTGCGTTTATAGCAACGACAGCAGGTGCGGCTAGGGCGATTGCTTCGGAGAAAGATAGAGGGGTGGTGCTTGTCGATTCGCTAATTGGGACAGGCAGGGGCTGATTGCTAATTTTTTCGATCTGCCGATATTGCAGAATTACCAAGCCTAACAGGATGCCACAGACTGCGGGCCAGCTTATATATTTGATTAGGTTGCCTGTGCTGCTCATCACGATACCGCCTTGAAAATTGCTGCCTTGCTCGGACCAAAGCCGAATTTGATCGGCATAACACTGTGTTATTATTACTGAGCAAAACCAATATACAGCGTTGCAAAGGTGGATTCCAATGCCAGTTAGCCTGAAAGAGCTTGAACTTGAACTAAAACAAGTGTTGCGGCCGGAGCAGTTCAAAGACTACTGCCCGAATGGGCTGCAAGTAGAAGGGAAAAAAGAAATATCAAAACTGGTAACTGGAGTAACTGCCTGTCAGGAACTAATCACTGCGGCTGTAGAAGCAGGTGCCGACGCCTTGTTGGTACATCATGGCTATTTTTGGCGTGGCGAAGATCAATCGATATCGGGTATTAAGAAAACGCGAATTGAGGCGCTGCTAAAACATGACCTGAGTCTATTTGCCTATCACTTACCCTTGGATGTACATCGAGAATTTGGTAACAATGTGCAGCTGGCGAAGGTGTTAGGAATAGAAATTGATGGAGAATTAGGTAAGCAGAATAACCACCCTATAGGCCTTTTAGGGACTATTAGCGAAGACACGAATTTTGAATCACTGAAATCTCTGATCGCAGACAAGCTTGACCGGCTACCACTCGCTATAGAAGGAAATTCTAGACCTATCAGATCCATAGCGTGGTGCACAGGTGCGGCACAAAATTATATCGAGCTAGCCGTAGCCGCGGGTGTAGATGCGTACATAACAGGAGAGGTTTCTGAGCCTACGGTACATATTGCGAGAGAGTCGGGAATCCATTTCTTCTCGGCTGGGCATCACGCAACCGAACGCTACGGGGTTCAGGCTATAGGAGGCTATCTAGCTTCGAAGTTTGGCATAGATCATCAATTTATCGATATCGATAACCCAGTGTGATTTTGAGGGGGTGTATAACTTCGATGAAGAGGCCTAAATAATCCCTTCATCACGCATAATTTTCAAAACCCTCTCTAGGCACCCATCCACTGAAAGCGCTCTAGTGTCTAGCTCAAGTAGTTTAACTTCCGGCGCGCTATAAGAGAAAGATAATCCGGGAATGTCAGTAGACTCCGTTCCTTTTGCAGCCGTATACAACCCGCTAGGATCTCTCTGAATACAAGTTTCCATAGGCGGGTTTAGTTAGATAATGTAGCAATTGTCTTTGCCAATCACGCTGATCGCTTGCTCTCCGGAATCGGCATTCGGTGCGACGAAAGAGGCGCAGCAAATTACGCCCGAATCGTTTAAAAACCTTGCTATATGAGCGCTAGGCCTTAAGTTTTCAGCGCGGCCTTCTGCATCGTGTGGCAAGTCCTTGCTGATGCCGAGTCGCATCGTCTTTCCATCCAACACTGTGCTAACACGTCCGCGATCAAAAAGTTTTCTTTCCAATCCGTGGGCGAGCGTGGATTTACCGGAGCCGGAGACACCAACGAACATGATCGTGGCGGGTTTCTGCCCATAGCGTGCCGCACGTTCTCCCTTGGTAACAATAATGTTTGTGGATTCACTGCGTTCGCAATCGATCATGCCGGCCCCAACCGTCACATTGCTGAGCCGATCGATAATAATAAAGCTGCCAGTCGCGCGATTATCTTTATAGCTATCGAAACAAACCGTCTCGTCGAGATTGATTTCGGCAAGACCGATCTCGTTTAGTTCAAGGCCCGATGCAGGAACTTTTTCAAGCGTATTTACATCGATGCGATTGCGCATCGTACTCAGTCTGCCGCTTACGGTCTTGCTGCCCAGTTTGAAATCGAAGGCATTGCCAGGCAGCAGGGGAGTCTCTGCCATCCATACGATGGTCGCATCGAATTTGCTATCGCTGCCATGGGTGAACGGACCTATGCCTGCATCCACACCTTCGAGATTGGTATGCACGATAATGTCTAAACCAAGTTTCTCAACCTGCTGATCGCGAAAGGCAATCATTTCCTTAAACTTCCATGTCGTATCGACATGCATTAGCGGGAAGGGGATCTTGCCTCAATAGAACGCCTTTAGTGCCAGGTGCAACATGACCGCGTAATTTTTTCCTACGGAGTACAGCATCACCGGCTTATCGAATTCGGCAGCAACCTCGCGCATGATGTGAATGCTTTCGGCTTCGAGTTGTTTGAGGTGAGTAAGATTGTATTCAGACATAATTTGCTAATTCATAGTGGATAGAGACTAGTGCTTCGTATCGATAGTCTCGATGGTCAAAGTGGTTTGGGTAGGGCTTCTGGACTAGTGCTTAGGCGTGTTCGGGGGTTCTAATTCGTTATGAGAGATTGACTTGTTTATGCCAAACTCTTCGGAAAGAGCACCTTTCTG
>JAPKAI010000114.1 GCA_028825335.1 Gammaproteobacteria bacterium | reverse complement strand
CCGAGCCTTTCCTTATACCCGAATCGTCAGTCCCCATTGGGCTTGGCGGCTTCGGTAGGTTCGCGTCTGAATCGAAGATCATTCCCTGACCATTCTCTTTCGCATAGATACCCATTACTGCCGAGATTGGCACATAAACCCGTTTGGGAATACCAGCAAAGCGGCCATCGAAATCGACAGCCTCGCTACGAATAAATAAACTCTGAACAGCAGAAGGGGAGATATTGAGGATGATCTGACCATCCTTGACATGTTCCTGCGGCACCTCCACATTATCCGCGAAGGCATTCACAAGAATATAAGGAGTACAGTCGTTCTCTATGATCCAGTCGTAGAGCGCCCTAACTAAATGCGGCCTGCTCGAACTCATGCTCATGGTGAATTCCTCGCTCTGGGTGAAGCTCAGACCATTTCTTTTTCTTGCTCGGAGAAACTCTCTAGAACTGACTCTCTTTCGAACAGACGCTCTCTGTATTCTAGCAGTGGCTTAGTAGTTTTGTTTTTTGGCAGGTCTATGCCCATTATTGGAAGACGCCAAAGGATCGGTGCAACACAGCAATCGACGATAGTGAATTCATCACTCATGAAGAACGGCTTCTCACCGAAAATTGGTGCAATAGAAAGCAAGCTTTCACGCAATTCCTTACGCGCCTTCTCGAGTGCTGCAGTCGTTCCCTTTCCAGCCATTAGTGCATCGACCTTGCCACACCAGTCCTGTTTGATGCGGTAGATCCAGAGCCTACTTTCGGCGCGCGCTACTGGGTAGACAGGGAATAGAGGTGGATGAGGAAATCGCTCATCAAGATATTCCATCATGATGTCCGCCTCATACAGCACTAAGTCTCTATCAACCAAAGTCGGTAGTGTGTTGTACGGGTTTAGGGAAGCCAGATCCTCAGGCTTGCTGTCAGGGTCTACGTCGATCGTCTCGACAGTCACGCCCTTCTCTGCCAGAACGATTCTAACCCGATGGCTATAGTGACTCTTGCCATCGGAATAAAATGTCATTGAAGATCTTTTTGCTACTACACCCATATCAATCCCTTTAATCCAATCTGTTTGTTTTTAATATTCTTGCCGACTGCATTGAAGTCACGTCATCCGCGACCTCGCTAGACAGATACTTGTTAATGGTAGTCCTTACTAAACTCTCTTCCTAGCAACGTTGTTAGGACATAGAGAATTCCCAGAAATACTAATACCCAAAGACCAATCTCTTGGCGCCTGGATCGAATGGGCTCACCCACGTAATAGAGAAAATTCACTAGATCAGCGACCGTAGCATCAAACTCTGCAGGGGATTGCGCACCTGTTCCTTCTACATGCTGTAATTCACAGCGCGAAGGGTCCGGGTCCCCATGAGAATCGCAGACCACATCACCCTGCAATTCATGCAGGACATTTGGCATCGCAACGTTGGCGAATATCTTATTGTTCGTACCAAAGGTTTTCGTGTCGTCCGCATAGAAGCCTTTAAGGTAGCTATAAAGCCAATCGGGTGTTCGCACGCGGCCAACCAGTGTCAGATCGGGAGGCGCTGCTCCAAACCAGCCTTGAGAGTCTTCGTTCGCCATAGCGTTTACGATCAGATCGCCGATCAAGGAGCCATCGAATATCAGATTCTCTACAACTACTTCCTCGGGAATCTCTAGATCTTCGGCGGTTCTCGCATAACGTTGGTAACTGAGTTCGTGGCAGCTTGCACAGTAGTTCATGTAGGTCTTGAAACCACGTTGCAATGAACCCTTGTCATCGAAGTCAGTCTCAACATGCTCGAGATCGACATTCGCCTCAGCTGCTTCGGCAGTACTGGTTAACATCAACGGTACGACCACCAAGAATATAAGCAGTAAAATAGACCCGATTAGCTGTGGAATCGTAATGAAACGACCCGTCACTCTTTCCGGTGGCTGCGCCGTCTTCTCTTTACGCGTATACCAGGGCATAGCGAAGAAGAACGCGAAGTAGACAATCGTCATGATTTGCGCGAGCAGAGTCTTTCCAGGACTTACCGACTGTGTACCAAGCACGCCCAGAATAAGAAACGAGACCACAAAGAGCAACAGCGCTACCCGACTATAAGTGCCCTTATATCGCATAGATTTAACCGGGCTCTTATCCAACCAAGGCAGTACGAAGAGAATAGCGATAGCACCAAACATGACTAACATTCCCCAAAACTTCGCATCTATGCCAAGTAAAGGATAAGTCACGGCGCGCAACATGGAATAGAACGGCGTGAAGTACCACACTGGCGGCACGTGCTCCGGAGTCTTAAGCGAGTTCGCTTCCTGGAAGTTGGAGAGCTCTAAGAAGTAACCCCCCATCTCTGGAGCGAAGAATACAATCGCACAAAACACGAATAGGAATAACACGACACCTGGCAAATCATGGTACATCGTGTAGTACGGGTGGAAAGGAACGCCATCGACGGGAATGCCGTCCGGCCCCTTATTCTTCTTGATATCGATACCGTCTGGATTGTTCGAACCCACTTCGTGAAGCGCAAGCAGATGTAGCACAACCAGAGCAATCAACACGATCGGCAGTGCGACAACGTGTAAGGCAAAGAACCTGTTCAGCGTAGCGCCAGAGATGAGATAGTCACCTCGCACCCACACCAGTAAGTCATCACCGATAACGGGAATAGCACCGGCTAGAGAGACAATAACGTTCGCTCCCCAATAGGACAGCTGACCCCAAGGCAGTACGTAACCCATGAAGCCTTCCATCATCAGTACGAGATAGATAGCCATGCCAAAAACCCAGATCAATTCTCTCGGCTTCTTATAGGAACCGTACATTAGGCCACGAAACATGTGTATGTAGACGACTACGAAGAATGCCGATGCTCCGGTCGAATGCAGGTAGCGCAATAGCCACCCCCATTCCACGTCGCGCATGATGTACTCGACTGAGGCAAATGCCGCTTCGGCGCTAGGCGTGTAATTCATGGTCAACCAAACGCCAGTCACTAGCTGTATGACTAGCACCACCATGGAAAGTATGCCGAAGTAATACCAGAAGTTAAAATTCTTAGGCGCGTAGTACTCACTCATATGAGTTTTCCACGTACGCACTATAGGCAGTCTTGCATCTGTCCAGCCAACAAGACCGATCATGGCACCCATAAATCGTCCCGGCTTTGCCGAATCACTTGCATTATTGTTTGTATCGTTCATTACGCGTTGTCCTCATCTATACCAATTACGAGGACATCGTTTCCCTCGAAGGAGTAAGGTGGCACTTCCATGTTTCGAGAAGAAGGCGATCCACTGTACACACGTCCAGCAAGATCAAAACGCGACCCATGGCACGGACAGAAGAAGCCACCACGCCACTCAGTATCGAAAGGTTCGGGCTTCAACTCGATATGAGGAGTCGGCGAACAGAAAAGATGCGGACATAAGCCGACTAAAACCATGACATCGGGAGTGCGCGATCGGTACTCATTCTGAGCATAGCCAGGCTGTTCAAGCTCTTCAGAATTGGGATCCGTTAAACGATCCGGGTCTTCATTCAATGCGCTCAGTATTTCGTCCGAACGCTTGACGATGAATATGGGTCTACCACGCCAGGCTGGTATAGGACCTAGCATCTCACCATCCTGCAGGCGACTGATATCTATTCTAACTGGTGCGCCAGCAGCTCTTGCTTTGGCACTCGGATTCCAAGATCCGACAAAAGGGACCGCTGCCCCAACAACTCCGACGGCACCTACAACCGAAGTTGATCCCACTAAAAACCGTCTACGGCCAGCATTTTTACTGTCGTCAGTCACCGTAAAACTCTCCTTGAGAACAAGCTTATAAATTGAAATGTCCCTGCATTTGAGGGATACGCGACTAATCGACCGCGAGTTTGAGCGATGCCGCCATGGCGGGTCGGCAAAGCGCGTGAATGTTAGTCAATTTTGCATTTTTTAGCAAGCGGGGATAGGGTCTAAACCTATCCTATGCTGTTGAAAATAGGGAGGAAAAATATATTTTTGCAGGCAAAAAAAACGCCGAATTCGAACACGAAATCGGCGCTTTTTGGGTCGATCATCTTAACGCTTTGAAAACTGCGGCTTCTTTCTCGCCTTGCGTAGACCGACCTTCTTTCGTTCAACTTCACGCGCATCACGTGTTACGAACCCTGCCTTACGCAGCGTCGGCCTCAGTTCTTCGTCATACTGCATCAGGGCGCGAGTGATTCCATGTCTGATAGCGCCGGCCTGACCGAAGCTACCACCGCCACGTACAGTGATCTTAATATCGAATTTCTCAACCATCTCAACCAATTCTAGCGGCTGCTTGACGATCATACGAGCCACTTCACGACCGAAGTAACCGTCTAGAGTGCGACTATTTATCGTAATCGCACCGCTGCCGCTAGTAAGAAAGACTCTCGCTGTTGAGGTCTTGCGTCGGCCAGTACCGTAATATTGAGTGCTAGACATGAATTAGGCGAACCTCTTTAAAGTTGAAGTGTCTGTGGTTGCTGCGCCCCGTGCGGGTGCTCAGTACCAGCGTAGACTTTGAGTTTCTTAAACATCGCTCGACCCAGAGGACTTCTAGGGAGCATACCCTTAACGGCCAATTGAACGACACGTTCTGGCGCTTTATCGAGCAACTTCTCGAAAGGCATCGATTTCAAGGCACCTGGGAAACCAGAGTGAGAGTAATAGATCTTACCTTTGGCCTTGTTGCCGGTTACTCTGACCTTGTCAGCATTAATAACAACGACAAAATCGCCTGTATCCACGTGAGCCGTGTATTCGGGCTTATGTTTCCCGCGAAGGCGAGTCGCTATTTCAGTAGCCATACGGCCTAGAGTCTGGCCTTCGGCATCTACGAGTAGCCATTTCTGGTCTACTTCGTTAGGTTTTGCGCTGTAAGTCTTCATTATTCTGTCGTTAGGCTTTGCTTTAAGGAGCGCGAATACTACCGGAGCGATGCCCAATACTCAAGCGAATTTAGGCCCAGAATGTAGATTTTTCGTGGACTGCACAATAGTTGCCTAGCTACCGAATACCGGCACTCTTCAAGACAGAGGCACGATTACGATTTTACTAGTTAGCGATGTCCTCCCTTGGTCCCGATGGTACATGCTAGTTTAGTGCCTATGCCAGCTAGCCCTATGCCAAGTGCTGATCTCCAAGGTACGCCTCAGATTGCATCTCAATCAGCCTAGATTCAGTGCGCTCGAACTCGAACCGAAGATTTTCACCGGTATACAGCTCAAAAATGGGCACTTCGGCTGCGATAACGAGCTTTACCCTTCTGTCGTAGAGCTCATCGACTAGGCTGATAAAGCGCCGCGCGCTATCACTCGCGTTTTCTTCCATCTGAGGGACGCTAGATAGAATTACCGCGTGGTAGATCTTCGCGAGTTCCACATAGTCGAAGGCGCTACGCGCACCCTCACAGATCTGCTCAAAAGCGAACCACACAACATCTTCGCAACAATATCGTGTGCCAATACGGCGCTCCAGAATCTCAATTTCCGCATCTTTATGAACATGTGAGGTCTCTGGCGCGAGTTCGTAGAAACACGCCATCAACCTGGTTTCAGTATCTGTCGTAATAGGGCAGTGATAGAGCGTAGCCTGAGTGAGACTTCGCAATCGATAGTCCACCCCACTCTGAATCGCAATGGTTTGTGTGTGTTCCTGGATGAGCGCAATAGCTGGCAGGAATCGCTGCCTCTGTAGGCCATCCTCATATAAGCGATCGGGCTCAATATTTGAGGTCGTAATTAAGATCACCTGCCGCTTGAAGAGCGCCTCCAGCAAGCCGGCTAGAATCATGGCATCGCCGATATCGCGCACGAAAAACTCGTCGAAGCACAAAACACGAGACTCTGTCGCTATCTGGTCGGCGACATGCTCCAGCGGGTTTTTTTGCCCCTGTAGTGACGCTAGGTCGCGGTGGACCCTCTGCATGAAACGATGAAAATGCGTGCGCATTTTAAACTCACCAGGCAGGCTCTCGAAGAACACATCCATTAGATAGGTCTTACCGCGACCCACCCCGCCCCAGATATAGAGTCCTTGAATCAAGTCGACGGCCTGCTCGCTCGCGAACAACCGTTGCCTCAACCATCCTAGCGGCCCTGAACTGTTCAACTGCGTCTCTACAATACGCTCATACAAATGCTGCAGGTGACCTACTAAAACACGCTGTGCATCATCTGCAGTTATGGCGTTACTCTCTAGATCGAGTTGATATCGCTGTAATGGGCCCATGGTTTCAATCTGACGAAGTTCCGCCACCTATTCATTGCCTGTAAAAAAGCGCTCAGTTTCCAGACTCTGCTTGAGAATGGCAACCTCTATTCCTATACCTTCAGCTATCGGCCCATGACCATCGGGCTCGACAACGCCTCTTTTTGGCCCTGCGCCAGCAACAAGTTTGTTAAAAAAAACCCATCAACTGATGTATACTCAACGAATAAGTCTTAGGCCACAACTGGGCGACAGGCAAGATGTCTGATCAAAAAGCAATCATCGAAATATTCATGAGGCGATTAGTTAAATGATTTGGTTAACTGCAATAGCGTGTCTGGTCGTAGGAGTTGTAATTGGAGTGGTATTCTCCAGTCGCTTGAACAGCAGCGCATCGCGCGTACAAGAGTTAGAAGATCAAATTCGAGACATCAAGGACAGCCACGTGACCTACCGAGACAACGTGAGCGATCATTTCAGTCTAACCGCAGATCTCGTCCAACACATGACCGAAAGCTATCGCGAAGTTTATCAACACCTCGCTAGCGGTGCCCAGGATCTGTGCAGCAACGAAGTTGCTAGCAAATTACTTCCAGCAGGTTCCGACGCCGTGTTCGATAGCAATGAAGGCTCCGAGACTACTGGCGGACTGAATCCTCCGAAAGATTATGCAGCAAAGCAGGACCCCAGCCAGAAAGGTGCTCTTTCCGAAGAGTTTGGCATAAACAAGTCAATCTCTCATAACG
>JAPKAI010000113.1 GCA_028825335.1 Gammaproteobacteria bacterium | reverse complement strand
TCGCGTGGGCCCGGTGCGGTATACAAGCGACGACTTTAATTTTTCTAGCATGCGGGCGGATTCGGTTTTGTTGTCAGATGACAGTTAGATGAAAATACAGAAGATATCATTTTCTAATGTTATGTCTCGGGTCTGTTCGGCTTGATAGAGCCAATGAATGATTCTTTTATTGCCTATCAACACCTCGCCAAAAAATGGTTTGTCTGGCAAAAGAGTTAGCTGCCTGCTTTGTTCCTTTTTTCTTTTTCGCTCCCCCAGCCTCTCTAGTAGCACGATCCCTGTGTATCTCATGCCTCAGACTTCGTAGTTTCAGCTAAGCCATTTCCTATTTTATCTAAACAATAATAAGAATGATTTGCATCTACAGTAGCATCTGCTATTATCTTCCCTCATTGATCTAAATGGTAATGATTTGTATTTAGAATATTTCTGGAAATAAACTCTCTCCTATTGTGAAGATAGGAAGGCGATAAGCGTGTGAGGTAGTGATGTTAGTAAGAAAAGAAATTTACGTATCAGTAGGTGTTGCATTAGGGCTGTTAGCCAACCCTGCGTTGGGCCAAAATCAAGAGCAAGAAAATGAGAGAACAATCGAAACGGTAAGAATCGTGGGCTCTCAGGCGGATGCTCGTGCAATTGCGGGCTCAGTCAATGTCATTACCACAGAAGAGCTAGAAGTCTTCGAATATACGGACATACACAAAATTCTCTCTAGTGTACCAGGCGTCAATTTTCGCCCTGAGGAAGGATTTGGTTTGCGGCCTAACATAAGTATTCGTGGCACTTACGCTGATCGCTCGGGGAAAATTACGCTGATGGAGGACGGGGTGCTTATCGCCCCGGCACCTTACGCAGCCTCATCTGCGTATTATTTCCCAACAACCGGGCGCCTCGCTGGCGTTGAAGTCCTAAAGGGCCCGGCTGCGATTGCTAATGGGCCATATACAGTGGGCGGAGCAATAAATATGCTCAGCACCCCGATCCCTCAGAGTTCGCAAGGGTTCTTTAATCAAGAGGTGGGTCAAGATGGAGCCTACAGAACTCATGCTACTTATGGCAATTCAGGGGAAAATTATGGATTCCTTGTAGAAGGTCATATCTGGGAAAGTGATGGTTTTGATACCATTCAGGATGAGTCAGGCGGGACAGGGTTTCGTAAAGATGATTTCTTGGCTAAGTTCAGAGTTAACAGCGACCGAGGCTCAGATGTATATCATGAGCTAAATTTTAAGTACCAGTGGTCTGAAGAGTCTTCGGATCAAACTTATGTTGGGTTGTCAGATGCCTCCTTCAGAAACGACGCACATGAGCGCTATGGGATGACAAAATATGACAACATGGATAACGATCATGAGTCGTTATCTCTAAATTACTTATTAGATGTTGGTGATTTTGAATTGAGTGCAACGGCATATCAGAATGACTTTGCTCGTAACTGGTTTAAAGTTGATAAGATTGATAATAACAAGGTCTACGGGATTGGAAATGGCATCAATGATATTATTGGTGCGGCAAACAAGGGTAATGTTGACGCGGCCGCCATACTCAACGGAGATAATGCTAAAGCTGTTCAGATAAAGCTTAAGAATAATAATAGAGCCTATGAGTCGAGCGGCATTGACTTGAAAGCAAGTTGGAGCAACGAGATGCACCACGTCACCGTCGGATACAGGGATACCGAAGACAGTGAAGACAGAATGCAATGGTATGCTACAGCGGATTGGATGGACGGAAAGATGGGATCTCTCGTCGAAGGGTCTATGCCTGGTTACTCATCAAACAACCGAGTTACAAGCGCTGAAGCTACTGCGTTTTATATTAACGACGTCATCAGTCTTGGTGATTTAACGGTAAACCTAGGCTATCGCACCGAAGAATGGACGATTGTTCAAGAGCGATATGTTGATACAGCGCGCAGCGCTGTCAATAAGGATAAAGGCTACCCCAAGACACTAGCTGACTCGGATAACGGTCTGTTTGGCGTCGGTGCTATTTACAATGTCAGTGATAATGTGAGCGTATATGCTGGATTCCATGAAGGATTCACGCCCACATCGGGTGGCGCGGATCCAGAGCAGGCTGACAACACAGAAATTGGAATTCGATATTCTTCAGGGGCAACATTTGTAGATTTTGGCTACTTCAATACTGATTATCAGAATATGTTTGGTAGTTGTACTGCTTCAGGAGGTGCCTCAGGCGAGTGTGAAATCGGAGACTCGTTTAATGCAGGAGAGGCCAAAATATCTGGCCTAGAGATTGTTGCGCAAACTGTCCTAGAGTCTGGACGGATGGTATTCCCATTGAGGCTTAGTTACACATCAACGGATGCTGAATTTCAAAATACTTTTTCTAGTTCATTTTGGGGTGACATAAGTGCAGGAATGTCTATTCCTGACCTACCAGACTCGCAGCTTGCATTAAGTGCGGGTTTTGATACCGGAGACGGTTGGTCGGGTGCGGCAACCCTCTATGCTTTCGGGGGTACGTGTTCAGTCGCGAGTTGCTTAGCCGGTACAAAGGTGGATAGCTATAACTCTCTTGATCTAAGTCTTACCAGGGAAATTAATGAAAATTCTGATATCTATTTTGTAATGAGCAATGTTGCAGACAATGAAGATATAGTCGCAAGAGCACCTAAAAATGGCGCTAGGGCACAAGCATCAAGGATAGCAACGATCGGAGTTAGGTTTAGATTCTAAAGCGTGTTTAGAGATTATCTTCGAGGGAAGTAAGCTAAATGATAAATAGCTATTGATGCCTGAAGAAGTGTGCTGTTTGCTTTGAGAATAGCAAGCAGGAATGTAAAAGTCTTCCTACTTGAACAGAACCGTGATTATTTAAAATCTTGGTTCTGTTTTTTTTATGAAGCAATAATAATTTTACAGTTTGATATAGATTTAGATTATAATTTTTCCGGCGAAACTGTCCGAGCAATAATGGAGTTTAGTGGTGATGGGAATAAAAAAAATATTTGCTTACGTGCTTAGCATAACCATTTTTATGGTCGGAATTGTGAGTGCTGCAGAAGTTAACGTTTATTCGGCACGAAGCGAGGACTTGATTAAGTCTGCTTTGGATCGGTTTAGTGAAGAGACTGGTATTGAAGTTAACTTGATCACCGAGAGCGCTGATGCGCTGATCCGTCGGATTGAACTTGAGGGCTTTAACTCGCCGGCCGATGTCTTACTAACGGTTGATGCAGGAAGGCTCTTTCGCGCTAAAGAAGCTGGCATCCTTGCTTCAATAGATTCCTCTATTCTGCGCGAGCGGATACCTGCTGCATATCGTGATCCGGAAAATCAATGGTTTGGATTATCGCTTCGGTCGCGGGTCATCATGTTTGATAAGTCGCGGGTCTCCCCCAGCGAAATAGAGAACTATGAAGACCTCGCAGATCCAAAGTGGAAGGGCGAGATTTGTATTCGCTCGTCAGGGAATATCTATAATCAATCGTTACTTGCGTCGCTGATAGAACACGCGGGAGAGGAGGCAACGGAAGCTTGGGCAGTAGGTTTAGTTGCTAATATGGCGCGTCGACCGCAAGGGGGAGATCGGGACCAAATACGTGCCGCGGTAGCAGGGCAATGTAAGCTTGCTATAGCGAACACTTACTACTTAGCTGGTATGCTCAACTCTGACATTGCTGCAGATGTCGAAGTGGCTGAGCAGATCGGCGTACTGTGGCCGAACCAAGGTGATCGGGGCGCCCACATGAACGTGAGTGGCGCTGGCATGATAAAGACCTCGAAAAACGCAGATGAGGCGCGTCAGCTGATCGAGTTTCTCAGCGCCGACTACGCTCAGCAGTGGTACGCGGAAGTGAACAATGAGTACTCGGTGCGTACCGATATTCCAATGAGCGCCACTTTGCAGCGGTTTGGTGAATTCAAAGCGGATTCGTTAAACCTCGAAGTACTTGGGCGTAATAATGCGGCCGCTGTTCGCCTCGCTGATCGCGCGGGTTGGGAGTAATATTTTTCGCCTCGAGATAGCCGATTATGAATGAATTGATAGAGTGAGCTTAAACGCTCTCGAAATTCCGCGAGTCACCAGGCCAAGGCTTTCTCTTATGAGGCCTTGGCCTTTGTCGTTGATCGCCTTGTCGTTGATACTTGCTACGCCTATTTTTGTCGTCCTTTCTTCGGTGTTCTTCCCAGCGGGGGATATCTGGACCCACCTTTTTGAGACAGTGCTTGCCCGCTACATTAGTAATTCTTTCGCGCTAATGATAGGCGTCAGCATCGGTGTGCTCGCTCTAGGGGTTTTGCCAGCGTGGCTTGTCACGGCCTATCGGTTTCCTGGTAGCAAAGTTTTCGAATGGGCGCTGTTGCTCCCACTTGCTATTCCGGCTTATATCATCGCTTATACTTACACGGGTATGTTAGATGTGGCGGGGCCTCTGCAGAGTAACCTGCGTGACGCATTCGGTTGGAGTTATGGCGAATACTGGTTTCCTGAGATTCGGTCACTCGGCGGTGCCATAGCGATGCTCTCACTCGTTTTTTACCCCTATGTATACCTGCTCGCGCGCGCAGCCTTCGCCGGACAGTCGGGCAGTGTAATGGAGGCGGCGCGAAGCCTTGGTTGCTCGCAGCGCTCGGCATTTTTTCGCGTTGCTCTTCCACTAGCTCGACCGGCGATTGTCGTAGGTCTTAGCATCTGCTTGATGGAAACCCTTGCAGATTACGGTACGGTTCAGTATTTCGGGATCTCTACATTCACGACAGGGATCTATCGAACTTGGAATGGTCTTGGAAGCACCGTGGCTGCTGCGCAGCTAGCGGCGCTGCTCCTTGGGTTCGTATTTATTCTCGTATCGATCGAGTCATGGTCGCGTAAGCAGGCACAATTTTTTAATACCGGGAGTCATTCGTGGCCAAGTCCCGCGGTACCCATAGTTGGTGGAAGATTATTTATTGCCTATTTGGTTTGCGGGATTCCCGTTTCACTAGGATTCGTTGTGCCGCTAATACAGCTTTCAATTTGGGCCTCGATTACCTCTGACTCAATCATGACCGCGGACTTCGCCGGTTATTTATTTAATAGCTTAACTCTCGCTGCTATTACGTCGGCAGCTGCGCTGATCCTTGCTCTGTTTATTGCTTACGGGCGGCGCTTGTATCCGACGCAGCTTTCCAGCGCTGCCGCTCGGGTTCTGAGTCTGGGTTATGCGCTGCCAGGTACTGTGGTAGCGATTGGTGTCTTGGTGCCGTTCGCATGGTTAGACAACCGAGTGAGTGCATTTATGGTTGCCCGCTTTGATTTCAATACGGGGCTGCTGCTAAGCGGTACCGCTTTTATTCTCGTTTTTGCTTATCTCGTTCGATTTTTACCGATAGCGATGAATACCGTTGACGCGGGGCTCACAAAGATTCGACCGTCGATGGATGAGGCCGGTCGTAGTATGGGTTTGGGGCCAATGACTATCTTGCGTCGCGTTCATATGCCCATCATGCGAGGTTCCCTAGCAACTGCTTTATTGCTCGTCTTCGTCGATGTGCTTAAAGAATTGCCCGCGACACTTTTGCTGCGGCCATTTAATTTCAACACGCTTGCTATTCGTACTTATGAACTAGCTAACGAAGAGAGGTTAGCAGACGCGGCAGGGCCCGCTCTTACGATCGTGTTGGCAAGTCTGATTCCTGTTATCCTGCTCAGCCGTTCGCTTGAACGGGCGAAGGATGTCCCAAGTGTTGGGGAAAAGCCCTGATGATGGATTCATAAAAATGGCCTCACCGGCATTACAGCTAGACAACGTAAGTGTCCGCCTAAGCGGGCATCTAATCGTCGATTCTGTATCGTTTAGCGTATCTGCGGGTGGGATAGGCTGCCTGCTTGGCGCCAGCGGCTGTGGTAAGACGACACTGCTAAGAGCTATCGCTGGTTTTGAACCTGTGAGTACTGGTGAAATACTATTGGATGGGGCTGTTGTGAGTTCTCCCTCGCGAGCACTCGATATTGAAAAACGCCACGTCGGTATGGTTTTTCAAGATCACTCGTTGTTCCCGCATATCAGCGTTGCTGAGAATATAGCCTTTGGAATTCAAACTCTCAGTAGTCAGATGCGTGAGGCCCGCGTAAAAGAGCTCGCCGGACTGCTAGAGATTAGCGGTCTCCTTGACGCTTTCCCACATAGGCTATCAGGCGGGCAGCAGCAGCGCGTTGCTATCGCTCGCGCACTAGCACCTCGCCCAGAGGTTTTGCTCTTAGACGAGCCTTTTTCGAGTCTCGATGTAGAACTACGAGAAACGCTTGCCCGTGAAATTCGTCTGGTTCTAAAGCAAGAGGGCATTACAGCTATGCTCGTCAGTCACAACCAGTTTGAGGCTTTTGCAATGGCCGATGAAATTGGTGTTGTTAAGTCGGGGCGACTGCTGCAATGGGACAACGCGTTCAATCTCTATCACACCCCTGCTTCTCTCGCCGTCGCTGATTTTATAGGCGAAGGTGTGCTAGTAGATGGACAAATGATCGGCAAGAATGCAGTAGAGACTGAGCTAGGTATAATCGACACGCGCGAGATTGAAAACTTTAATCTTCCCGATACGAAAGAGATATCATTGCTGCTTCGCCCGGATGATGTATTCCACGATGATGCCAGTCCGATCAAGGCGCGCATAGTCGAGAAGGCTTTTCGCGGTGCTGTATTTCTCTATACATTGGAATTAGAGAGCGGCACACGTGTCTTATCGCTCGCTCCGAGTCATCATGACCATGATATTGGAGAGCCCATGGGTATCCGTCTCGATGTTGAGCACCTTGTTGCCTTCCCCAAGCTGCCGCTTGCCTAGTTGCCGCTGAGATTAATGCGCGGTGTTTTATGACAGTTGCGAAAGCCTTGGGTATGCGAGGTGCTGTCAGCTTGTTTACATCAATTTATTGAGGCGTATAGTTTAATGATGAAGAACTTTACCTTTCTCCTTCTTGCAATTTTAGTATCTTTTTCCTCCTATTATTTTTATTTTAAA
>JAPKAI010000030.1 GCA_028825335.1 Gammaproteobacteria bacterium | reverse complement strand
CGAATTTGAACCGGTATCAGGTTCTCATATTGCCGCTAATGAATGGCGCGGGTTACAAGTCGGTGCTTGGCGAATCGGGAATCGAAAACATAAAGACTTGGGTGAGGCAGGGTGGTGTCATCATCAGCCTCGGCAATGCGACGCGTTTTCTGGCGGACCCAGATGTAGATCTACTTTCCATCCGGCGCGAGCGCGCCGTTCTCGAGGCGGAGGTTGCAGAGACCGAGAACTCAGATGAGGCTGAGGAGCCTGCGGTAGACGGTCAATACCTAACTTCACTGGACGAATATGAAGCGCAGACTCATGCTCTCGAGAACTATCCAGATGCTGTCGCCGGCGTGCTGGTAAGAGCCGATGTAGATCAGGAGCATTGGCTTAGTGCAGGGGTAGCACCTGTGCTTAATGTCTTGGTTCGAGGTGGCGATGTGTATACTCCGGTTCGCCTCAGCGATGGCTTTAATGTGGCTCGATTTCAGGGTCCCGATGACCTACTCGCGAGCGGATATATCTGGGATGAGAATCGCAGGCAGCTTGCTTATAAGCCTTTCGTAGTATCAGAGTCTTATGGTGCGGGCGAGGTTATCGCGTTCACGCAGGACCCAACCGTACGTGCCTATCTTGATGGCCTCAACGTTATGCTGATGAATGCGATATTTAGAGGTGCGGCACACGCGCGACCGACGCGCTAGAACAATAGTCATTGAGCGTTTCGTCTTTGGGTTGAGAAAAAATTTAGGGATAGTGTTATGACCTGTTTTAAAAGTAAGTTGGTATTGTTTTCATTGAGCCTATCGTTGAGCTTCAGTGCTGGGCTGTTTGCACAGGATCGAGTGGGTGAGCTATTGCTTGATCGCATAGCAACCGATTCGATCTTGGAATCGACCACGGACACCGACTTCTTGACTGAGTGGGTCGATGTACTACCAGATCACCCAACTGTGCCCAGCCCGCGCGAGGTGCTTGGCTACACCATCGGCACCCCGGGTGAGTTGACTCAGGTCGATGATATCTATCGCTACTTCGACGCACTAGCTGCCGCCTCTGATCGCGTTAGAATTTTTCAACTCGGGCAGAGTTTCGAAGAGCGCGACATGCTAGTTATCGCGATAGCCGAGCCAGAGCATTTGGAAAACCTGGAAACCTATAAGGCGTATCTACACGAACTTTCCGATCCGAGGGTGACGAATCGTGAGAGAGCCAGAGAAGTTATTGAGCAGGCGCTTCCAATTTATTGGATGACCGCCGGACTTCATTCTCCCGAATTAGGACCTTCAGAGATGGTGATGGAGCTGGCCTACCGACTTGCCGTAGAGACTCGTGAGCCGTTCGCGAATATTCGTGACAATGTCATCACGCTTATTACTCCCGTGTTCGATGTAGACGGCAGAGCGCGGCAGGTGGAGTGGTATAAGCGAAACATCAAGGGGCATACCGATTTTTATGACATGCCTCCGCGCAGCGTGCCTTTCTGGGGGCGCTACATGTATCACGATAACAATCGTGATGGTATATCGATCACTCAGCCGATTACTAAAAACTACATAAACGGTGTGTATGAATGGAAGCCTACAGTGAGTCTGGATCTGCACGAGTCAGTTCCACTTATGTATGTGGCAGGTGGAACGGGGCCGTACAACGAGGGTATTAGTCCGATAACGGTAGGTGAATGGCAGCTACTAGCCAACTACGAGATTTCCCGGCTTACCGGCCTAGGACTCGAGGGCGTCTGGACCTGGGGTTTCTACACAGGCTGGTACCCAGGATACATGTTATGGGCAACGAATAATCACAATGGTTTGGGTCGCTTCTATGAAACTTTTGGAAACAACAGTGCCGATACAATGGAGCGAGATCTCACTAACTCTCGGTACGCTGGTGAATTAGTAACCGAGCGCACTTGGTATAGGGCTGCACCGCCGCCGAAGAAGCTAACGTGGTCCATGCGCAATAATACAAACTACATGCAGACAGGCGTCATCGCCTCGCTGGAAATGGTTTCCAAGAACGGCGACATGTTCCTGTCTAATTTCTATCAGAAGGGTGTGGATGCCTTGGAAAAGGGAGTCGAGGAGGCACCTTATGCCTACCTCATTCCGCAGCAACAGACTGATGCAGATTCTGCTAACTATATGGTGGCAGCGCTAGGTCGACATGCTATAGAAATTCAAAGTATCACTGCCAATGGGGAATACGGCGAGATCAGTGTAGAAGAAGGAGATCTACTCGTTAAACTGAATCAGCCATACGGCCCATTAGCAAAGACACTATTCGAGAATCAAGACTTTCCTTCCGATGTTGAAGTACCTCCTTACGATGATGTCTCATGGACCTTCGGTCTTGTTTATGGTGCCGAGGTTACCGCGATCGATGATGCATCAGTGCTAGAACATGCGGCTGTGCCGTTCGACCAATCTGCAGAATTTTTGCCTAACGCCACTTTGCCGCGTAGAGGTGATATTTGGGTGGTAGCTAATTTTGGTCAGCGCGAGTTAGGGCCCACGCGATTCGCTCTGGGAAATGTCCCTGTACTGGTAGCCGAGCAAGGTTTTTCAGCGGGTGGTGATGATTATCCTGCAGGAAGCTTATTGCTGGACATGGATGAGATGGATAGAGGAGCTGTCGAAGCAGTTCTCGCGGAATCAAATCTAATAGTCGAACGATTACGCCGCATGCCTGATGTGCCAACCCACGAGATGGACTTACCCCGGCTCGGTGTGTATCAATCTTGGACGTCCACGCAGAACGCAGGCTGGGTAAGATATTCGCTGGATGATGCGAATGTGCCTTACACCCTGTTCTCCAAAGATAGAGCGCGAGAGGGTAAGCTGCTTGAGGAGTTCGATGTTATTTTAATTCCTCATATGAGTGGAGGCACCACTCTGGCGAGAATAGTAGGCGGAGTCGACCCGAAATGGTCGCCGCTTCCTTATACGAATACACCAGAAACTCCAAGCCATGGTCACATACTAAGTTCAGAAGACATAACAGGCGGCCTTGGGTTTAAAGGCATGGCCGCCTTCGAAGAATTCATTCGTAATGGTGGTACGCTAGTTACACTGGGATCTGCCGGTGTGCTTGTTACTGACTCGGGCATGTTGCGAGGAGTGAACAAGGTTGGGCCTGGCGGTATGAATACGCCAGGCTCGATAATGACTGCCAAGGTGACCGACAATTCTTCACCTCTGGTGTATGGCTACGATGAGATAACTCATGTATTCCGTGGAAACACGCCGATCTTCTCGGTTGCTGATTACAATAGAGAATATTCACCGCTGCAATTTGGTGTAAAAGAATATGATGATGGCTCTCACGATTCGGAGGGGGCACAGGATGTTTCGGAAGATGATGAAGAATCAGCGAAGTCGGACCCACCGTTAGTGATATCAGGCGGCATCGTGCAGGGAGAGAGCATGATTGATGGACAACCAGCGATTGTGAGCAAGGCCTTGGATGGAGGACATGTAGTCTTGTTCAGTTGGAATCCTATGCATAGACACGTCAATCTGCACGATCATGCGTTTGTCTATAACGCGATTCTCAACTGGAACGATTTGTAGGAATTACCAGAATTAAAAAAGGGATGTCGATAATCGGCATCCCTTTTTTGTTTTCAGCGGATTATTATTCCGCAGTAGTTTTAATTTCCATTACCTTATTGGGGTCGCCGCGAAAGATGATGTAGCTGATAGTGTCGGTTGTCATCTCGTGCCAGCCGTGGGGCATGCCCTTTGGGATTATCGCGATATCGCCTGGCTTAACGTTCTGTAGCACGCCGCCACGAATCTCTCCGCGTTCCATCGGTCCTAGCAATGAGCTAACACTCGTCTGCTTGTCGACAAACTCGCCACCGGTAACCATCGTGCCTTCGCCAGCAACGATATAATAGATCTCATCGAGGTCGGTGTGTGCGATGCCAGATTCGACGTCATTGGCTTCGGTCTTGCTACGCTGTACAACTGATACGCCCATGTTTTCTTCGCCAACACCAATATGGCGCATGACGATATCGCTCACGGTCCTGCCAGTCGCCAAGTTGGCAAGACCTTGTTTCAGCGTTACATCAATCTCTGCTTTACTCATTATAGTAGAGCCGCCATCGTCGGCGGCGCTAGCTACGATGTAGCAACAGCTTAGTGCTATTGTGGAAATAAATCGTGTAACGGTATTCATTCTTGACTCCTTGGTCGCTTATTAAATCCAACGAATTTTGTTTTTTGTGCCAGTTACTGCTACTCATGAAACTAGAATTTTACTTAGAGCGCAAAATCTATTCCGCTTGTATCTCCGCTGCTATGCGCTGCACATCGTCAAGCACTCTTAAGAGGTTGCCACTCCAAAGTAGACCAATTTGTTTTTCGTTATAACCGCGCCGTACCAATTCGACAGTCACATTGGCTGTTTCTGATGCATCGTTCCAGCCGCTGATTCCACCACCGCCATCGAAGTCTGAGCTAATGCCTACATGCTCTAGTCCGATCAGTTCCACCATGTAGTCGATGTGATTGACGAAATCTACGACATCAACCGGAGCTGCTATTGCGTTAACTTCGGCTTCCAGGCGTGGTGCAGCTAGTGCATTAACCTGATCCATGAGGCCGCGGTATATCGTTCTCTGTATTTCACCCAAGGCGCCAATTTCTGAAAAGCTGAGAACTTCAAAATCCAGGTCTGCGGCTATCTCGGCAATCAGGTTACTTCGCGTTTCACTAAATAGCGCATTCTTGTCCGCGTTCAGGTAGCCGCTGAAGGCCACTGTTTGAACAACCCCGCCATTCTCCTTGATGCGCAGCAACTGCTCATCATCCAAGTTGCGGCTGTGTTCGCTCATCGCGCGAGCGGAAGAGTGAGAGGCGACGAGAGGCGCGCGAGTGAGATCCAGCATCTGCATGATGGCCTCTTTTGAGGGGTGAGATACATCGATCATGATTCCCCATTTGTTCATCTCGGCAACGGCTTCTCTTCCCATCTCGCTTAGGCCATCGTGTAGCCAAATATTGTCGCGCTCGCCCGTATTCGAATCTGAGAATTGGCTATGTCCGTTATGCGCTAAGGACATGTAGCGACCACCGCGTTCCTGAAAATCTTTTATGTTGGCCATGTCTAAGCCAACGGGATAGGCGTTCTCGATGCCAATCATTGCGATTTTCTTACCCTGAGCGATGATTCTTCTTACGTCATCTGAGGTATAGGCAATTTCGATTAGCTCTGGTGCAATGTCTTCCGCTAGGCGATGAATGGCGTCGAACTTGTCGATAGCGTTCGCATACGCAGTCTCATAGCCTTCTGCGTCGAGAGTCGATTGACTGGTGTAGACGATAAACCAAGCCACATCTAACCCACCTAGTTCCATCTTAGGTAGGTTCACTTGAGTATCTAGGTCTGAAGTGTAGTTAAGCTCGGGCGTAAAATTGCTCGTATCGATGTCCGCGTGAGTATCTAGTGTGATGACTCTGTCGTGGATGCCAAGAGCACGCTCGACTAGCTGTTGTTCGGTCTCTACTGCAACGCTTGCGATAGGCTCGGCTGCCGGTGCAGAGCTCTGAGTTGGAGCGGCATCTTCACCGCAAGCAGTTAGAAAAGCCGCAAGAAAAATAATCGCCGTAACTAGCCTTAGTGATCTTAGAGGAAAAAACATAGTTGTAGAGTCTCATTGATGTGTTGAAAGTCAGGTTAAAAGTCAGGTTAAAAGTAAATTTCTTGCCGCTGTATACGCCAAACCGAGCCGATGGCGAATTACGCGCTTAGTTCTTCGCAGTCATCGCTGATGAATCGAGTTAGTAAAACTAGCACTTAGAATTGCCTGATTACAATGGATTAGCGGGAAAATGATCGATTCATAGGCCTTTACCCCTGCTAATTTCAAAATAGGGGAGGGTAAGCTAGGTAAAGAGGAGATTTTAGCCCGCTAAACCGATGTTTTCTCGATAGTAGGCGCGGTATTATGGCGTGAAAGTGTGTACTTATGGCGAGAGTTAAGTACCGATATTAACATGATGAAAATAGCCAAATGTGCTGAGTATTAATATGAGAGCCCCTTTTTCAAAATCTGCCGTACTACTCCTGTTTGTAATCTCCTTCACTGCCTATTCACAGACGACCACGATTAGCAGCGAATCGACAAAGGAAAGCTCGTGGTCTCATGGTTTTATGGCCGCTGTGGCTAACCCATTGGCCACCGAGGCAGCAGCTCAGATTCTGTCACGTGGGGGGCATGCAGTCGATGCTGCTATAGCAGCGCATGCCGTACTTGGTTTGCTTGAACCCGAAAGCTCAGGACTTGGAGGCGGGGGCTTCATGTTGGTCTTCGAGCGGTCTGATGGGCAAGTGCGGTTCTTTGACGGACGTGAAGCCGCCCCCAGCGGCGCTCGTGCCGATATGTTCATGGATGGCGACCGCCCCATGGGTTATTTCGATGCAAATCAAAGTGGCAATGCAATCGGTGTACCCAGCGCTATAGCATTATACAAAAGTACGCACGACACTTATGGCAAACTGCCTTGGGCTGACCTGTTTGAGCCGGCTATTCAACTCGCCGAGCAAGGTTTTGAAGTATCAAGCAAGATGGCGAGCTATCTCCCTGCTATGGCAAGCCGCAGCCGCCTTGATGAGAATGAAGGATCGGCAGAATATTTTTACCCTGACGGCGAGCCACTTCAAGCGGGAGCACTGATTCGAAATCCTGAGTATGCTGCGACTCTTCGCCGCGTTGCTACCGAAGGTCCGGTGGCGTTCTATACTGGCGAAATTGCAGAGTCTATAGTTGCTGCCGCACAGTCAGGAAATGACGGTGGCACTCTCACCATGGAAGATATGGCCAGTTACGAAGTAATAGAGCGGCCTGCTGTATGTGGCCTCTGGCGTGAACTGAATATTTGTGCGGCGACTCCTCCCTCATCAGGGGCTATGCAGATTATGATAGCCAACCTTTATGATAAATTATTGCCACCCAATCCCACGACTACTCAGCGCGTTAAGGCCTTCGTGGATGCACAACGACTTGCCTATGCCGATCGCGATTATTATTTTGGTGATCCGGATCATGTAGATGTGCCGTTGGCGGAGTTACTTGACTCGCGTTATTTAGACTCCCGCGCCAACAACCCTGTAGCGCCTGGTGCAGTACCCGTCCATGGTGACCCCATGCTCGTCTTAGGAAATGGCAGTGCGGCAGTATTCGCCGAAGACAGTACCCGCGAGCCTGCTGGCACTACGCATTTTTCTATCGTGGACAGTGAAGGTAATGCAGTCTCAGCCACCATGACTGTGGAATCGGCCTTTGGATCCAAACGCTGGGCAGCCGGCTTTGTACTCAACAACGAGATGACAGATTTCGCTCGGATGTATGATCCAGACGAGCCGGAAGCTGCGAACATGGTGCGCCCCGGTGCCCGACCCCGCTCTTCCATGTCACCAACCATCGTGCTTAACGCCGATAATGATCTGTTTATGGTTACTGGCTCCCCCGGAGGCAATTCCATTCCCGCCTATACTGCCAAGACTCTAGTAGGTATTGTTGACTGGCAATTGTCAGTGCAGTCAGCGATCAACTTTCCTAATATCATCGCTCGTGGGCAATCCGTGCGCGTAGAAGTTGGGGTGGAGCCAGGCCCAGCCTTGTCAACTGCATTGACGGAATATGGTTACCAAGTACGAGAAAGTCAGGGCGAGAACTCTGGTTTGCATGTTATCTTAGTGAGCGAAAATGGTCTGGAAGGTGCAGCCGACCCTCGTCGACTTGGAACTGTAATGAGTACTGCGCCGTAACGCGCAGGGTGTTGTTGTTCAGTAAGAGCGACCTCGCGGGTCATGTGCATTTCACAGGGCTCGTGAAAACCGAGAAGATAAATTTTCTTAACCTTTTTACTAAGAGCCCTGATTCTCTTTTTTTACGTTCACTATGAATTAAAATGCAGGTCCGCAAAGATTCTGAACCATCTGATTGCAAAAAGGCAATTTAACCTAGCGCACTATTTGAGAGCAATGTAATGAGCCATCAACTGTTTGGCCGCAAGTCCCTAAAAGTCGTAGTATTTTTTCTCAGTCTCCTGCTGGTTTCGTCTTCCTTCTCAGAGGGCGGTAGAACGCCACTGCGCGTGAAGAATGGCATTGTCACTAGTGCGTCGAAACTGGCGTCCGAAGCGGGTGTAGAGGCACTTAAGGCCGGCGGTAACGCGGTCGATGCTGCCGTTGCCACCGCATTCGCCTTAGCAGTAACTTGGCCCAGTGCGGGTAATATCGGCGGTGGTGGATTTATGGTTTATCACGGCGATGATGGCCATGCGACTACCTTCGATTTCAGAGAGAAGGCGCCACTTGCTGCTACTGAGCGCATGTATCTGAGTCTAGATGGAAATGTTGTGGACAACTCTAACCATATCGGACCTTTAGCAGTCGGCGTGCCTGGAACGGTTGCTGGTTTGTGGAAGGCACATCAAGAACTTGGCAGTCTACCTTGGGCCGATCTTGTTGCCCCAGCGGTTAAGCTGGCTCGCGACGGTATTTCAATTAACTATTCTCTCTATACTGGATTTGCCAGAAGCAAGCCTCGCTTCGACCAGTATCCTTCCTCCGCTGCCAAATTCTTTAAGGCTGATGGCTCGCTCTACGAGTTGGGCGAAACCTGGCGTCAGCCGAATTTAGCTCACACCTTGGAGCTTATTCAAAATAATGGCGCTGACGGATTCTACAAAGGTGAGAACGCCGAACGCCTGGCGGGTTTCATGGCAGACATTGGTGGAATAATCACCGAGGAAGATTTACTCAAGTATGAGTCACAAGAACGCGAGCCCATTCGCGGTACTTATCGAGGCTATGACATCGTGAGCATGCCACCACCAAGTTCTGGCGGAGTGGTTCTAGTTGAGATGTTGAACATACTCGAAGGTTTCGATCTTGCCGACATGGGTCACAATTCCGCTGACTACTTACATGTTTTAACCGAGACTATGCGTCGTGCCTATGCTGATCGTGCCGAACACCTAGGCGACCCTGACTTCAATGAGGGTATGCCGCTGCAACGTTTGATGGACAAAGATTATGCGGCGACTCTGCGTGCATCCATCGACATGGATGAGGCATCCCAGAGTAGCCCTGCAGATTTCGCGCAGATCTATGAAAGTGAGGAGACTACGCATTTCTCAATTGTCGATAAAGAAGGCAATATGGTCAGCATGACTTATACGCTGGAATTCGGATATGGTTCCGGAATCGTCGTTGAAGGCGGAGGTTACCTGCTCAACAACGAGATGGGCGATTTTAATGCCGTGCCAGGTGTCACTACTTCACGCGGATTAATCGGTACGGCTCCCAATTTGGTCGAGCCAGAGAAACGGCCACTGTCTAGCATGACGCCCACGATTGTTGCGAAGGACGGCAAGCCGATTTTTACGGCAGGTAGCCCAGGTGGAAAGACGATCATCAATACCACCATGCAGGTGATAGTAAATGTCATCGATCATGAAATGAATATAGCGCAGTCTGTGGAAGCAGGGCGTATACATCACCAGTGGTTGCCAGATGTAACTAGCATCGAGGCCGGCAGTCTATCTCCTGATACGGTTCGTCTGTATGAAGAGAAGGGTCATCGAGTGACAGAGCGCGGCGGACAGGGCGCAGCTATGGCTGTTTACCATGATCGTGAGAATGGTTTGTTCGAAGGTGCGGCAGATTCTCGCCGTGGCGATGGCGCCGCTGTAGGCTACTAACAAGAAGTTGCCAGATTGCTTGATGCACTCTTAGCGTCACGCTATTGATAAAATTCTTCGACCTTTGTCGAGGGATTTTTCGTTTTCAGGAGACCCCCCCCTGCAGCTAAATTTGTGTTATTGGCTTATCAATAGATTCTGTCTGCGTTAAATTAATTCCCGGGAGAATACTCTTTTTCCAGATTCGCCTCGATGTCCTCTCTATAGAACAGCACGTCTCTAAATTCGCCCTGAGTATACATCTCTGCCTGATCGTCGAAATGGGGTGAGTTAGGATCATTGTGCAGCCCGCCTACCGTTATGGCCTTTGCAGTAACTTTATCGCCGAACTCCACCGCGGCGACGAAGCTGTTGCCGCTGGTGCCGTACATCTTCTTGGTTCCGGGATAGGTTCGGCTGCCAAATGATGCGAGTGAACCCCAGCGAGCAGACCCAAAAGCTACTGGAAGGCTCTTAGCTTCGTCATCGAATTTCTGCACAATATCGCCATTAATACGTTGATAGCGATTCACGTCTCCCCATGGGACCCGCCAGTCGCCAAAGTCGGCCTCAAGTTGTTCTGCGGCGCTACGTAGTGAACTCAACTTTTGACCCTGATCGGCGTTGTTTGCCATGTATTCGTAGATATTGATGTTGGCGCGGGAGGCTTCAGTTGCGACCTCAGCCATCAAGGCTTGGCCCCAGTAGACGGCGAGCGTGGTAGCGGTGGAATCGATGGAAAAATTGTAATCCCAGTTCCGAAGCAGGTCGATATATTCAAGGGTGCGGGTTTGGATGGAAGCCTGCAGCTCCCCTTGGCTGTCGACTGCTGTTATGAGTAGAAGGCCGGGAATCAAGTCTTCGAAGGCGGTTAGGGTGGGGTCGTAGGCAGCCTCGATAAGCTTGTCTATTGTGAAGTCGCTTCGATCTTGCAAGACTCGAACCGCATGCACGCCACGGGGGTTTTCCGAGTTGTTTGCCATATAGGGAGGGTAGTCCTCTGCTTGTGGGCTGTATTCCCCCGCCGCTGTGAACGGCCAGTTGTTAGTGTTTTGAATCCATCCATTGGGCGGGTTCAACAGATGAATTATCTCATCGACTGTATGCAGGCCCTGCCACTGGGTAGCCGGATCGCTGCCATCTAGCGGGCTGTTCCAATCAAAGGAGGTGTTACGAACCGGAACGAAGTTACCGTGATAGTAGGCAATATTGCCATCGGAATCGGCGTATACGGTATTGTTCGAAGAGTTGGTTTGCAGCTCCATGCTCGCGTAAAACTCTTCATGATTCTGCGCCTTGGTGCGGGTGTAGGACTGAGTGAGCGCCTTAAGCGGCTCCTGCATAAGTTTAATGCTTACCCACTTGCCATCCTGCTCGCGAATTACGGGTCCGTTATGGCTGTGGTAGACAGTGAAGTTTTGAACTCCCATATCATCACCATTCTTATATAGAAGGCTGAGCTCAGTCTCTCTTAGCTTTCGTTCCTCATCGCCGAACAAGTAATAGTAGCCGTCAGCTTTTTGCACAATGGTTTCCAGATATTCATCGATTGCATCGGCGCGGCTAGACGTATGCATCCAGCCAGCATTCTCATTGAAGCCCTGATAGATGAAGAACTGCCCCCAAGTAACGGCTCCATAGGCATTCAATCCTTCCTCACTGACCATATGCAGCTCAGAGCGGAAGAAGAAAGAGGTGTGTGGGTTAATTAAAAGCAGCGCTTTACCATTCTCCGTGTTCGAAGGAGCAATCGCGAGGCCATTGGACCCGCGCGGTTCGCCATCGGAAACAGATTCGACTTGCGCCACTAAGCTTCCATCACCATAGAAGCGCTGTAGTGCCCGAAGATTGACTCTCTCAATATCGCCACCGATGCTGCCTTCCGAGAACGTCAACGCCATCCAAGGCTCGAAACGATCGATGACTCTTGGTGTAACTTCAGGGTGGGTGTGGAGGTAGTAGTTGAGGCCATCGGCGAACGCATTCATCAGGGCCTGCAGCCACTCGGGGCTCTGGGCATACTGCACCTGCATATCGGTAGGGTCGATGAACAGCTTCATGCGTAGATCGCGAAACAGTTCAGCTTCTCCCTCGGCCTCTGCCAAGCGTCCCATGGCATTGATGTAATTTGTTTCGACCCGATTAAAATCGTCTTCGGCTTGTGCGTACAGTGTTCCGAATACGGTATCGGCATCAGTCTTGCCATAGATGTGCGCGATGCCCCATTTGTCTCTGCTGATGGTGACGTTGCTTGCTAGCTGTTCCCAACGGGCTAACTCAGCAGGATCGACCTGCGCTGCCGAAGTAATCGCTTGGCTTGCTGGCTCAGCCTCCTGTGACGGTGGTGAGCAGGCAACAAGTAATGTACACAGCAGCAATGCTGACAGAGGATATTGGTTCATAGTTGTTCACCTGTGCCGCGAAGCATCAGCAATAAATCTTACGTAAGTGCGAGTTATGAACTAGTTTGAAACACGTTGCCCATTAACCCAAGTTTGTTCTACTTCTATTTGCCAGATCTGGCTATCATCGATCGCAAATATATCTCTATCTAAGATAATAAAATCTGCCTTCTTGCCCGGTTCCAGAGTGCCTAGTAAATTTTCCTGATGACCCGAGTAGGCCGCGTCGATCGTGAAGCTGGCGAAGGCCTCAATAGCAGTCATCTTCTCTTCGGGGAACCAACCACCAGGTGGCTGGTTGTTCTTGTCCTGGCGCGTGATCGCTGCGTGCAGCCCGAAGAAGGGGTTCGGTGACTCCACAGGAAAGTCGGAACCGTTGGCTATCAACGCGCCAGCGTCGATTAGCTTGCGCCAAGCATAGGCACCCTGAATACGTACTTCGCCGATCCTGTCTATTGCCATGTTCTTGTCGCTGGTGGCGTGTGTTGCCTGCATCGAAGGAATAACTCCGAGTTCTGCGAAGCGGAATATGTCTTCATAACGCAAAATTTGAGCGTGCTCTACGCGGTGTCGCAAACCTCTCGAGCTCGTTTCCGCGATGAGCTGCTCGTAGTTATCCAACACGGCCTTATTCGCATTGTCGCCGATCGCATGAGTATTCACCTGAAAGCCAGCGTTCATAGCTGCACGCATAAAATACTCAAGACGTTCGGGGTTGTGCAATAACAACCCCGTATGCCCGGCTTGGTCAGCATAGTCGTCTATCATAGCGGCACCACGGCTACCGAGTGCGCCATCAGCGGCGATTTTTACGCTGTTCATGGTGAGCGTGTCATCTGCGCTGCGATAGTGTCCCTCAGCTAGGCGCTGCTCATAGAAACTGTCTCCCGCGGACAACATTACGTTGACGCGGATTGGAAGAGGGCCATCGTCTAGCAGCTGCTTGTAGGCTTCTATTGTGTCGCTTCCTGCGCCGGCATCGTGAACGCTGGTCAAGCCTTGTTTTGCTAATTCGAGCATCGCTGTGCGCAGAGCGAATTTCTGTTCTTCCATGCTGATTGCTGGAATCTGTGATCGAATAAGAGCCATGGCATTGTCGATGAATACGCCGGTAGGGTTTCCATCCTCGTCACGAATAATTTGACCGCCGTCTGGATCTTCGGACCGGCGGTCGACTCCGGCTAGTTCCATAGCCGCACTGTTTGCCCATCCCGCGTGGCCGTCGACACGGCTGAGCCAAACAGGTTTGTCTGACAAAGCTGCGTCCAGGCTCACTGCCGATGGGAATTCGTTACTATCCCACAGCACTTGATTCCAGCCACGCCCCTGAATCCAATCGAGCTGATCGCTACTCTGAGCGAAGTCTACGACACGCCTCACTGCCTCTTGCTCTGTCTGCGTGTCTACCAAATCAACTCGCAACAGACTTAGGCCATAGCTCAGAATGTGCCCATGGGCATCGATCAGCCCGGGTATTAGAGTCTGACCATCGCCATCGATAAGCAGATCTGCTTGTTCTGGTAATTCTTCGCCTTCCGCGAAAACTTGATCAACACGATCATCGGTAAATTGTATGGCGCTAAATTGTTGTAGTTCGCGATTCGCGCTGAGCGTGTAGCCATTGACGTTCACATAGAGGGTGGTATCAGCGAGAAGAGAGGCGCTATTGGCGGCTCCCAGAGATAAGGCTAGCGCACAAAGGAATAGTTTCTTCATTTTTTTCGGATTCTTATCTAGTAGATGGAAGAGTCTCGATACTAGCAATTTCCCTCTAAGCTGTCATAACGCTCTGAAATAGCAATCTTATGGATTAGGGTAGCGGCTGGTCTCAATGGTTTTTTTTAGGAGTGTTAGACGAAAAAAAAACCGGTCACTGTAAAGTAACCGGTTTTTTACAACCGGTTACTTTACAGTGACCGGGTTTTTACAAACAGCTGGCTAAGACTATTCACCTTCGCTTGATTCCGCATCCACATAGCGGAAGAAGCCGAAGAACATCTCTTGCCAGGTTTGTTCCCCCCACGAGATCGTTGATGATGGGTCAGGGTTGAATGGGTTATTCGCCGAGTTGTCGAATGTAGCCCTGAACACCATCTCAGTGCCGGCAGGTAGAAACTTAGGCTCTTTAAAGTCATAAGTCTTCTGCCAGTTGAACTGATAATTAGGTACGTTGAGGATTTCCTCTACCTTGCCATCAGGGTAGACGAGTTTGAAGTTCGCATCGGAACCGCGGTAGTGCATGTGCGGTCCTACCATTGTCAGGAGGGCGTCTTTGCGGAATGTCTTCGTTGCGACCATCTCGTGATCAGCTTCGAATGGCTCGATGCTAATATCAAGGTCTGCAGCTGAGCCGCCTCGAATAGGTCGGTCAGGTTTTTCGTCCCAAAGGTAGATTCCGATTTCTGATGCATCTACTGCTTCTTTACCAGAAGTTGTGTAGTGCATTTGTAGCATCAAGCCACCACCAGCTTCTAGCGGGTAGCCAGCACCATCTGGGTAGGTATTAAGGGAATTGCCCGGAGCGTAAGCGCCAAGACCGATGCCCTGATTCAGTATTTCAAATTGATTCATTCCACCTGCGCCATAAGAGAAGGCGATGATGTGGTGAAGTACAGTAGTGTCACCCGGTGCAAACGCAACTGCCTTTACCCAGATGTCATCTTCGAGATCCAGAGGAAGCATTAGGTTGCGATAGTCTTGAACACCAGTTGCTGGGATGCGCTGCTCCGGAATCGGGATGATCATGTCGGGCGTGCCGTTAGCCCACTTAACAACTTCTGGACGATATTCCGCAAGAGGATCTGAGTCGTTATTGTTTGGAGAGCCTGCATTGATCCAGCTAACTAGCTTCTGAGTCTCTTCGATGGTGATGTGATTTACGTTGTGGAAGCTTTCGACGAATTCACTGCCGATCTGACCCGGTGGCATGCGCTTGGTGTAAAGCGTTTCACGAATCATTGGCGACCAACCCTGGACCATCTGGTGGCTACTCATTGCGAAAGGTGCTATGCCGCCTTCCATATGGCATGAAACACAGCGTTCCTTAAGAATAGGTGCAACGTCGTTGGCGTAGGAAACTGCAGCGACAACAGCGGCGCTAGCTGAGAAGTCGATCTCGTCGCCCTTGCTAGCAACTTGCACGGCAGCGATGCTTTGGCCAGCAATAAATGCGGTTAGCGCGTCTGCAACATAATGCTCTTTGGCGAGCCTTGCGCGGCTGCCTTCAGCGAAGCGATCATTAAGTGCGCCGCGGTAAACAACCTCTCTGGCTGTAGGGTCAAGAATTGCTACTTCTGCAGCTCGGCTAAGGCCAAGCTCTTCGGCTACCAATTGTGTGTCATCCATGAGAATACGCAGAGTGATGTCTTCTTTCTCTGCTGCTTCTCGCATGGCCAGCTTGTCAGCGGAGCCAGTTGAATTGATCATCAAAAATTCGACATTCTGTCCTTCGAATTGCTCAGCGATGTCCGCAAGATCAGAAGCGGCACGACGTGCGTCCCTGCTTTGGGGGTCGAAGGAAAAAAGAACAATAGCCTGCTCGTCGCCATGGCGGCTTAGTTGGAAAAACCGGCCTTCGGAATCGGTTAGTGAAAAGTCACTAATTCGATCAGCGGCGTTGGCGGACATGCCAACGAAAACTGTCATCAGTGATGCAGCCACGATCTTGGCAGTCATTGAAAATCTAAGCATTTTGCTCTCCTCAAACTTCATAAATATAAGGTACTGCTATCTAATTTCGGAGTGAATAGTAGGGTGCAAACTCAAGGAATACTTCCCGAATATTAAAAAGAGTGTAAATTTTAATAATCGAATAGCTATCTTTTACCAAATTGAGCGTCTTCTCAGTGTTTTTGCGGAATATGCAATTTTTCCATTGCAGGAAACTGCCCAAGTGTTGGTAATGGGAGGGTTAACGTAATGCGGGCTATAGACGCTTCACTGAGCAAAATCAGGTCACTGTCAGTCTCGAATTAATGTTTATCGGGTGCTGGAGTTTAGAGGGCTGCAGGCGTTAGAATTCAGCTGCCTTGTACGCCTTTCCATACCCTCAGTGAGTTGATAGTTTGCTTTCGAAACGCTCTAAACAGACAGATGTAGCCATTTGCTTAGGACATCCAGCGTTCTCGGCAGGCGTCCTCTACCTATTTCGGATAGCTGCTCTGGCAGTATTGTTGATTGCCTCCATGTCTCAAAGTCAGTCTGCTGAGCTGCGTATAGCTCATTGCTTGCACGGCTGCCCTGCAGGGAGCAGCTCACAGAATCACCTGATCCTTCGTCCGATCTATGCGCTTTCATACAACACGCGCAACAAGGTGGCCGATTGGGCTGCCTATCGGGTTACATCCGGCTCGATAGGAATTGCGTCGAGCCTATCGCGCGCAGTCATGATCGATGACTTCGTCGAGGAGACGCTTAGCGCAGAGGATTTTATCAATGCCGAAGAGGCCGGACTTGCTCGTGCGCAATTAGTGCCGCTGGTCAATTTTGCAGGCACCCCTTACTGGAATGAAGTGAATTACATGAGTAATGTTGTGGCGCGCAGACGGAATTTGAGCCTGGGTGCCTGGTATGGCTTGGAATGGTCAATTCGAAATTTAGTTAACCGGGAGCGTGAAGTGTATGTCTTGACCGGGCCTATTTTTAGAGAAACACCAGTCGCTGCGAGTTTGGAAACACAGACTCAGCACAGGGTGCCAGATGCATTTTTCAAGATCGTAGTCTCGGCGGATAATCGGGCTACGGCGTTTATCTTCGATCAAGATTTACCCGTACACGTTCATCACTGTGACACCAAAGCCACTATCGACGAAATTGAGTTGGCTACAGGATTAGATTTTTTCCCTGAAAATCCCAGACTGGTTTTGGGATTGTTGGACGCCAATCTGGGTTGTTTCTAGCGAATCTCAGCTAGAAAATAGTCATCGCCGATAAGCTCATTGATGAGTCTATCCAGAGCAGCACTTACAGTGACGGCCATGCCTTCGCTGGCAGGAGCTCTGCCGCGACCGAATAGGTTTGTCTGCCACACCGTGCGACTACCACTCATTAATTGTACAGAGGCGCGCAGTGTTAATTCTAGCGTCTCAATGCCGCCACGATCGATGACCTTTGCCTCAGTGGCGGTCAGATTCCCCTGCAGGAACATATCGCCATCCGCATCCGCCAGGTTTGCGTTTGCGTTCGCGAAGCCGCTTTTCATGGCGTCCTGAATTATTTCCGCGATCGCCTTCTCCGCCTGAAAGCCGTCGGCACCCAAAAGCTGGGCATCTGAAATCAGGCGTGGGTTTTCTACTGAACGACTATCTGTGAATTCGGCAATGCGCAGACTAACTTTCATAGTGCTTAGATCGGCGCGCGGGCTGCCAGTTTTTTCGTAGTTGATGACAATATCTTCCGCGGCCAGGGCGGGGATGGAGAATAAACTAATGCAGGCGGCACATAGTGAAATCAGGTATCGGATTTTCATGGAGATGAGTTTCTCGTCTATTGATTTATTGTTGGTTATTGTGGCTAATCGAATATCGCAATGAGCCTTATCTGTTTGGGTTCCGAGCATAATTGACATGGTAAACATGATCAAGCTTCAGAATTGAATAAAGAGTTGTAAAGATGAGGCGCCGTTTCTCTTGCGCTCAGTATTTTATAGATGATTCTTATAGAATGCTTTTTGGTTGGAAGGCTATTCGGTAGTGATCGTAGGGCACCGAATGCCGTTTCTCCTGCGCACAGCATTTCTGTGGTGATGCCTATAGATAGAAGGTTTTTCGGCAAACATCATCGGGCATAAAAAAGCCGTATCGAATTGCTTCGATACGGCTTTTTTAAAACGCTGTGAAGATTTTCTTACAGCTCGTCAGCAGGCCAAGTTGGCGCGCGATCTACTACTGTTACCGGGCGAACTCCTTGGTATAGGAATTTCTGTACGCGGCTGCCTTCATAAGTCTCAGTAGTGTAGATGTTGTTCTGAGAGTCAGTGGCAATACTGTGAGGTGCGTAGAATGTACCTGGCTGACGGCCACCTTGACCGAAAGTGTAAAGTACTTCCATTGACTCACGATCGATTACAGAGATCTTGAAGTTCTGACCGTCTGCAAGATAGATGAACTCTTGCTCGGGGTCGCGTGAGAAAGCGATATCCCAGGTTGAACCTTGATTCAACGTAGCTGGGTTATAAACCACTTCTCTTACGTAAGTGCCGTCTTTGCGGAAGACCTGAACTCGGTCAGCACCACGGTCACATACATATACAAGTCCGTCGTTTGAAGGCTCTGCACAGTGAACTGGGCCACGGAATTGCTGAGGTCCAGGCTGGCCTGGAACATAAGTTACATCAGCTTCATCGTCAGGAGTATTGCCGTAAGCACCCCAGTAACGCTTAAAAGCACCAGTAGCTACGTCAACAACTGCAACGCGCTTGTTCTGATATCCATCAGCGAAGTAGGCTTCGTTAGCCTCAACGTCAATGGCGATTTCAGCAACGCGACCGTAATGAGTCTCACTGTTACTGTTGCGATCTTCGCCTTGCATGCCGATTGTGCGGATGTACTCGCCGTCACGTGTGAACACGAGAACGTGTGAGTCACCAGCGCCATTACCACCGATCCAAACGTCACCGTTAGGTGCAACTTCGATACCGTGGTTTGATGCAGGCCAAGTGTAAGGAGCACCTTCAACAGGTCCGCCCCACGCATTGATGATGTTGCCTTCAATGTCGATTTCAATGATTGGTGGTGCAGGAGTACAGCATTCTGCTACGCCGCCCTGTAGGCCAATTTCAGTGTTGCCACCGAATTGAGATGCGTCATTTCTGTGAACGATGAAGATATGATCTCTCTCGTCTACGTCAACACCGATTGTATTACCCATTGCCCAATGATTTGGGAGCGGCTTAGGCCAGAATGGGTCCACGAGAAAATGTGGTGCCATTACATCATTAGATGCAGCGATGCTTGGCTCTAGTATTTTCGATTGTCCAAGTCCAAGGACAACCAATGCAACGACCAGAGTTGCACCTACAATTAGTTTCTTTGTCATTCTTATTTTCCTCTAAATGCCCGAGTTGCGGGGGGTTTAAACTCTTTCAGAGCAAGCCCGAGTATACTCATTTCTTTGTAGACAGTATACTCACAGGCCAAATTATCCGAGAGCTTGATGTAAGTATTTGTAACAGCCTTTAGTGGATAGCGATTGATGCGCTATCGAGGCTCTAGCCGACTTCCACTAGGCCCTTCCTATCTAACTGAAATCACTAATAATAAGTAAGAAAATATGAATAAAATCAGCGCCATATTAAGCGTATTTTTACTTAAAAAACTCATCACACCCTGTGTGTTGCTCGCAGCTTTCTTGATGCCATCATTGAGTTTAGCGCATGATATTCCCAGCCGTGTCACTGTATACGCATTCGTCAAACCTGAAGGGAATCAACTGACGGCATTACTCCGAGTGCCCATGGAGGCTTTTGGTGAGATCAGTTTTCCGCTGCGAGGCCCCGGCTATCTTCAGTTCTCCGAGGCAGAGTTCGCTCTGAATGATGCTGCGCGCGTTTATATCACTGAATCTATGCGCTTCTATGAGAACGGTGAGGAATTGACCGAGAAGCAACTGGAGACAGTACGCGTCTCGTTGCCATCTAACCGGTCCTTTACTACCTATGATGATGCCTTAGAAAATATTCTCAGCCCACGACTGGAAGATTCGGTGGATCTATTTTGGCGACAGGGTGTGTTGGATGTCATGGTGACCTATCCCATCTCGTCGGATCAGTCTGAATTCTCCATCAACCCAGAGATAGGAACATTGTCGAATCAGACCACGACGGTGCTGCGGTTCTTATTGCCATCGGGTGCAGAACGCGTCTTCAACTACCTCGGCAATCCAGGTGTGGTGCTATTGGACCCACGCTGGTATCAGGCCGCACTCCGGTTTGTGAATATGGGCTTCGATCATATTTTAGACGGCATAGATCACTTGTTGTTCCTATTCTGTCTCGTGATACCTCTGCGCAGCATGCGCGCGCTAATTCCGGTGGTAACGTCGTTTACTATCGCCCACTCGATTACCCTTATCAGCTCGGCATTTGGTATGGCGCCTAACGCACTCTGGTTCCCACCATTGATCGAAACCCTGATAGCGCTCTCCATTGTCTACATGGCATTCGAGAACATAGTTGGCGCAAAACTGCAGCACCGCTGGGTGGCTGCTTTTGGTTTTGGCTTGGTACATGGCTTTGGTTTTTCTTTCCTGTTTAGCGACACGCTGCAGTTTGCTGGCGGGCATCTGTTCTCTTCATTGCTGGCGTTCAATGTAGGTGTGGAGCTTGGTCAGATCCTTGTGCTCATCCTGGTCATTCCTCTGCTGCGCATCCTGTTTCGTTTCTTCGTTGCCGAGCGCATTGGCGCCATTCTGCTGTCGGCTTTGGTGGCACACAGCGCTTGGCACTGGATGCTGGATAGGGGCAATACACTCGCGCAGTATCAAATGCAGATGCCGATTTTCGATTCGATCTTCTTCTCAGGGTTAATGCGCTGGGGCATGATGTTAATCGTTATCGGACTCGCGCTCTGGGGAATGTACGAACTTTTTCGTCGATTCTCACTCGTTGAGAACATGGCCAGTTATGGCGATAGCCGCGACGCAAAGGGCTAAATTAGAAGTATTTGGCTATCCCTGTTGCCAGTGTTATACGTGTTTCTGAGCAGGCTACAGTTACTTAAAACATTGAACTAATACAATTTAATGGTAAAGCTCACCCCGTACGATCCGTACGGTTTCAATTTGTCACAAAGCCTTATAGTTTATAGCTATTTGTTAATCAGCAGATTGCGCTAAGCTACTGGACATCGCTTGAATCCACATCTAAACGGATTCTGCTGTAGCCTAATTGCGGTAGCGCGAAGTGAGTTATAAAGAGGAATTGCCGCTCCACTCTTACACTCCGCAGCTACTTTGCTAACTGAAAGGTTATTTAAATGAAAAAGCTAAGCGCAGTAGTTCTCTTCCTTTTAAGCAGTATCTTCACGATCCAAGCCCATGCTGGAGCTGAGCGAGTTGGAAATTTCGCTCTAATCGATCACGAGGGCGTCTCCCATCAATTGCAGAAATATGGCGACAGCAAAGCGGTTGTCATTATTGCTACAGCGTCGAGTTGCATCGATAATATTGAGCAGCTGCACAAGTATCGCCTACTACGTACTACTTGGGAGCAACAGGGAATTACCTTCCTTGCGATAAATTCTGGCGCCAGTGATAGTCTCGCTGATGTTCGTCTGATGGACGCTCTGCACAATTTCGATATACCTATTTTGCTAGATGACAGTCAGCTTGTTGCAGAAAGTCTTGGCCTAAGCAAGGCCGGTGAGATAGTGGTTTTAGAGCCTACGCGGGGTCAGATTCTTTACCGCGGTGGACTAGATACTGATCCAGTTCGAGCACTCCCCGCGCTCGAAATTGAGCCCGTAGCAGGTACTACCGTTTTCGCAGATGTGTTGGCCGCGGCGGTTGCCGATGATGCGGCCTCAATCGAGCAAACGATCATGACCGATTCGGTTGGTTGTGAGCTGCAATTCCCAGCCAGGCAGATGCATACCAGTGATACGCCTGACTACGCGACCGAGGTTGCACCAATATTAGAAGAGAATTGTATTAGCTGCCATGTAGAAGGGGGCATAGCACCATTCGCGATGGACTCGCATATGATGGTTCAAGGTTGGTCGCCCATGATGAAAGAAGTCATGATGACCAAGCGCATGCCGCCGGCTCAAGTTGATCCTAACGTAAAACATTTTACCAACGCTCGTTATATGAATGCAGAGGAGCTGCAAATTCTTGTTCACTGGATAGATGCGGGCTCGCCCCGTGGTGTTAGTGAAGTCGACCCGCTCACTCTAATAGAGCCGCCCGATTCGGTTTGGGAGCTAGGTGAGCCCGATTACATCGTCGACGTGCCTGCCTTCAGCGTGCCTGCAACCGGTGTCTTAGACTACGAGCGTGTCACTATCAATCTGCCTTTCGAGGAAGACGTCTGGGTTAAGTCGGTGCAGCATCTTCCCGGCGACCGCCGTGTTCTTCATCATCTACTGAGCTATATCGTTCCCGCCGACTATGCTGAAGAAATCGTTGAGGGCGAAAACGATAACTACAGAGAATTTTTGGAAGGCTACGCGCCGGGTAAAGATGAGGCAGTAACGTATCCTGAAGAAACGGGTGTATTTGTGCCCAAGGGGTCTGCGGTGCAAATGTCTCTGCATTACACGACATTCGGAAAAGAGGCGATCGATAGTACAAAGTTAGGCCTCTATTTCGCCGAAGAAGAGCCCGATTATCAGTACTCCACTTATTCCCTAAGCCATGGTGGGACTAACATCGTAATTCCACCGGGCGCACCGGATCACGCGATGCGAGCGTCTCATGTGTTCGAGGACGAGGTGGTGTTGCACGGACTGCGCCCGCATATGCATTATCGTGGCAAGCGCATGCGCTTTAGCGTCGTCTACCCAGATGGCACAAAAGATCAGATCATTAATGTGCCAGACTACAATTTTGCTTGGCAGCCAACCTATCGACTCTCGGAGCCTATGTTATTACCCGCGGGTTCTAGAGTGATGATCGAAGGCGCCTTTGATAATTCTCAATATAATCTTGGTAACCCAGACCCTGCAGCTGTTGTCAGGGGAGGCGCGCAGAGTTGGGATGAGATGTTTATTGGCTATCTTTCCTACAATAAGACCAGCCAGTAGATACAAGCTCAACCTCCACTTTGGTCTTTGCTATGACCTCAGTAAAAGGCCGATTTCGGCCTTTTACTGAGGCGTGGACGCTAAATTTCACAGCCTACGTCTAAATCTCGAATTTCCCGGCGAAGTTTGGCTAGAAGCCCCGAGAGACCGCCTTGTATCTATTCTGCCTTGTTACAAAAAATAATGTTTCAGGCTGCACATTTCGACCCACCTGGGCTAAACTGCTTTGCTTGATGGATAGGTTTACAAATAGCCTAATTACTAGCTTTTTGGAGCATGGAAAATGAATAAACTAATCGGATTCACAATAGCTCTGATCACGTCAGTTCTATCTGCCTCAGCTATGGCGCTGCCTGATAGAGTCGGTGATTTTGGACTAATGGATAGCAACGGCGATTTCCACCAGTTGAGTCGTTACCGCAATAAAGAGGCATTAGTATTAATGTCTTTCGATAGCAGCTGTTCAGCCATCAATTCCTCCGTTGCGAGCCTAGAGGCTATGGCGTCACAATGGAACGATCGGGGTATCGCATTTGCGTTGATCAACTCCTCGGCAGAGTCAAATATTGAGACGATCCGATCCGCCAAATCGGCGCTGGGTTCGGACTTTCCCCTTCTGCTCGACGACGGACAGATCGTTTCAGAAACTCTGTCTCTGACTAAGGCTGGCGAGATCGTTATACTTGATCCAGAGCGTCTTACTGTTCTCTACCGTGGCCCAGTAGCAAGTGCGGCAGCCACATTGTCCAGCGAATTAGCTGGCACAATAGACAGCACTATGATTATTGATGCTGTTGGTTGTGACCTCGAATTCCCAGCTAGAGAAACTCACGCAAACGCAGTTCCAGACTATGCAACAGAAGTTGCACCAATCATTGCTGAGCAATGCGCAACTTGTCACCGTGAAGGTGGAATTGGGCCATTCGCTATGGACAGCCACTTGATGCTGCAGGGCTGGTCACCGATGATTCGTGAAACGCTTATTACTAAGCGCATGCCACCTACACAGGTTGACCCAAACATCGGTCACTTCAACAATGCGCGCTACATGACAGATTCGGACTTGCAGACTCTTGTTCATTGGATCGATGCTGGAGCGCCCCGCGGTGCCGCCGCTATTGACCCATTAACAGAGATCGATATGCCTAACTGGAAAGAATGGAGCTTAGGCGAGCCTGACTTTATCGTTAAGGCGCCGAAGATGGAAATTCCTGCCACCGGTGTCCTCGACTACATCGATGTGGACGTTGAGCTTCCTTTCGACGAAGACAAGTGGGTTAAGGCGGTTCAGTTTATCCCCGGTGACGAGTCAGTTCTTCATCACCTTCTCACTTATGTAACTGCACCTGCCGAGAATTTTGACGGTGGAGAAGGCAACACAACTTCTGTTGCACGCCGCTTCCTCGAGGGTTATGCCCCTGGTAAGGTAGATGCGATGTCTTTCCGTGAAGATACCGGCGTGTACATTCCTAAAGATCATAAATTGTCCATGCAGTTCCACTTTACAACTAACGGTAAAGCGACAACTGATGAAACACTTATTGGTCTGTATATGTACGACGAGCCGCCTAAGTACGAGAATTTCACTCGTTCGGTAGCTTCACAGTTCAAGATCCCTGCGTACGACCAGGACTACGAATCAGCGGCTCAATATACGTTCGACGAGGACGTAGTAGTAACAGGCCTTCGTGCCCACATGCACTTCCGTGGCAAGGACATGAAGTTCGCCATGGAAAATGAAGACGGCACAATGACTGACCTGCTTAGTGTTCCTAACTATAGCTACGCATGGCAGCCTACTTATGAATTGGAAGAGCCAGTGCAGATCAAGGCGGGCACTAAAGTGCACGTTACAGGCGCTTTCGATAATTCCGAATTCAATCCAGCTAATCCTGATCCTTCTCAGGAGCTTGTTTTTGGATTGCAGAGCTGGGATGAGATGTTCATCGGTTATTGGACATACCATGCAGCGGCACCATCTAACTAAACCTTGGCTTAGCTAGGGAAAACCCGATCATGCAGATGACCGGGTTTTTTTTCGCTCAATGATAAGTGGTATTGGCCCGGCTGAATAATTGATGATTTGACTCTGCAAAGGAGTCAGGATTCGAGTAGTAACACCAGCTGTGAACCCCCTAACAAGGCCAGTAATTACAAGACTTTCCGTTGTATCGGCGCCCTCTAACTTGCTATGATGCCGGACTTAGATTTCATAATAATAATCCCGGAGAGCGCTTTATGTCCTCGATCTTCATCGTCATTTTCGGCCTGGTCGGTTTTTCTTTTGGCTGGTTTGTCTATTCCAAATTCATCGCACAGAAAATCTATCAGTTGGACCCCGACTATGTGACTCCTGCGCATCGAATCAACGATGGCATCGACTATGTGCCTACTAATAGGTATGTGCTCTGGGGCGCTCACTTCACGGCTGTAGCCGGTGCTGCACCGATTGTAGGTCCTGCCATCGCGGTATATTGGGGCTGGGTTCCGGCCTTACTGTGGGTGACATTCGGCAGCATATTCTTTGCCGGTGTTCATGACATGGGAGCTTTATGGGCAAGTAACCGTCACGGGGCGAAGTCAATTGGTGCTCTTTCCTCAGATGTTATTGGTAAGCGTGCATCTGCTTTGTTCATGGTTATCATCTTTCTGCTGTTGGTATTGGTTAACGCGATGTTCGCGACCATCATTGCGACAGACATGGTTATCTTCCCTTCATCGGTATTTCCTGCCTGGGCTGCAATCCCAGTTGCCATAGCAATCGGAATATTGATTCGGAAAAACTATAACCTACTGTTGATATCGGTAGTCGGTGTTGCGATTCTCTACTTCACGATCTACGTCGGTAGTGTAATGCCTCTGGAATTACCGGGCGATATTTTTGGTCTCGGAGCAAATGGTAACTGGATTATCTTGCTGTTTGTTTATGCCGGTATTGCTTCGATGTTACCGGTATGGCTCTTGTTGCAACCACGTGACTACATCAATGGTGCGCAACTAGTCTTAGGTTTGTTCATTCTCTACAGCGCGGTATTTATCGCCTTACCTAATGTGTCCGCGCCAGCGTTCAATCCGAATCTGGCTGAGGGAACTCCGCCTATATGGCCAATTCTATTCGTCACAATTGCCTGTGGTGCCCTGTCTGGATTCCACGGTATCGTAGCTTCCGGAACCAGCTCAAAGCAGCTGAGCAATGAGAAGGACGCGCGCTTTGTTGGTTATCTTGGTGCGCTTGGTGAAGGTTCGCTGGCTTTGATAACAATCGTCGCTGTGACCGGATCTCTCTATGCTGCGAACACCGCTGATTGGAATGCAATTTATTCTGGTTATGCGGCTGGTCCTGGGCAGAAAGGCTTCATTGACGGCGGTGCGATATTAATTTCTACCGGCTGGGGAATCCCCATTGCCTTCTCGCAAACTATGCTTGCTGTAATGGTAGTGCTTTTCGCAGGTACTACCATGGATGCCGGCTTACGCTTGCAGCGCTACATCATTCAGGAATGGGGTAGCATCTATAACATCGCGGCATTAAAAAACAACATTGTCGCTACACTCGTTGCGATAGCAGCCTGTCTGATGCTGGCTTTCGGTGTGTCCGCGGGTAATTATCCAGGAGACGGTGGTGCATTGATCTGGCCTGTGTTCGGCGGAACTAACCAAATTCTGGCCTCGATGACGTTGCTATTGATCGCAGTTTATCTAATGAGATTGGGACGCTCGCCTAAATTCATTCTGGCGCCGATGATCTTTATCTTCATAATGGCATTCTGGGCCTCTTGCTGGTACATAGTGAATCATTATCAGAATGGTCAATGGGCATTGGTTGTTATCGAGGTATTGGTGATGATTACTAGCATCATGGTTATGCTGGAAGCGCTAGGCGTAATTTCGAAGATCAGAAGTGGCGAGATTGCCGTTGAATCGACGGGCGCTGCAAACACGGGAGAGTAGTACGCTGAATTTTATTCAGTAGCTAGGGTGTTATTTGGGCCTAGTTTCCAATAAAAGAAGGAGCGATCGGATGTTGTTCAAAGCAATATCCACGCTCCTTTTTTTATTAGAAGATCGTAACTTGCTTGCCGTCTACTAATTCTTCGGTAGGCTTCTTTTTCAAAAGAATAATACCAATTGGCCGAATTACACCAAAAACTATGGATGAACAAACACTTCGAAATCTGCTAAATCTGGAGTCTGAGAAATCTATAGATAGGATTCAGATTTTTGATGAGATTGATTCCACAAATTCTGAAGCACTTCGGCAGATTCAATCTGGCAATACGCAGAACCGGGTAGTTGTTGCCAATTCACAAACTGCTGGAAGGGGCCGTCGGGGTCGTCAGTGGGTGAGTCCGAAGAATGCGGGAATCTATTTATCTCATACTCGTCGTTTCTCGATGGAGGCCAATGCTCTGCAGGCTCTATCTCTGGTTACCGCTATTAGCGTGCTGGAGGCACTGCGGGAATTAGGCGTACAAGGCCTTCAGTTGAAATGGCCCAACGACGTACTTTTTGAGAAGAGGAAGTTATCCGGCATCCTTTTGGAATTGCAGCACCAAGACGCTTCACGCTTCGTTGTCTTCGGCGTCGGAGTGAATATCGAACTGTCAGCAGGTTCACTAGAGCGCATCGATAGGCCGGCAACCGATCTGAATAGTATCGTCAGCGAGTCGCCCTCTCGGGTGATTTTGCTCGCGGCGCTCTTGAATCAGCTGTGCCGAAATTTGGAGAAATACGAAAGCGGCGGATTCTCATCTTTTGAAGAGCGCTGGAATGGCCTGGATTGTTATCGAATGATTGATATCGAAATTCAAAATGGTGATAGTCGGCTGATCGGGAAGTCGCTGGGAGTGGATTCAGAGGGTTCATTACTGCTACAAACTGTGAAGGGCATACAATCGATCAATGCTGGGGAAGTATTTCCGTCGTTGCGTCCGCTTTCAGAATGAGTATTAATTAGCACATGATATTAGAACTTGATGTAGGCAATTCACGGATCAAATGGCGGCTGCTCACAGCGGGCGATCTGGCCGTGGTCAAGGCAGGCCATGTGCCCGGATTTGATGAGTTACAGCGAGTCGCAGAGCTAGACGCAGCAATAACCTTGGCGCGTATGTGCAGTGTGCGCGGCGGTGATGTAAATAGGAGGCTAGAAGATTGGGTGCGTGCAAAGTACTCAGTAGCTCTAGTGCAGGCTAGCGTCACCCAAAGCTGCGGGGGGGTGATCAATCAGTATGCGGACGTCAGCCGACTCGGCATAGATAGGTGGCTAGCCATGCTTGCGGCCTATCGCAGGGCAGGCAGCGCTTGCATGGTTATAGATAGTGGTACGGCACTTACTATCGATGTAGTCGATGCGCAGGGGCTGCATTTGGGCGGTCATATTATCCCTGGCTTAAGATTGATGCACGGCAGCTTGGAATCAAACACGGCTATACGGCTGAGTGACAACTATTCCGCGTATTCCCAAAGTTTGGGCCATTCAACAGATG
>JAPKAI010000191.1 GCA_028825335.1 Gammaproteobacteria bacterium | reverse complement strand
CTTTGTAACTATGAGCGAGTTGCCGGATAGATCGATCACGCTGACTCTATCGCCGGCAGTCAATTCATCTTGCGATATGATCAGCCATTCGTCTGATCCGAGCAGGGGAGCTGGGAAGCGAAGCATTCCGAACTTTTCACCATTCGGCGGATCTAGTACCTGTCCAATTTGACCTAACAGTGCTTCTTTGGAAAGACCTGCCTTAGTATTGTCGCGGGAGAGTGGTTTAACAAACTTGAACCAGCCTAGGGCGAACATCAAGGAGGCAAAGGCCCAAATTATTATTTGCGCCGCCTCGGACATAGTGGGAATAGCGAGCATAGCTACGCCCACACTCAGTGCAGAAGCGCCGAACCAAAATATGAAAAAGGAACCAATAAAAATTTCGCTGAGCATGAGAATAAAGCCCAGTACAATCCAGTGCCAATATAGAAGTTCAAACTCCATAGTGGTTCTCCTAATTTTTATCCAATGTATCGAGAGCGTCTCTGCGAACCCAAATTTCCAAGGACTCGAAAAATGGGCTCCTTGCTAATACTGGGCTGTTTTGGTCGTCTAGTAAATAGATATGGTGCCAAATTGCTCAATTTCCACTACGAGAATGGCGGGATGCCTCAGCCCCAGCACTGTCAATAGCTGTAGCGCATCTGGCGAGTAGTTCTCACTGAAATAGTCGTGTGATTCTGTCAGAATACGATCCCCTGAAGAGAGAAACTCAAACAAGCTGTTATGTCCACAATATCTCAATTGTCCGCACCGCACCTTCACATGGGTGGTCAAGGCGACCCTCTGCACTTTGCTGCTGCTAATGGTTATCCGCCGGGTGCCTATCGGGCGTTCTTGGAGCCGTTTGCCGAGAATCATGAGGTAGTTGCTAGCTTGCATCGTCCTCTATGGGAAACCCCGCCCGCGCTAGAGTCATTTAGATCATGGGACGTGTTTGGCGAGGATATTTGCCAGCTAGTTAGCGCGCTTCCACACCCTGTCGTCAGTGTCGGGCATTCGATGGGCACGGCTGCAATACTTATGGCAGCCATACAGCGCCCGGAATTGTTTAAGTCTTTGGTTCTCATTGAGCCGGTTCTAGTGCCGCGTCGCTTCCTCGTTGGTCTGAGTTTCTTTAGGCGCTTTCGACCGGAGGTGATTCCACTGGTGAAGAGGACGCTGTCGCGTGTCGATCGATTCTCCAGCAGGCAGGAGGCCTTCGGTCACTACAGGCCGAAGCAGGTTTTCCGGCAGATTAGCGATGCAGTGCTGTGGGACTACGTCCAGCATGGAACGAAGGAGACCGCGCCAGGTGTATTTACGCTTGCCTATAGTCGTGATTGGGAGGCGCGCTGCTACACGCTCGTTTACAACTTATGGCGCTTGCTGCCGCATCTTCGTGTGCCTACCTTGGCTATTCGAGCGCAAGATTCGAATACTCTTGCTGTCTCCTCCTGGAATAAGTGGCGAGCGATGTCATCGGATGTTGATTTCGTCGAGATCGAAGAAGCCGGCCATCTCGTGCCTTTCGAGAAACCAGACCAGCTCGCCAGCATCATTCTCGACTGGATAGAGTCTTAGCACGACTTGTCGGTTTCTATCTCTTTTCTGGGTTGGATCTTTATCTAGATAGATCTAGTTTCTAAATAGATCTGTTCTCTTGAAAAATGTGTCCTATGTAAACCGATCACTTAGATCTGCCTTTTTTTGCATTTATTTGATGCGTATACCCCCCCCCGATCCCCTCTTAACTTGCCAGCAGCTATTTGAACCCGGCTTTACTGACCAGATCGATGCCGCGAATGGGCCAATCGAGGCCGATACCTCC
>JAPKAI010000190.1 GCA_028825335.1 Gammaproteobacteria bacterium | reverse complement strand
AATCGACGTCATTCCTCAACAAATGACTTTCCAACCTGCAACATAATACTTTTTGGTAAACAACGCATTGCTTATACTCAAAACAGGCTTGGCAGAGCAGAGTATAGTGCCAGCGTAATTCGGTTAAAGGGGGGCAGAAGCAACCGCCTGAATTCGAGCAGCGGGTAGTTAGCGGTCTCGAAAAGTTAAGTTGTCAGTACCCATTGAACATAAACCAGTAGCCATACTGGTTTATCAAATAAGGGCCTAGTATTAATGTACCAAAATATTAGAGTTGAAAATAAAAAATAAATTTGCTTAAACTACCACCCCCTACGCATTGGATTTACAACGATGAAAACCATCTATTTATTTTTCTTCTCCCTTATTCTTTTAGCCAGTTGCAATGAAACTCAGCCCCCATTGCAGGAAACAGCAGAAGCAGAGGCTCCTGTCGCCGAGCAAGCAGCGGAAACTCAAAGCCTACCTATTATTGAATTTGTCTGGCATAAAAAGGGGCCTGATTTCTCAGAGGAAGCCTTCACCGAGGCCATCGCCCAATGGAATGGTTTGATCGACGCTGGAGACTACGATATGCGGTTTGCAAGCGTGGCAATGGCTCATAATTCAAACGAAAACCTTGATTTTATGTGGGCAATTGGTTGGAGCTCTATGGAGGCAAGAAATGCGGGTTGGCAATACTGGCAAGAAAACCAGGAAGCACAGTGGCAGGAAATGACCAGTAAATTGCTTACTTATTCCAGCGAAAATGCCTACCCCTTCGCTCCTGCGATTCGCCGCAGACCAGACTCTGAGCTTTTTTCTGACACATGGGAGCAACAATTCGCGTTCTGCAATTATAAAGACGGCTACTCGGCTAAGGATCTGGCAAGCTTTGAGACAGACTACGCGGCCTGGCTAGACGAGTATGAAGTTGCCAACGGCCCGACCGGCTACGGATATTTGAACCTGACCCCTCAATTTGAGTCTGACTCCAATCCTGATTTTGTCTGGACCCATCTGTGGAAGAATGCAGAAGAAAAAGCAAACGGTATGGCTGCGTGGATGGCTGGGCCTCTCGCTCAGGTCGTGGATCAGATAAGCAGCTGTCAAAACTACGACTTCTCGACCAGACGGATTCGTGGCTGATTTAACGTTTATCTTCAGTTAGTTTCCGGCACCGGTCTATATTCAAGTTCAGACCGGTGCCGCAAACACTGACTTAGGTCCCGGTTTAAAAACTACAAAACTCGTTGAATCGCCCAGCAAGGTGACTATCGCCAGACCTGATCACGGCGCTATTAGGCAAAACACAATCTGCTAAATACCACATGTGGGTTGCCCAAAATAGTAATGCTCTAGAGCATTCAGACAACACGATGTTGCCTACTTCAGAAGTCTGACCGCCACCTTCGCCGCCCTTCGTTACAACAAAATTTGATCCTGAATTTTTATGAGACATAGCTCGCTTTTCTTACCGCAACGCGCGACTATCCTCTAGCATTCGAACAACATGGTCCGGCGGTGCGCCCAGTGCGTTAGCAATAAATTTACAGTTGAAGTGAGTTAACGCGTCTTCGACGCAAGGCATAACTGCTTGTAAGATCCAACCTGATATTTAGGTAGACAAGGGAGTCGCGGACGAATTATAGATGCAAGATGAATTCCACACTCAAATGTCAATATTCTTCGGGGAAATGCTGGCGCCAGCCTCAGATTCATTCAGGATGATCAGCGCTGCCGATTCGCCCCTTATGGGCGACCAGCGCCCGCATGTGTTGGGTAGGTGAAGATAGATAGGGTCCTCTGATGGCTAGTTACAGAACAGCACCACCTCCATCGTCTC
>JAPKAI010000112.1 GCA_028825335.1 Gammaproteobacteria bacterium | reverse complement strand
GAGACCTTTCGCTGACAATCGAATGTAGTGGGTTCACTAAAGTAGTACGAGATTTCGACAAAAAGCTGTCGCTTCGTTCAAATATTTTTCAAATAGGGTGTGGCTTCAAAGGGGAGAATTATAGTCTAAACGATCTTGCAGTAGTGCATTTTTTCTAAGCGTTTAAGTTGCTAGCCCCTTGTAACACTTCTGGGTAGCAGGCAGCTGGGCGAGCAGCTGTTCGATTGCCTGATCAAAGCCTTCAATATTCCGAAGCTTGTCGAAGCTATGCAGGAAAACTCTAATTCCAAAGACGATTGCCTTGCTTGCAGGAAGCCGAACGAATGTCTGCCGCTCAATTCGCCAGTACAGGTTTGGGCTGCTGCTATCCACAACAGCGAAATTGGGATTGAGGTCGTCGCGCCAGAAGAGTTCGTTGCCCGATTGAATGGACCAATTATAACGCAGCAAGACCCGTCCGCTGTTTAGTCCCCCTAGGAAACGATTTACCTTCTCGCTAAGCAAGCTATCGTAATCAGGCACAGGGTCATGAATGAAGTCCACAGTCTGGGCAATCTTCTCCTGCAGAACCCAGTTACTGGGCGAGCAGACGCTGGCGGCCGTCACCACGTAGCCATTTTTTTCTTTTTCTAGCAGGCAAAAATCTTCTGGCACCCATAGCGAAGCCTCCCAAAGATTCTTATCTCCTATTTCCCATGTGAGCTTCTCCTGTTCATGAATGAGTTGATTGCCTAATCGGGAATAATTTAACTTAGGATTTGCTAATAAATGTTGCAAGAGGTAATCATAAAATTCGCACTGTGCGGCTACTGATTTCTGAGTTTGAGCAAAACATTCCTCGCTTCGCGAAACGCCCAGTTCGGTCTTGTGCCTTTGAAAAACGTTTAGATCCTTGGCGGGAAATATCCAGTCATCTGGCCGACAGTTCTGGAGCCCTAGGCGCAAGACAGACGTCTGTTCTTTTTCTGGTAAGTAGATTGGAAAGTTAGAACTGTCGAGTTTCATCGCTGCCGCCGTTGGTTTCAAATACGTTAAGCGAATTAACTGCTCCTCGCAATAAATAACCCTACGCATTTCGAGAGGTAATCATCGAAATTGCTGTGATAGACTCGGCTCAATGCGCCTATTCCTCCTGCTAATACTCTCCGTCCCACTACTGCTGGTTTGTAGTTCATCTCCTCGTTCCTCCACTTTAGAGTTGAACACAAGTGCGAATGTCCGCGAGTTGACCGTGCTGTATAGCAACGACGAGCATGGCTGGATGGAAGGGCGTGAGCCCGGGCTAGGAGCGGCAGACCTGCTAGGCCTATGGCGTGAGAAGGAGGGCTATAGCGAAGACGGGCCCTTTCTCTTGCTGAGCGGAGGCGATCATTGGACGGGGCCGGCAATCTCAACCTGGTTTAAAGGCGAGGGCATGGTGGAAGTGATGAACACCATGGGCTATGACGCCACTGCAATTGGCAATCATGAATTCGATTTCGGTCTGGATAACTTGGAACGGCGAGTTCGTCAGGCTAACTTTCCTTATCTGGCGGCTAATATTCAATGGAAGGCGAGCGAGACTCTGCCATCTGAATTAGGCATTCTGGCTTTTACTACAACCGTGGTGAATGATCTGACCATCGGAATTATTGGGCTGTCTACAACTAACACGCCAAGTACTACAAACCCGGTCAATATTGTCGATCTCTCTTTTCTGGAGTATGAGCCCGTACTGCGAGATGCCGTGGAACAACTAGAGGAGGAGGGCCTGGACCTGATCTTCGTCGTGGCACATGTCTGTATGGCAGCGCTGCGCCCTTTAGCTGCCGCTGTAGCCGATCTGAATATCAGCCTCATGGGAGGCGGGCATTGCAATGAGCTTGTCGCAGAAAAAGTGGGAAAAACCATTCTTCTTGAAAGTGATGGCCACTTTCGCAGTTATGCGCGAGCGCATTTCGAGTACGATCTTGGTCGCGATAGTTTGATCAATTCCAGCTTCTCAACCGAACAAAATGAGGGCGGCAGCAGTGATGATACTGTAGCGCAACTTGTTGCGAAATGGCGCGCAGCCACCGAGGTGGAGTTGAGTGTGCTGTTGGGTTTCAGCTCGCGAGAGTACCTGGCAAACGATGACCGATTGCAACGAGCTGTGGTTGAGAGTTGGTTAAAGATCGATAGCGCAGCTGATATAGCTATAAATAACCGACTCGCTTTACGTGCGCCGTTCCCGCAAGGAGAGGTGACCCTTGCCGACGTAGTTGGATTGCTGCCCTTCGAAAATACAATCTACGCCGTGGAGTTAGGTGGTGCCGAAGTCTTACAGGTGCTTGCGGCAGGACAGAGGCCATTTGTTAGTGGCCTCATCCGCACCGAGAATGATTGGCTGCTCGCTAAGACGGGAAGGCTAATTGATACAGGTGAGACGTACCGCGTGTTGATAAACAGTTTCATGTATGAGGGAGGTGCGGGATATGATGCCATTGCAAAATTTGATTCGGGCGGCTTCGATACCGAGATACACTATCGACAGCCTTTGGTTGATTGGCTGCTTAAACAAGAGAGTTCTACAAACAAGCCCCTTACACTGCCTTAGGGCGGAGAACCAAAGAGTCTAGCTGCCCATGGATCTACTGTTAGTCGTACAAGCCTTGTTCGGCATCGTCGTCTTCGTTGCGATTGCTGTTGTTTTTAGTGAGCAGCGCACACTTCCGGGTTGGCGTCTTCTGGTAGCGGGCCTGGGTCTGCAATTCCTCTTTGCCTTCGCGGTATTTAATCTCAATTTTCTGCAGCAAATGCTGAGTCTAATAAATAGAGGTGTAAATGCTGTAGTTAATGCAACCGAGAGCGGCACGCTGTTTATCTTTGGCTATCTTGGTGGCGACCCGCTGAATGTAGACTATCCGTTTTCGATCAGTGAGCCTGGTGCCACGATGATATTGGCCTTCCGAATTCTGCCGCTGGTGCTAATGTTCACCGTCCTGTCGGCAATCCTCTGGCACTATCGCGTCTTGCCGGTCATCATCAAGGGCTTCTCCCTTGTTCTGCGTAAGAGTTTGAATGTGAGTGGCGCGGTTGGATTTAGTAGTGCCGCCAACATCTTCATTGGTATGGTTGAGTCTCCCGCGCTGATTCGCCCCTATATTGCAGTGCTAACGCGTAGCGAACTCTTCGTTGTGATGTCTTGCGGCATGGCTACCATCGCGGGTTCGGTCATGGTGTTCTACTCGATAATCCTACAGGGAACATTGGATGATCCGCTGGGTCATATCATCACAGCGTCGGTTATCAGTGCACCTGCTGCAATTATGATCGCGCTGATCATGGTGCCGCAAAAGACAGCGGCGACCAGCGAGGAAATACAGCTGAGTGTCGAGTATAAGAGCCTGATGGATGCGATAACCAAGGGCACCTACGATGGCGTGCGCCTAATGGTGAGTGTGGGTGCAATGTTATTGGTGCTGGTTGCGCTGGTCGCTCTATTAAATAGTCTGTTTTCGCTAATTCCGTTTCCTGGTGATGATCCGCTTACTCTGCAACGATTGTTTGGTTATGTGTTCGCGCCGCTTACCTGGTTGATGGGCATACCCTGGTCCGAGGCGCAGATTTCAGGTTCTCTTATGGGCACGAAGACTGCCCTGAATGAGCTGCTAGCATTTTTGGCGCTGGCGGAACTACCAGCTGGCAGTCTCTCCGAAAAGTCGACAATAATTATGACTTATGCGCTTTGTGGATTTGCCAACTTCGGCAGTTTGGGCATCATGATTGCGGGGCTGAGTGGGATGTGTCCTGAGCGGGCAACAGAAATAGTAGAGCTCGCACCTAAATCGCTGATCTCGGGTACACTCGCCACCTGTATGACAGGAGCAATTGCTGGCCTATTAAGTTAGTCGCTGGAGCATTCTTTTTTTTCAGCAGACTGATATGAGGATGGGGCTCTTCTTTTAAAATAGTAAAGCTACTCTGGCGCTTGTTCGCGATCACTGGCGCCGCCATCAAAAGCGTAGGGTACAGAAGGACAGGTGAGGTTTTGCGTGTTTTCACCAGTGATTTGAATATCAAGGAAGGTAGATGCGGCGTAGGTTACAATTATTTCGATATCCTTAACGACATCTGTTTCCATATTAGAATGCTCCACTTCAAGCATAGAAGATTGTCCAGCGTGTAGCGCGCTTGCTGGGATGGTAAAACTACTTTCAGCATAGGTAAGCGCGCCTTCTTCGAACGCATGGCCGCTATGGACGGTTTCCATTCCCATACAATTTCCAAACATGGCATATATCATGTCATCAATAATATTATCAGGATCGGCCGCGCCCTTTTCAAATGGGCTCCATGAAACGATGAGATCCTGATTCGAATCTACTGCATTCGGATTAACGATTATTCCGCCTTGAGTTAATGACAATGTAATAGGGCCAGGGTTTAGGCTCTCACCTGTGCCGCGAGTAAATCGTGCTGGAAGCTGTCGGATATTTCCATCTGGTGTATCAAAATTAAAATAGTAAGTGCTATCTGGGAAAATTCGATCCAATTCTTGAATGGTTGAAGTTCGGGCACCTGTCAAATACGGAGTCATTTCATCAGAAAGAGCAAGGCCGCCTTGAGCATTGCCAGCGCCAGTAAGAGTGGTGTTGGTAATCATGCCGCCTGCATCTACCGCTTCTTTCGTTTGGAAAACTTCGGCAAAAAATACCGTATTGAGAAGTTTCAGTTCACCTGACTGTTCTTGTCTCGTGTTTACGGATTTTCCAATGGTTACATAGTCCGCGTAGTCAGCAGGGGCGTTGAGTGGATTCTCACCTTCAGAGCATGCCGAAAGTGTACTAATTAAACCAAGTAGAATTGCGATGCATTTAATCATCTAAGTTTTTTTTCATGAGTATTTGGATGAGTATATAGCAAGAAGAGCAGCACTGATTACTTAGTAATTTGGCGAATTCTTATTGATTGGATTATCCGCTGGGTCATATCATCACAGCGTCGGTTATCAGTGCGCCTGCTGCAACTATGATCGCGCTGATCATGGTGTCGCAAAAGACAGCTGCGACCAGCGAGGAAATAGAACTGAGCGTCGAGTATAAGAGCCTAATGGATGCGATAACCAAGGGCTCCCTCCTACAATGGCGTGTGCCTAATGGTGAGTGTGGGTGCAATGTTATTGGAGCTAGCTGCTCTGGTCGCCCTATTAAATAGTCTGTTCTCGCTAATTACGTTTCCTGGTGACGACCCACTTACGCTGCAACGATTGTTTGGTTATGTGTTCGCGCCGCTTCTTACCTGGCTGATGAGCATACCTTGGTCCGAGGCGCAGATTTCGGGTTCTCTTATGGGGACGAAGGCTGCTCTGAATGAGCTGCTAGTCCTTCTCTGTAAGCGAAGAGGATTCACCCCAAGATGCCGCGCTCGCCGTTCGATGAAAAGTGCAGCATTGTCAGCGGATGAAGTGCTCCAATAGAGAAATTAGCTTAGGGGCGTGACGAACTTGTAGCGTCACGTATGCCTTTAAATTCATTTCCTTCAAGCCAATTAGGAAAGCTAGACTCACGACTAAGCTTACTGGCTACATCGAAGTACAAGAGTATGTCCTGTGCTGCGCCTTCTAAGTTCCAGTTCGGATCATATTCGTCCGAAGGGGCGTGATAGCGATTTTCATTGTAGTCCTGTGCCTGCTCTGCTCCCCATTCTTTACCAAACTCTACGCTGTCTTTACCGGACTCGGCGTAGAGGGCAGGCACACCGGCCTTAGCAAAATTGAAATGGTCGGAGCGGTAGTAGTAACCGCGCTCGGGATTAGGTTCTTCAACGAGATGACGACCCTGAGCAGTAGCGGCCTCTTCTAAATAGGCTTCCAGCTCGCTGCTACCATTTCCCACCACGACGATGTCATGCATCGGGCCGTAGGTATTGAGCACGTCTATGTTGATATTCGCGACGGTGGTCGCCAGTGGAAATACTGGATGCTCGGCATACCAGCGTGAGCCTAGCAGACCCGATTCTTCGGCAGTAACTGCGAGGAAGACAACGCTGCGTGGCGCAGGACCCGCATCGGCGTGCATCTTTGCCATTGCTAGAAGCGCCGCTGTGCCTGTGGCGTTGTCCGCAGCGCCGTTGTAGATATTGTCGCCCGGCAGCTCCGCGTTAACACCAAGGTGATCCCAGTGTGCGGTGTAGATAATAGTTTCTCGGGGCCTTTGCGTGCCGGGAATCATCGCGATCACATTCTGCGATAACGATGTGCGCACCGAATTCTGAATCGCTACCGATGCAGTAACGTCTCCCAAGGGAACAGCGTTGAAGCCTGGCTGTGCTGCAGCGGCCTTAAGCTCTTGATAGTCTAAACCGGCACCTGCGAATAATGCTTCGGCGGAGTCCAAAGTTAGCCAGCCTTCGATATCATTCTTGTCGCTATTGAGGTTGTCAGCCTGCAACCCAATCTGCGGGCCAGACCAGCTGCCGCTTACAACTTCCCAGCCGTAGCCCGCCGGCCCGGTCTCGTGCACGATCAACGCGCCGGTAGCACCTTGTCTCGCCGCCTCTTCGTATTTGTAGGTCCAGCGGCCGTAGTAGGTCATGGTATTGCCATTGAACACATCTGGGTCTTGTGTGGCGTAGCCTGGATCGTTTACGAGAATGACTACCGTCTTGCCTGCCACATCGATACCCGCATAGTCATTCCAATTCCTTTCCGGTGCTACCACGCCATAGCCGACGAAAACGAGTTCGCTATCGACAATGGAAGTAGTTGGGATTTGCTGTTGGCTACCGACCATCATTTCGGTAGCGTATTCCAGCTCGGCATCATAGCTGCTGCCGCTGAATGTGAGCACCGCGTCGCTGGCCGTAGTGATCTCGGTAACAGAAACGCTCTGAAAATAGGAATCGCCATTGCCTGGGCCGATACCAAGCGCCTCGAACTCAGACTTTAGGTAGTTGATCGTCTTCTCTTCGCCTGGCGTGGCAGGCGCGCGTCCCTCGAACTCATCTGAGGCTAGCACCGCGATGTGCTCGTGTAGTATCGCTTCGATTTCTGCTGTCTGGGATACTGCCTCGGCGACTTCATTCGACTGGGGACTGCAGCCAATGAGTACTGCACTGCTGAAT
>JAPKAI010000029.1 GCA_028825335.1 Gammaproteobacteria bacterium | reverse complement strand
AGAGTCCCTATAACTAGGTAGTTGACGCTCTTATTGATACTGGAATTGATCTCGGCACCCAGCAAGCGCAGCAGAGTATCCACCGACTTTCTATCTCCGCTAACAAAGTCGCCTGTAAGGTAGAATACTGATCCAGATAGTTTCAATTCATCAACTGAGTCTTCCCAGACTTCCGTCGAAGCCTCTTAGCTCAGACCGGATTCCTCTGTATCCGTGCCGGTAACTTGTCGCACAGTGCTCAATAGGCCTTCACGCTCTTCATCGGTGATGATTCCGTCTTCGAGTATGATTGCTAGACGCTGCACAATCGCGCTCGCCGGTCGTACCGGCGAGAAAACCCACCAACTCTTCGATGTGAACCACGCTTTCTTGAATCTCGGAGCCTTTGTCACTGATGATCTGTTCGATACGTGCCTGCATGTTGCGCAGTTCATCCAGACTAATTAATCCGTCCTCAAGAATATCTCCAACTTGACTAAGAATGGCTAGCACGTCAGCGTCTTCGGAAAAATATTCTTGAGATTGTAGCCTGGAGTCAAGAAACAGCAACTCCATCTCGTTGAGACGCTGATCTGCGACAATCCCGGCCAATATGCCTTTTAGGCCATACGGCGCACTATTCTTCTCGTTGCTAAAGCTAAAAGCCCGCTCGAGAGGCTGGCTGTCAATTTCTTTGCTAATGTCCCCTGATTCTTTTTCTTAGCAGCAATCATAAGACTTTACTATATAGCTGTAGAAGCATTTGATTGGATATTTTGGGTGCCTCTGAATAATTCTAGTCATATCTCCCACTTGTTTGGCCCATACGCAAAAATCCGCCGGGTGGCAGATTTTTGGGGCTCAAAATCACTCTGACACTTGGGTTCGACTAATTCAAAACGTACCGTTAATCTTCAGCGATACAACACGGCCAGATGTGGCACATTGATCTTCTATCTCTTCCAAAATTCCAGTGTTAATACGCCCGATGTAGCGCTGCCTCTCCCTACACTGCAAATTACTGGTCGCATTCCTAGCATCGAAGCGATAGGTGGTGCCGCGAGAATCTACGAACTGCACGAATGCCGTCGTATTTGGCTGCCCAATATAGTCCGCTATATCATCGATATCGTAGATTTTCTCATTGCTATCGAATCGATTGCTCCACTCTAGACCATAGTTGATGTTCCATTTAGGCACATCATGACGAAAACCGAGATTCAAGCGCCCGCGGCCATAGCGCGAGAAACGGCGCTCAACGCCGAGGAATGGATCGGTAATATTGGAGTCCCGCACGTTTAGCCTAGAAGTCACTAGCAGGTTGGGCATATTGAACATCCGCATGCGGATGCTAGCGTTGAGGGTAATCCCGTACATATCGCCCTCGCCAATATTGCCATTGGCTGACTGCAGATCGCCTTCGGAGGGGGATACGTCGATCCGTGAAATGACATCAGTATGGCGGTGATAGAATATGTTTGCATCGACTACGCCGATGTCATTCGGCAAGCGATACTCAGCGTTAATATCGTATTTCCAAAACCATTCCTGACGCAGATTTTCGTTACCCGAGAGAGTAAGTGAATCATTGTCTTGTGAATCGTTAACCGCAACGAAATCACTGAAGCGTAATTGCTGCACTACTTTCTCGATCGAGCCGCGCAACTGTAGCTGCGGCGTCAGGTTGTAGCGCAGATCAACCTTGGGCTTAATGAAATCGAAGTCCCGCTTTCTATTCACATCGCCCGATTGGCTAATCTGGGAGAGCTCATACAATAAGGTACTCTCCACAGACGTGCGAGAATTTATATTCCAGTTATGAATTATGAAGGGCTCTAGCCGAATCTCTTCAACCGTGGAATTTGCATTGGAGATATTCTGCGGCACCAATCCACCGAAGTCTGCCGACGGCGTACCTGTTGAGTCGGGCAAGCCCAGAGCTAGGCTCGAGTCGAGCGTAGTCTGTGCACGCTCCGCGCCGAACTCGATATCCTGATCCTCTAGAAAGTCCATCGTAAAAGAGGCACGTACGATACGTTCAGTCGTAGTGCTGGCTAAGTCCAAGAAGAGATCCTTGGACTCGCTACCATCTGCAAACACATCGAACCGCTCTCTTGTCGAGGCGCCATCATTCCTGTTGCTGATAAAGAGAAACTTGAAACGGCTGCCGCTGTCAGTCACATACTCATAGTCGCCACCGATCTCCCAGTTATCTCGATCGCCAGGAATCTCTTCGCGTTCTATGGCGGTCGCACTCGGGTTTACTCGAAAGTCGGTGGTGTAGCGCAGCACATCAGTCGGGTTGTCGTTCTGAGAATAAAGCGCATTGAGTCTGGCACTGCTCTTAAGATTGATTTCATAGTCGAGGTTAACGCTCAAATCATAGCTGTCCTGCTCCCGTATTCTCTCCTCGCGCACCTCATCGTTAAGAGAGAAATCTCCGAGCACACTAGTCTCTTTACTAACACGATGATCGTAACGAGGCTCCGCAGTCGCACTAAGCACATAATTCAGCCCACCACTCTGACCGCTATAGGCCAGAGATCCACCCGGGGCGGTGTTGTGATCAAGGTAGCGGTCCATGTTGGCTTCAAAACTCAGGCTGTTTGACGAAAGCTCCTCAAACAGCACAACGTTTACCACTTGGCTGCTACCACGCACATCAAGCTCGCCCGAGGTCCCGCGAATGATCTCAATGTAGTCCACCTGCTCGGCCGTAATGCGATCCATCTGAGAACTAGTCTGGTTGTTCTTGCCGGCTGTTCGTTTGCCATTAATGATTATCTGACTGCCACCGCTGCCGCTGCCAAGGCCTCTGCCACCATTACCGCCTCCCTGACGAGAACCACTAAAGTTTCCTCCACCCCCAGTTGCTGTGCCCACTCCCGGTATCCGATCCAGCATATCCTGCGCAGTAACCGGATTGAATTCAGCGAAGTAGCTTGCAGGATAGACGACGGTCGAATCATCACCCACATTGTCCTGAGCACTCACGGTGTGAACAGTCAAGAGAAGTAGAGTTAGCGACACGATACGGCTTGCTAGAGTGCGAAACGGAAGAGTCTTAATGCACATAAATAGGTCTCATTTCAGTATGGGGACGCGGTGTTAGCCAAAGCGATTACAGGGATCAAAATTCAGGATATCGGCTACGGCCGCTTTTTGACCTGAAATCGTCACAAATTATTGAATCGCGGATTATAGAAGAAGCTTCGCGTCTGATTTGTGACAAATTGTAGGCTATTCTGCCCCTTACACACTGCTGGAGTCTGCAACTCTTGCGTACCCTGAGGATTTCTTAATTTAGGCGGCCTGCGTTACACTTAGCGTCTTATTGAGAGTGGCTATATGAGTGACGTAGAACAAGCAATGGGTAGCGAGCCTGCAGGCGAAAAGTCCTTCCTAGCCAAGATGTTAGCAGGCGACTTTGGTCTTGCCACCACCTACTGGGCCCTATATTTCGTTGGAGCTGGCTTATTTGCGGCATTAGGATCTCAGGCCGTCGACGACGAACGCTGGATACCCTACCTACTCATGGTCGCCGCAATGATGGCGTATACTGTCACACTAATCATTGGCATTCGTGCTGCCTACAAAGGGCCGCAGTTATGGAAGGTTATGTCTAGGACGTCTTCAGTGTTCATGATCATCAACATCCTCATCGGTATCTCCACTCTAGGATTTGTCTACTAGAGCCAATTTGAGACAGAAAACAAGCCTCGATAACCCCGGCTGAACTAAGGAATTCCTTTATTGAACCAAGCACTCGAAACCCAGCCAGCTAACTATGTACTGGTGGTTAAAAAAGACTGCCCTACTTGTACCTTGATCGAGCCTGTCATTCGGGCTCTGGCGGGAAACACGGCACTCTCCCTGAAAGTCTATGTACAAGACGACCCCTCGTTTCCAGCGAACCTAGGCGGCGTAATCGACGATTCTAGTCTAGAGTATTCGTATCAGTGCGACATTGAAGTTGTTCCAACCCTAATTCGCCTTACCGATGGAAACGATGCTCAATCTGAAGAGTCTCGAATCTATGGCTGGGATAAGGAGCAGTGGCAGAACTTTACGCGCATAGAAGACCTAGGAGCCGAGCTTGTTAATTTTAAACCTGGCTGCGGGTCCAAGACGCAAGACCCTGGTATGAGCGAAGTCTTAGCGCTACGTTTCGGCAAACAGATACTACAGGCCCGTTCCGTTGAGCTGGCCGAGGCCGAAGACATCATGGAGGCCTGCTACGACCGAGGCTGGAGCGATGGCCTGCCGGTAGTGCCACCTACTCCCCTTCGCGTTATGCGCATGTTAAACGGCAGCGAACGTGATGCCGCCGAGATTGTCGGCAAAGCGCCCCCTGACAACGTGCCTTGCACCATAGAGAAGATCGCAATTAATGCGGTCATGGCCGGTTGCAAACCCGAATACCTCCCCGTTGTTATCGCCAGCGTCGAGGCTGCCTTGCAAGATCGCTTCTGTATGCACGGTCTACTCTGTACGACCTATTTCTCTTCGCCTGTAATGGTCGTCAACGGACCGATTACAAGACAGATTGGGATGAACTCGGGCATCAATGCACTTGGTCAGGGTAATCGTGCTAACGCCACAATAGGCAGAGCACTGCAGCTGATAATCCGCAATGTCGGTGGTGGTGTACCTGGCGGTATCGACCGCGCGAACATGGGCAATCCTGGAAAATACACGTACTGTTTCGCCGAGGATGAGAGTGATGAGAACTGGTTAAGCCTCTCTATGGATCGCGGCTTTGAGCGCAAAGACTCTGTTATCAGCCTGTTCGCAGGCGATGGACTACAACCAATACTCGACCAACAGTCGCGTACGCCACAGTCACTAACAAAGAGCATGGCAATGAGTCTGCGCAGCGTGGCGCATACGAAACTATTTGGAATAGCAGATGCTATTCTCGTGGTCTGCCCAGAGCATCGCCGTGTGTTCCGTGAAGGTGGCTGGAGTAAAGAGGACTTACGCAAAGCTCTGTATGAAGAACTAATGACACCTGGCGCTAAGGTTATTCGCGGAGCCAATGACATCGCTGAGGGCATGCCAGCAAAGTTCAAAGACAAGATGCTCACCAAATTCCGAGACGATGGCCTGCATATTGTTACCACTGGCGGCACTGCTGGAATGTTCTCGGCCATCATCGGCGGCTGGGTTGCATCAGGCGAGCGTGGCAGCCAATTAACATCGCAGAAAATTTAACCTTAGGTTGTAACTAGCAATCGACACTCGCAGTAAACTGAAACTGAAAACGAAGAGGTACACTATGCAAAGCACTACCACCCTTCTGGATCCGACCGCGGAGCTGCAGACGGCAGCGCGGCAGTTGTTACCCAGGCTAGAGAGTATCGCTGGCTTGACCGTTGGCTTGTTGGATATTTCTAAGCCCCGCGGCAAAGAATTTCTAGATGAAGTACAGAAGCATCTGGAAGAAGCCGGCGCGAAGGTAAAGCGCTATTCCAAGCCCACCTTCACTCGTGTAGCGCCAACAGAGCTAACGCAGCAAATTAGCGTCGAGTGCGACGCAGTAATCGAAGGACTCGCCGACTGAGGCTCATGTACCTCGTGCAGTTTGCATGACATCATGGACTTAGAAAGCAGGGGACTTCCTTCTGGCTTCATTGCCTCAAGAGAATTTGTCGACGCCGCTGCGGCACAGGGAAAGTCCCTAGGCATTACACCGGCAAGCGTATTCGTTGCACATCCGATTCAGGATCGAACTGATGAAGAAATGGCGCAACTAGCCCTGAACTCGATCGACGCGATCACCGCGATGATTTGTGACAAGAGCGTGTGAAAAGAAATAATTTCAAGCTAAGTGTAGCAGAGCTAACTAGTTAGCCGCGTTCGCTTTTTAAATAGATAGACAGAGGAAGATTAGAATGACCAGAGAAGCAGTAATTGTATCAACAGCACGCACTCCAATAGGCAAAGCATATAGAGGCGCATTCAACGACACGGACGCCCCTACACTGGGAGGACATGCAATTGCTGCAGCCGTTGAACGCGCAGGTATCGATCCGGGCGAAGTAGATGACGTAGTAATCGGTTGTGCCATGCAGCAAGGATCTTCTGGCAACAACATAGGCCGCACGGCTGGTGTTGTAGCAGGACTACCGAGTTCTGTAGCCGGCATGAGCGTAGACCGCCAATGTGCCTCCGGCATGATGGCTATAGCTACGGCAGCGAAGCAGGTCATCGTTGATGGCATGCCTATCGTAGTTGGTGGCGGTCTGGATTCGATTTCTCTTGTAGCGAATGAGCACCGCAATTCTTATCGAGCGCAAGACCCGAACGTATTAGCCAAATCTCAACACGCCTATATGTCCATGATAGAGACAGCCGAAGTTGTAGCTAAGCGCTACGGTGTTTCACGGGATGCACAGGACGAATATGCTCTTCGATCGCAACAGCGAACAGCCGCCGCACAACTGGCCGGCGCGTTTGACGATGAGATCGTGCCCATGGCTTCTAAGATGCTGTTCATGGATAAGGAAACAAAAAAACAGAGCGTACACGAGACGATGCTGGAGAAGGATGAGGGAAATCGTCCTACGACGACTCTCGAAGGCCTGCAAGGCTTGAAGCCAGTATATGAAGGCGGCGTAATTAGCGCCGGTAATGCCAGTCAGTTATCTGATGGCGCGTCTGCTTCGGTCGTTATGGATAGCAAGTTGGCCGAACAGAAAGGCCTGCAGCCACTCGGTGCCTATCGCGGCATGGCTGTTGCTGGCTTGGAACCTGATGAGATGGGTATAGGTCCAATCTACGCCGTGCCTAAGCTGCTGGAACGCAATAATCTGAAGATGGATGACATCGGACTTTGGGAATTGAATGAGGCGTTTGCGGTACAGGTAATCTATTGCCGTGACCAATTGGGCATTCCTGATGAACTACTCAACGTAAATGGTGGCGCCATCTCAATCGGACACCCTTTCGGTATGAGCGGAGCACGCATGGTCGGACACGCCCTTATCGAAGGCAAGCGACGTGGTGTGAAGTATGTTGTTTGTACGATGTGTGTCGGCGGTGGAATGGGTGCTGCAGGATTGTTTGAGGTCTACTAAGTACACATTGAGTCAAGAAAGTTAATCGTGGCTGCCTCATCGAAAGCAGATGATGGCAGCCGCTGATTGCTCACTGACTCCAATTTGATTACGTTAATAGCATCTAGAACTATTCGACCAAACTGATCATCGACGTTGTCCTTAAATTCGGCATTCGCCGAAATGTATAACGTAATTCTATCTGCGAGGTCTCGCAGATAGCTAATACTTAACTCCGCTCGCTCCTGGATTGTCATCCTGCCATTTTCCGGATCTCTATAAAAACGGCACATGGCACTTTCACTATTAAACTCTCTGCTGAAGCTCAGGTTTGACTCATCAAGAAGTGCTATGAAGTACTCTAGGTCCGAGCCATCGATCCCAGGGTTGTTTACTAGTCTGCCACTTACGCGAAAAGTCTGTAGCGTACTGGAGATATAATTGAAGCTCGCCTGGGCATCTTCGATGTCGTCTGCTCCATTCAGCAAGGGCGGTAGTAATAGCAACGAAGAAAGACAGCAGGCTTTCACTATAAAAAGCATTCTATTCATCTTTGGGATCTCAAAGCGGGCCCGAATTAGCCGGGACCAACAATATTATAAGGGTTTCCATACAGATCGCGGATGACTCCGGAGAGTCCCCAGGGAACTTCTTCCGGCGGCCCGACAATATCAACGCCTTCTCGTGCCAATCGCGCCATATCTCCTATGCAATCGGTACTACTTAAGACAGTCATTAGATTCGTACCCACTCTGCTCTTGTCTGACTCTTCACGCACCAGCATCAAGACGAATTGCGTTGCCGCGTTCCCGACGGGACAGACCGTTAACCATCGCATCCCTGACACCACTTCATCGTTGTCCATGCAGACTTCGAAACCCAGCTTCTGCTGATACCAAGCCAGGGCTTCATCCTGATCTGTGACATATACAGTAATGTGGGTCACTCGATTGATGCTCATCAGCAATACTTTCCGCTATTGATCTCTCTACTGATCATAGGAACGCACCGTACCTCTTCCCAATTTTTTATCACCAGTTTTCTTCTTCTGTTGTATTCGTCTCTCTTTCGATGCCCTGCCTGGCCGCGTCGCAATTCTCTTTTTATCTACATGGCTAGCCGCCGCAATTAATTTTTCTAAACGCTCTACCGCATCCTGCTTGTTCTTTTCCTGGCTTCTGAAGCGCTGCGCCTTAATGACCACACAACCCTCGCTATTTATTCGACTATCGGAATAGTCCAGCACTCTATCCTTCATTTCCCGGGCGAGACTGGAGCGCCGCACATCGAATCGCAGCTGCACTGCCGTAGACACTTTATTTACATTCTGACCACCGGGTCCGCTGGCACGAATAGCGGCAAATTCGATCTCAGATTCTGCGATTTTAACCATTAGACATTCAGCTAGTTGCGTATCGGTGGGAGCTATTATTTAGGCAGCTAAGTTGGGCCAACCCAGCGGCTTGTGGGGGAAGTATATTCGCTTCTGGCGCGCATAACAGCAGCAAGTCACAACATGCTGATATTGAAGGAATTAACTACCAAGTCAGCACAGGATTCTGTGCTCTTATCGCATACCGAAGCGGATATCTTGATTCACGCTGGCGACTAGGTTACTGTCGATATTCGCTGCTTAATGCACGAGCGATAGACACACAATAAATACAAAAAAGAATCGCGATACTTATGAAAAAACTATCAATTTCTAGCAAAATTACTCGTCCATTTCACAAATTTTTAAGCGCAATCAGCCTAGTTTCAATATTCATGCTGAGCAACGCGAGCACAGCACAGGAACCAGTGCGAATCGCCTTCATGGACCCTCTCTCTGGAACTTTTGCTTCGATCGGCAACACCGGTAGAACAATCTTAGAGTTCGCGGTCGACTACTTCTACAATTCCAAGGGCGGCATATTGGGCGGGCGCATGATTGAGATCGTGTCACTGGATAATAAGCAGAGTCCAAACGAAACGCAGCTGCAATTTCGCAGAGCAGTAAGCGAAGAGATTCAAATAATTTTTCAAGGAAATAGTTCAGCCGTTGCCAGCACCCTGAGTCAAACAATTTCTAGACACAATCGACGCAACCCCGGGCAAGAAGTTTTGCAGATCAACTACTCCGCTGTTGATCCTATCCTCACTGAAGACAATTGCAGCTTTTGGCACTTTCGATTCGATGCCCATGCCAATATGAAGTTAAACGTACTAACTGACTTCATCGCCGCCGATCCTGACATATCGAGCATGTATATAATCGGCCAAGACTATTCTTTCGGGCAGGTGGTATCAGACACAACTATTAAGCTGATGAATGAGAAACGTCCAGACATTGAAATAGTGGGAAACGAATTCCATCCTATCGGCCAAGTTAAGGACTTCACTCCTTATGTTACCAAAATTGTTTCCTCCGGCGCAGACGCCGTGGTTACCGGCAACTTTGGAGCCGACATGGTTTCACTGGCGAGGTCCATCATCGACTCAGGTCTCGACATACCCATCTATACTTTCTATGCCGCCTATGACGGAATAACAGCAACACTCGGAGAGGGTGGCAAAAACAAGATTCGACTAATACACAATGGCGTCGCCAACCCACTTCCCACTGAAGCGCGGAAGCAATTCAATCGAGACTTCAAAATAGCCCATCCTAATTACGACGTGACTCAGCCTCGCATAGTGAATGCTTTGCAGATGGTGGTGGCGGCGATGGAGGAAACACAGAGCACCGACCCCTACGATGTTGCATTGGCTCTAGAAGATATGCGATTTACCACCATGGCCGGCGAAGAGATATGGATGCGCGCCCAAGATCATCAAATCTTTCAGGGGTTGAGCGTTTCAGTGCACACCGATGAGGGAGTTGAATTCGATGCAGATAATTCTGGCTGGGGACTCGTTACTGAATACCAGGTCCCGCTAGAAGAGACGGTGGTAGAATCCAGCTGTCAGATGAGACGACCCAATCGGTGAGGTTTCTAACAGTTAAAATTAAAATAAGAACTAAATCAAAAACCATAAAAAAACAGTTGAAAGCAGTTAAATGCTAAGGCCAGCATGCTAGAAGTTTTAATTTTTGCCACACTGAATGGCCTTGTTACCGGGTTTTTGCTGTTCATGTTAGCCAGCGGGCTAACACTGATATTCAGCATGATGGGCGTATTGAATTTCGCTCACGCCAGTTTCTATATGCTCGGCGCCTACTTCGCCTACTCTCTTAGCCTCTACTTTGGTTTCTGGGGCGGATTGATTTTCGCTCCCCTCATCGTCGGCGCGCTGGGTGCGCTTGTAGAGCGCTACGGCCTAAGAAAGGTCCACGCCTCCGGACACGTTGCCGAACTCGTGTTTACCTTCGGGCTTGCCTTCCTCATCGAAGAAGCCATACAGTTTTTTTGGGGTCGCGACACGAAAAACTACCAAACCCCTGATCTCTTAGACTTTCCTTTATTCACCCTCTTCGGACAAGAATTCTCCGCCTACCGCGGCTTCATGATGACCATCTCCATCGTCATCTTTATCGCGCTGTACTACGTACTCACAAAGAGTCGAGTCGGCATTATTATTCAAGCGGCAATCACTCATCCGCAAACAGTTTCTAATCTAGGCCACAACGTGCCGCTGATATTTATGGGCGTGTTCGGCATGGGCACAGCGCTAGCAGGCTTAGCTGGCGTAATTGCCGGGCCCGTTCTCACCACATTTCCTGGCATGGCTACTGTGCTTGGTAGCATAGTGTTCGTCATCGTCGTAATTGGCGGCTTGGGTTCCCTCGCCGGCGCTTTTATCGCATCGTTATTAATAGGCCTGTTGCAGTCCTATGCGATCGCCTCCGATGTCGGTATGCCGGACCTACTCAACTTGTTCGGCATTTCCTTCGATCGTAGTCATCCGCTGAACGATCTCTGGACGATGAACCTTCCACAGATTGCCCCGGTATTACCGTATCTGTTGTTGGTTCTAGTGCTAATCTTCAGGCCGACCGGCTTGTTGGGTAAGCGAGAAGAATGATGGCGCTATTGAAGAAATCATCGATCTGGATTGCCTTTATAGTTGCTCTGCTGGGGCTTCCGCTGCTATTCGACTCCATACTCGCCATCTCCATACTAAATCAGATGGTTATAGCTATCGTGTTCGCTCTTAGCTACAACATGCTACTTGGCCAGGGTGGCATGCTCTCCTTCGGACATGCCGTCTACTTTGGGCTGGGAGGTTTTCTCTCAGTTCATGCGTTAATGCTCATCGAGTTCGAGACAATGGTGTTCTCTATTCTATGGATTCCATTAATAGGCGGTCTATTCGGCCTCCTCGCCGGGATATTTATTGGCAGCTTCTCCACACGCAAGGCCGGCACCGTATTCGCGATGATTTCACTCGGCATTGGCGAACTCATCGCCGCCTCTTCGCTTATCTTCTCCAGCTTCTTCGGTGGCGAGGCTGGCATCAGTGGCGACCGCACCTTCGGCCCTACCTTTTTCGGTTTCGACTTTGCACAGAATATTGAGATCTACTATGTCGCCGCTGTCTGGGCCTTCATTGCCACGCTGTTTATGTATCTGTTTACACAGACTCCAGCGGGAAGAATGGCGAATGCCGTGCGTGACAATCCCGAGCGCGCTGAGTTCATTGGCTACAGTTCGAGAAAAGTCCGCTTCATCTCCTTCTGCGCATCTGGTCTGTTTGCTGGAATCGCGGGTGGGCTGTTTGCACTCAACTACGAATTTATCACCGAAGAGAACTTGAACGCTGCTACGTCAGGCCGGGTACTCCTGATGGCCTATATAGGCGGCTTGGGTTATTTCATCGGCCCGATAATCGGTGCCGTGGTGCTGACACTGATGAACTCTCTGCTAAGCAACTATTCCGAACTTTGGATGTTGTATCTCGGCATCATGTTTCTACTAACTGTGATGTATCTACCACGCGGCTTTGCCGGATTCATCATGATGCATCAGCTAGCCTGGGTTCGCGGCAACATGAAGTTACTGATCAAACCCTACTTAGTCACCACTATTCCTGCATTGCTATTCACACTATGCACCATCGCACTAATTGAGATGAGTCATACTGAAGACGAGGTTTTTCACTACCTCGGGCTCGTGCTTAATCCTGCCAGCCCAATTACTTGGATCGTTATTCTTGCCATAGCCGGCGGCGCCTTCTATGCAGTTAAGAGGTCTCTGCTACAACTGAATGACGCATGGGAGACCGCCAACGCGATTCCCAAGGAAGAAGAGACTTAGAGCATGGCTATTCTTTCCCTAATCGACGTAAAGAAGAACTTCGGTGCTACGGAAATTATTCGTGGCGTCTCGCTCGATATAGTCCAGGGCGAGAAGCACGCTATCATCGGGCCCAATGGTGCCGGAAAATCTACGCTATTCCATCTCATCAGCGGGCGCTATAACTTAAGCGCCGGCAGCATACGCTTCAAGGAACAGCAGATCGAGAACAAGCCGCCCTATGAGATTGCCAGGATGGGTCTCGCGCGCAGCTTTCAGGTTACAAATATATTCCAGCGCATGAGCGTGTTTGAGAATATTCGTTGTGCTTTGTTCTGGTCAAAGGGATACGGCTATTCCTTCTGGCACCTGCTAGGACGGCAAACAGAATTGAACGACGAGGCCATGCATGTGCTCGAGCAGATCGGCCTCACTGAAAAGGCAAAGTTTCCGTCCGGAGAGCTCGCTTATGCAGAGCAGAGAGCGTTAGAGCTAGGTATTTCCATAGCTAGTGGCGCAGAGCTAATTATGTTGGATGAGCCAGTTGCAGGCATGAGCCATAGCGAGGCGCAGAACGCCGTCGAGCTGATCCGCAAGATTACCGAGGGCAAGACATTGATCATGGTCGAGCATGATATGAATATCATATTTGATGTGGCGGATCGCATCTCAGTCCTCGTATACGGCGAAATTATAGCAACAGACGAACCGAAAAATATTCGCGCCAACCCCAAGGTTCAAGAAGCCTATCTCGGCGAGGTGCACAGTGCTTAAAGTCAGCAACCTTCATGCCTTCTACGGCAAGAGCCACATACTGCAAGGTGTCAATTTTCACGTTGCCCAGGGCGAGATTGTTAGCCTGCTCGGGCGCAACGGAGTCGGCCGCTCCACAACTGTCAAAACCATAATGGGTGAAGTCGAACCGCAGGGCTCTATCCAATTTAAAGGGATCGATATCGCAGGCAAGAAGAGTTTTGAGATCGCGCACTTAGGACTGGGTTATGTTCCGGAGAATCGCGACATCTTTCCTACACTTACCGTCCGGCAGAACCTTGTACTCGGCATGAAATCGAACACGCCAACCGGTCGCTGGAACATCGATGAGATGTTTAGCATGTTCCCAAATTTGGCTGAACGCGCCGATGTTCCCGGCGGCGCACTAAGTGGTGGCGAGCAGCAGATGCTGTGCATGTGCCGCACGCTAATGGGCGATCCTGATATGATCATGATCGATGAGCCTACTGAAGGCCTAGCGCCAAAGATTGTCCAACAACTCGCACAATTACTGCAGGAAATCGCAAAGCGAGGTGTTTCTATCTTACTAGTGGAACAGAAGCTCTCCATCGCTCTTAAGATTTCTAATCGTCTTTACGTTATGGGCCACGGAAAGATCGTCTACGAAGGTACACCAGAGAGCTTACTTCAAGCGGACGATGTAAAAGCAGAGTGGCTCGAAGTCTAGCCTCTAAAGCACTACACTATTAACCTTCATCCCTACGAGCAGCACATCATGCCTTGCTCCCGTAAAAATCTTCTATTAGCCCTGTTCACCTCATTGGCACTACTGTCTATGCAGGGCGCGTTCGCCTGGGACTCGGTTGGTCACCGACTGTCTGCGGCGGTAGCCAGCAACTATCTAAGTGACAACTCGAAGACTGAGTTACTTAAAATTTTGCAGCAACACCCACGCTATCAACAAGACTTCTTGCAGCAGATGCCAGCCTCCATTGCTCGCGGCAGTGAAGAAGCTCGATTCGTTTGGCTTCTGGGTCAGGCAGCATTTTGGCCCGACATCACTCGTGGACTGCCCGAAGCAGAAAGAAAACGCTACAACCGTGCCAACTGGCACTATATCGACGGCGCCTGGCTAAGAGGTCAGGCTCAGGTACAAGGAAACACCTATATCGGGGTCGGGCCCTTCGACGATATTGCGGGGAAGAGCGCTCAAACTATCCGCAATGAGGCCAGCGCCGACAATGTTATGGCCGCGCTAGACTACAACACCAATCTACTTGCCGATTCGCAGGCTTCATTGCCACAGCGCGCCGTTGCCCTGTGTTGGGTATTACATTTGATCGGTGACATTCATCAACCACTGCATACAGGGTCGCTGTATTCGGCGAATCGATTTTCAACTGGAGATCGTGGCGGCAACGGCATCGAGGCCGGCGGAAGAAATTTGCATGCTCGCTGGGATAGAGCGGTGAGTAGTCAGGGAATTAATGCCAATCTCGAAACACTACTCAGACAACATTCCACGACACTCGAAAGAATGGGACTTCAAGACTATGAGGATTGGTCGCTCTGGATGCAGGAGAGCAGAGCGCTCTTACTTAACACCGTCTACACAGAAGAAATGAAATCGGAGATCGCGCGTTCGGACAGCTCCACACAAAAGCTCCGCAAATTCGATCTTAGCGATGACTATGTCGAGGCGATGAAATACCACGCGCGACTGCGTCTAGCACTCGCCGGTCGCCGTCTCGCAACCTGGTTCGAGGCTAAGCTGTAACCTTTCTTGCTACACAGGCTCTGTTATCGACCGTGACGCAGCAACTAATTTGACTACATTGCAGATTAGCGTGTGCCCAACCGCGTTGCTTAGACTCATTATCGATTCTGGATGGAACTGTACCGCCTCTATAAGCAGGCTCGAATGCTGAATAGCCATCACGCTGCCGTCCTCTGTTTTAGCTGTGACTGTTAGACACTCAGGCACTGTCTTCGCAACAAGTGAGTGATAGCGCCCGGCAGCGAACGGCGATGCAATACCGGCGAATATTTCGCTTTCATCGTGACTTACATCAGACTGCTTACCGTGCATGGGATAACCTAATTCTTGCAACTCCCCCCCGAAGTATTCAACAACGCCTTGTAAGCCGAGGCAGACACCAAATATTGGGATCGACCTCACAAGTGCAGCATCGATAGTCTCACTCATGGAGAAATTTTTCGGCGCAGAAGGACCTGGTGAGAGAATTACTAAGTCCACACTGTTGTTTTCCAAATACTTACGCGCGGCCTCAGGCCGCAGGGTAAGTACATCGACGCCACACTGCCTGAAATAAGTACCGAGGTTGTGCACAAAGGAATCCTGATGATCCACCATCAGCGCCTGAATACCGACACCCTCGGCACTATTGAACACGCTATCCGCACCGCTTAAGCCCGGCTTGGCAGTGCCCCGAATAGAATCGATCAACGCCGAGGCTTTCAGGCGAGTTTCCAGTTCCTCTTCCACCGGATCGGAGTCGATTAGCAAAGTTGCACCCGCTCGAACTTCTGCGATGCCATTCTTGATACGGATCGTTCGAAGAGTGAGGCCCGTGTTCAGATTGCCATCGAAGCCGATATGGCCCAGCGCGCCGCCGTACCAGTGACGTTGTGATTTTTCGTTCTCTTCGATGAACTGCATGGCGGCAAGCTTTGGTGCGCCGGTTACAGTCACTGCCCAAGTGTGTGCTAAGAATCCATCGAGAGCGTCGAACTCTGGCTTAAGATTTCCCTTCACATGGTCAACAGTATGTATAAGCCGCGAATACATTTCGATCTGTCTACGCCCTACTACACGAACCGAACCTGGCTCACAGACTCGTGACTTATCGTTACGATCGACATCGGTGCACATCGATAATTCCGATTCGTCCTTGTCCGAGTTAAGCAGTGTCTTAATTTGATTCGCATCATCGATAGGATCGCTACCCCGTTTGATAGTTCCAGATATCGGGCAAGTCTCGATCTGAGAACCATCGACACGAACGAACATCTCTGGCGAGGCCGCAACTAGGTATTCCTGCTTACCGAGATTCATCAGCGCACCATAGGGTGACGGATTACTCTGCTTGAGTCGCTTAAAAACTGTAGCGGGACTGTCTTTACAGGACTCGAAGAAGACTTGACCGGGAACGACCTCGAATAGATCTCCACGACGGAAGTAGTCCAGCGCTTTACCGACCTGCTGAGCATATTCTCCCTCGATGTGATCGCAGCCTCTCTCAACTTCTGCGGCCGGTTCATATTCAGCGCGTGGGCCGCTGCGGCGGAATCCGCCAGTGGTCTCGGAGAATTCATCGGAATCCCATGCTCTGCAGACAAATTCATAGCTATAACAGAATGTCTTCTCGATGCGATGATCTGACACCGTAATTTGATCCGGCAGGTACAGCACTAAATCCCTATCTTCATCACTGCGCGACTGATGACGAATGACGTCTTCGAATTGAAATGTCAGGTCGTAGCCGAAGGCTCCGAACAATCCCAGATAGGGATCACTAGGGCTATGGAAACAAGACACAATTTCTCTAAGCACGGAGAATAGGCTCGCCTTCCTGCTGCGCATCTCTTCAGCAAACTCTTCAGGCTCATCACTCACCGTTACTAAGATGGATTTCTGCTGCGCATCCATGGATACAATGGCAGCACAATCTTGTAATGCACGGTGAATTTCGGGCAGGAGAATTTCTCCCCGAACATTCAGAGCGACGATCTCTAAGATTCTATCCTTACCTGTAATTTTAAGCGGAGGATTAACGAAGCCAATATCCCATCGCGTATAGCGGCCTGGAAATTCGAAGCTAGATGCAAGCAGGACGCCCGGAGATTCATCCAGCGAATCCGCCAGCTGATCGATGGCGCTAGCATAGTCCAACTGCGAAGTAAGACGACGAACTTTTACACCACTGGCACAGCGGTATTGAATGTGATTATTGATTGGCATTACCAATTCCTCTTAATCCGTTATGACGGTAAGAGCTATGGCGAGGGAGTATTTTGAGGAGCAATAGACCGCCATAACTCTTGGCGGCCATAGAAGGAAAACTTAGATGTTGTTCTCCTGGCTACCCGTAGATTCAGGCCACCAGAAATAAAATCGTGTACTCATAGGGGCAGAATAATGCTCCAGCACTAAAATGATGTCAACTGAAACTCTCTATTTTTAGAACAAACTCAGAATTAGTTCATTTAAATCAGATAGTTAACAAGCATAAAAGCAAATCTAAAAACCTGCAATATCACTACTTGCATGGACAATGGCCAACATTGATAATCGCTACAACAGACAGAGTTGGTACGTCACATCAAAGCTAGGGGGTTTCACTCTAAGCTACCAGCACAATGACTAGAGAGGGAATCTCCATGCAGAAATTTTCGATTCGTCTTATCGCTTCACTACTTCTTCTACTACATTCTACTGCCAACATAGCAGCCGATTTCGATCGCGCACGCCCTGAACGCTTAGGCATGTCTTCGGATCGGCTCGAACGTCTTGATGCGGTGCTCAAGTCCTACGTCGACAATGATCAATTAGCTGGACAAGTGATCATTGTGCTACGCAAAGGCAGAATCGCTTATTCGAGCGCGAATGGTATGCAGGACATTGCCGCTGGAATTCCCATGAGAAATGACACGATCTTTCGTATCGCCTCTCAGACAAAGGCGATAGTCAGCACAGGCATCATGATTCTGCATGAACGTGGTGCGCTAGACATTAGTCACCCCCTCGAGCGCTACATACCCGAATGGGAAAATATGCAGGTGGCCGTGTCGAATGACAATGGCGGTTACAGTCTTGAACCTTCCAGAAGCCCTATTACTCTGCGCAACCTGTTAACCCATACTGGCGGCATGAGCTATGGCAGCGGACCCGCGGCTGATAAGTGGGAGGAAGCAGGCTTTCAGGGTTGGTACTTCGCAGATCGTAATGAGCCGGTTGGCGATACCATCGCTCGCATGGCTTCACTACCTCTGGATGAACACCCAGGTGAGCGCTGGATATATGGTTATAACACTGACATTCTGGGCGCCGTTATCGAAAAGGCAAGCGGCATGGACCTGAATAGTTTTCTTAAGCAAGAGATTTTCGAACCCCTAGGCATGATTGATACACACTTCTATCTACCCGAAGAAAAAAAGGGCCGCCTCGCAACTGTATATCGCCCTAAAGCGAGCGGTGGTATTGAAGCGCGACATGAGACTAATGGCATGCAGAGTCAAGGCATGTACGACAACGGCCCTAGAGTTAGTTTCTCTGGCGGCGCCGGGCTGCTGTCGACTGCCAGCGACTATGCGAAATTTCTACAGATGACTCTCAACGGTGGCCAGTTCAATGGCGAAAGACTCCTCTCACCCAAAACCATCGAGCTAATGACTACTAATCATCTCGGCGACATCCCCTTTCGTAGTGGCACTGGATTCGGCTTGGGCTTCTCTGTGGTCACAGATTTAGGGAAACGTGGCAGCCTGGGATCAGTCGGTGAATACGGCTGGGGTGGAGCCTATCACTCTACCTATTGGGTCGACCCACAGGAAGAGTTAGTTGTCGTGTACCTAACGCAAATCATTCCCGCAACAGGCCTAGATGATTATGCCAAGCTGCGTAGCGGCATCTATCAAGCCATAGTCGATTAAGGGAATAACATGACCGACAACACACAGAACAGAGATGGGCTTCGGGTTTTATTCCCTACACTTATCTATGAGGCATGGTATCCCGAGTTCCCAGCATCGGAGGATGAACTCGTCTCCTATGCAGAAGCACTGCGTGATCGAGATGAAGAAGGACGGAAAATTAGCGCACAGCAGTATCCCAGCGGCTACACATCCTATTACACCAATAGCAGTCTATTTAACGATAGCAAACTGGAGGGATTGGTTAAATTCTTTCATCAGTGCGCGCAGAATTACGCGCGGGATCATCACTGGGATACGGAGAACTATCAGCCCGAAATGAATTCGTTATTCGCGAACATTAACCCAAAACACAGTTTTCACCCAGAGCATCTGCATCCCTATTCTCACATCAGTGGAGTATTCTATGTGAAGAGCGACGCAAGCAGCCCAGCGATCGGCTTTAAAGACCCGAGGATGGCGCGCTGGATGATGCCGCCAGCTGCAGATGGTCAGCGGGCCGAGAATTCCTTCCACGCCAAGCTGGCGCCGGAGCCGGGCAAGCTGTTTCTCTTTCCTTCATGGTTGGAACACGGTGTCGCACAGAATCAATCTGATAGGGAGCGCATCAGCATGTCGTTCAACTTCGAGATGAGACAGAAGCCGGCTACATAACTTCCCAGCTCCAAATTAAAAAATACCTACACAGAAAATTTCTAAAAAATCAGTATTCTCTAGACGAAAAAAAAACGGCGATGATCTCTCATCGCCGTTTTTTTACTTACTGAACTAGTCAGTAATTAGAACTGCCACAATGCTCGGGCATAGATTCTTCGACCGCGAGGATCGAATACTGTTGCATCGTAGTTCAAGCCATTAGATTCACGATAGGGAATATCCTCATTAAACATGTCGAGAACACCAAACGTGAAAATTGTATTACCCAGACTGCTATTACCCCAATCATGGGCATAGCGATACTGAACATCCCAAGTGCTGTAACTACTTATAGATTTCTCTACCAGAGATCTCACCAGATCATTACCTAGTTCATAAGTAGTAGCATAAGCCAGATCCTTATAAGAGCCGATATGACGATTAATCAAGGTCACACCATGCTGATCGCGTTGCCAGCTAAAGGTCACATTGCCTTTGTTATCTGGCAATGAACGCACATGCAAACCATTACCTGAGGTACCAGCAGCATCGAAAATGCCAGTATCCAACAAGCCCAACTCTAGACCAGGAATACCGACTAACTCGTACGAATTTACGTGGGTGTAGTCCGCACTGATACGGAATCTGCCCCAATCATTATCCCAGTTATAACCCATCTTCACGTCAACACCATCAGCATTGATCTGTCCAGCATTTACAGCCGCCAAAGTCAGAGTAATCAGACTGGCGCTTTCGCTCCTGAACGCACGGCTGATACCAACCCCCTGAGTAGTGTCGGTGTAAAGCGATGGATTAACCACACAATTCAATCGCTCGGCAGAGTCAACTCCAAACTGCGCAGCAATTGCATTAGGGTCACATTTCACATCCAACACAGCTGAATCTGCGGCGATAGAATCGTTCAGGATGTAGTTATTGGGATCACCCACGACCGTTTTAAATCTGTCGATTTCCGGCTGAACAGCCCTAATCGCCGGCTCAGGCAATACGCGGTCGGTTACCTCAAAGCGCCAGGCATCTGCCTGGATGCTGAGGCCCTCGAGATTGCCACCCGGGGTCCAGATAAATCCGAGACTAAACGTGTCGGCATACTCATTACCCACAAATGGCGCAGGGCCACCTAGAGTATAAGAAAATTCAGTCTCACCATTTTGAGGAGTCGGAGGAATCAAACCAGCTCTAACCTTCTGGTTCGAGATCGGATCTTTAAATACGGTGCTGCTAGCTTCCAATCCTTCCTCGACTATACCGATGTTCGGCGCGCGGAATGACTGAGAGTAAGAGCCCCTAAGCAGTAGTGAGTCTATGGGTCGCCAGCTCATAGCAAACTTAGGCGATATATCACTACCTATAAAACCACCATAATCCTCATAACGAACCGCTATCTGTGTTTCTATATTCTCCATGAACGGCAAGGCAATCTCCAAGAACACTGCTGTAGTATCGCGTTGATTCTCGAAGTTAAAGATACATTGTGCACATTCGAAATTGTTATCCACCTTATGAAAGGCATTGGGCACACCATTAGCGTCATAACCCAGGATCGCTTTCGGAATACCCACTGCGCTCATTTGAGGGGCTCTGGATTTTGCGTCTCTCTGCCTGTACTGGGCTCCGAATGCTATCGCCGCCGGGCCACCAGCCATATCGAACAATTCACCACCAACTACTGCATCGAACACAGCTAGCGTATTACGCTTGTCAGCCCTGAGTACAGTCTCGTTGATATGCGCCATCAACTCGGGAGAGTTAGCCACGTTGGGGTCGGTAAACTGAGTGAGGTAAGGATTATAGAATTCACATCCTCCCTGACCTTGATTACTACTGGTCAGACCCTGAGAAATACTCTCCCTAGTAGTTAACACGTAATTCGGGAAGAAGGTCTGCGTATAGCCATTGCCGTAGTAGTCCCAGGCTGTGGGTATAGCTCCACCGAAAGGTCCTTTCTGGCCTTGCCAATCGAAATCTGACCTACCGTTTGGCGTACAGTTTGGGCCGCCCAAACCCAACGCGGCCAACTCCGTTCGCTCACGATTAAAAGTTTGATAGGTCTGTTCGTTGCTGGACTGACTCCAGGACACGCCTACGTCGTAGCTCCAAGGCCGATCCTGATAATCAAAATCACCACGCAAACCCGCCTGGACTATCGTTGATTCTGAACGATTTGTGTTGGAACGCTGACCGGTTCTGGGGATTCCGTCCCGCGGATTGATGTATGTGGTTACGTTCGGGCCACCATTTGCGAGGGAATTAGGATTATTCGGAATATCCGCTGCAGTTGGCCGGATATTACCCGCTGCCGCTGCATAGTATCCCAGTGTTGCGGGCGCACCAATGGAATATCCACCCCAAGCAGGGTTACCTGTATAGGAACCGGGAGTTGCAAGCTGCACTGTAGGCCCACGAGTCCTGCTGGAACCACCGGTATTGTTCAAGCCACCACCCTCGAGAGTGATCTCATTCTCCATATAGTTAGCGAAGGAATAAAATTGTGCCGCTTCGCTGAAGGTATGGTCGAATGCCATGGCAAAACTAGAACGCTCAGTATCTCTTGACAGGAAATTAAATCGAGACACATCCTCATTGCAAGTGCCTCCACGCTCACCTCGCGTCTCCCTCAGGCTGCCAGTATAGAATGGCCTGCCTAGTGCGTCTTTCTGTGATTCACACAACGGGTCTCTAAGGACAAGATCACCAGTGCCGCCCTGAGAGACGTTGAAGGCCATAATATCCGAGGCAATGTACGCTGGATTCAGATTTGCGCCGAAAGCAGGACTGGCCACGGCGCCACTTGCGCCGGTGATACTAGAAACCGCGCCGTTAAACTGACTATTTTCATCGATGAAATTGCCGTCTCGAACATTCAGATTATCGCGTTCAAAACGCTCAGCTGAGAGAACTAAGTGAGTATCTCCGTCATCGCTAGCCCAGCCCCAAATACCACTGAGTGTAGTATCAAAGGCGTCGCCTGCAGCCTCAACACCTTGCACATCACCGTAGAGTTCAAATCCTTCGAAGTCGGTACGCATGATAACGTTTACCACACCGGCTACCGCGTCTGATCCGTAGAGTGCAGAGCCGCCATCGGTGAGGATCTCTACACGGTCAGTCATTACCAATGGAATAGCATTAATATCGACGAATTCGCCACCGTTATTGGTTATGGCCGCATAAGGGGCAACTCGCTTACCGTTTATCAATGTTAGCGTTGAGTTCTCACCCAGGTTACGCAAATTTATTTGCGCCGTACCTTCTACTTGAGAGCGTTCGCCGGAACCTGAGTTCGTAAATGAGCCGGAGTTCACTTCGAGGTTTTTTATCACGTCCCAAATAAGCGCGGCACCCTGTGCTTCGATACTTGATCTGTCAACAACTTGAACCGGAGAGGGCGCGTCGAGAGCAGAGCCGCGAATGAAAGAGCCGGTTACTACGACCTCTTCAATTTCTGCATCCTGAGCGACTACCGATGTGGATAGTCCAGCAAGTATTACCCCAACGGTGATAGCCTTGCGATTACATGGAAATTTCTTACGCATTCTTACTCCCCTTCTTGTATTAATAAGTCTTATTTATTTGTTGCTAATACGAATCGATCTCATTATCATCTTTAGAATTATCTACCCTTTCGAATTCCGCTAATGGATTTCAAAATCACCCAATCGTTTTTGAGCAAACCAGATACTAAACTAGAATGGCTTTAGATACTAAATATTTTCTTATTAAAAATCGAAGTGGATTCAGGAGTCTAGGGGGCAATCAGGGTGGGGGAATCGAGTAAGTGAGTAAGGGGACACTAACGACTTAAAACCTTACGCACCAAACTATCAAGATCGATAGGTAATCCTCCTCTCCGACAACAGCCAGAATCAAGCGAATTAGGTTGTGAGTGGTCTTGCCCTAGACTTCGATTATTCAGTCTTCGAGAGAAGACGAGGGAAGGGAAGCTAATCTAAACAAGCCATGTGCCCCAATTATCAGGCTAAATTATGGCAGAATCCCGTCATATTAAAGACAGAGAAATTTCTCTGTAGGGCATTCCAAGAGGCCGGAAAGCCACGTTTTGATCTACTACTTGTGAGGTCCACTTTGAGTCGAAGACGTTAATCGGGCAGCCCCAGCTCTAATACTCGGAGGCTGGAACCTTTACCTGTAAATGGCTTTACCCTAGACAAAAAAAAGCGGCGATGATTTCTCATCGCCGCTTTCTTGAATTACCGATACTAGTCAGTAATTAGAACGACCACAATGCTCGGGCATACAGTCGACGACCGCGAGGATCGAACACATTCGCATCATAGTTCAGGCCTCTAGATTCACGGTAGGGAAGTTCCTCATCAAACATATCAAGGATACCAACAGTGAAATTCGTGGTACCTAGTCTCGCATTCCCCCAATCATGGGCATAGCGATACTGGATGTCCCAGGTGTCATAGCTGTCGATCTTCGTCCTCAGTAATGAGCGCACCAGATCGTTGCCTGTCGCATAAGCGAAATCATGATCCAGGTCCTGGTAGGAACCGATATGGCGATTGATGACAGTCACACCGTGGCGGTCTTGCTGCCAAGAAAGAGTAATATTACCCTTATTGTCAGGCAGCGAACGTACATGCAGACCGTTGCCAGAGGTACCCGCCGCATCAAGCTTGCCGGTATCATTCAGGCCCAATTCTAGGCCCGGTACGCCGATCAACTTGTACTGATTTACGTGGGTATAGTCCATGCTAAGACGGAATCTGCCCCAATCGTTATCCCAGTTATAGCCCATCTTCATATCGATACCATCCGCAGTGATCTGACCGGCATTAATAGCCGCCAGAGTCAGCGTAATCAGGGTGGCGTCCTCGTTTCTGAATAACCGGCTGATGCCAACTCCTTGAGTTGTGTCGGTGTACAGAGTTGGATTTACCACACAATTTAATCGCTCGGCGGAGTCAACTCCGAACTGCGCGGCAATCGCATTGGGATCACAGGCTATGTCCAGCACCGGGGAGTCTGTCGAGATGGAATCATTGAGGATGTAGTTAGTGGGATCACCTACAACCGTCAGGAACCTGTCGATTTCAGGCTGAACAGCCTTAATCGCGGGCTCAGGCAAGACACGGTCGGTTACCTCAAAACGCCAGATATCAGCTCCTACGCTGAGACCTTCAAGACGGCCAGCTGGAGTCCAGAGAAAGCCAGCGTTGAAAGTGTCAGCATACTCGTTACCCACGTTCGGCGCAGGGCCGCCCAGAGTAAAGCTAAATTCAGGTTCGCCATTTTCCGGGGTCGGAGGGACCAAGCCTGCTCTAACTGCCTGATTCGAGATAGGGTCATTAAACGTGGTGCCACTCGCTTCCAGTCCTTCCTCGACGATGCCGATATTTGGCGCGCGGAATGACTGAGAGAAGGAGCCTCGCAGCAGGAGGGTTTCTATGGGCCGCCAGCTGATAGCGAATTTCGGTGAAACCTCGCTACCAATATTGCCACCGTAATCCTCATAGCGAAGTGCAATTTGTGTTTCTACATTCTCCATGAACGGCAAGGCCAGCTCAACGAACACCGCACTGGTACTGCGCTCGTGATCGAAGTTGAAGATACAGTTTGCACATTCGAAATTGTTATCCACCTTGTGGAACTCATTGGGCACACCGCTAGAGTCGTAGCCTAAAATCGCATTTGGAATGCCTGGGAAATTCAATGCAGGCGCTTTGGAGGTTGCCTTTCTTTCCCGATGCTGAGCACCAAAGGCGATCGCCGCGGCGCCACCAGCCATGTCGAACAGCTCTCCGCCGACCACAGCATCGAATACAGTCATGGTATTTCGCTTGTCCGCTCTGAGCACAGTTTCGTTCAGGTAGTCCATCAACTCAGGCGAGTTGGCCAAATTAGGATCTGTGAACTGAGTCAGGTAGGGATTATAGAACTCACAGCCTCCCTGACCCTGATTAGAACTGGTCAGTCCTAAAGAAATACTCTCACGTGTGGTTAACACGTAATTCGGGAAGAAAGTTTGCGTATAGCCACCGCCGAAGTAGTCCCAGGCAGTTGGTATGGCGCCGCCAAAAGCTCCTGGCTGGCCTTGCCAATCGAAATCTGATCTACCGTTTGGAGTACAATTTTCGCCACCCAAACCCATCGCGGCCAATTCCGTTCGCTCACGATTAAACGTCTGGTAGGTCTGCTCGTTGCTGGATTGACTCCAGGACACACCTACATCGTAGCTCCAGAGTCGGTCTCTGTAATCGAAATCACCACGCAACCCAGTCTGAACTATAGATGATTCTGAACGATTTGTGTTAGAACGAACACCATCTCTGGGGATTCCGTCCCGCGGGTTTATTATGGTGGTTATGTTTGGACCGCCATTTGCGAGGGAATTAGGATTATTTGGAATATCCGCTGCGGTTGGTCGGACATTACCGGCAGCTGCTGCATAATATCCCAGCTCTGTAGGCTGACCGATAGAATAACCGCCCCAAGCAGGATTACCTATGTAGGAACCAGGGGTTGCAAGCTGCACCGTGGGTCCACGAGTTCGGCTGGAACCACCGGTATTGTTCAAGCCGCCGCCCTCGAGAGTGATCTCATTTTGCATATAGTTCGCGAAGGCATAAAACTCTGCTGCCTCGCTGAACGTATGATCGAATGCCGCCGCAAAACTGGTGCGCTCGGTATCTCTGGAGAGAAAATTAAATCGAGATACTTCCTCCAAACAGTTGCCGCTGCGCTCACCGCGCTGCTCTCTCAGACTACCTGTATAGAATGGTCTGCCCAGGTTGTCTTTGAGTGATTCACACAGAGGATCGCCAAGGACAAGAGTGCCAGCGCCGCCCTGAGCCAGGTTAAAGTCCATTATGTCCTGACGGACATAGGCAGGGTTTATATTCGTCCCGAAACTAGGGACGGCTATACCGGAGCCGCTTACAGAAGACACCGAACCATTGAACTGAGAGTTTCCATCGATGTGATTGCCATCAAGCACATTGACCGCGTCTCGCTCGAAGCGCTCGGCCGACAATACTAAGTGGGTATCGCCACTATCGCTGGCCCAGCCCCAGATACCACTAAGAGTCGTATCGTAAGCATCGCCTGCCGCCTCAACTCCCTGAACGTCACCGTAGAGCTCCAGGCCTTCGAAGTCGGTACGCATGATCACGTTGACCACACCGGCCACCGCGTCAGCACCGTAGAGTGCAGAGCCGCCATCGGTGAGGATCTCTACACGGTCAGTCATTACCAATGGAATAGCATTAATATCGACGAATTCGCCGCCAGCGTTGGTGATGGCTGCATAGGGCGCAACTCGCTTGCCGTTGATCAAGGTCAAGGTTGAGTTCTCACCGAGGTTACGCAGGTTAACCTGTGCGGTACCTTCTACTTGAGAACGTTCGCCGGAACCTGAGTTTGTAAATGAACCGGAGTTCACTTCCAGATTTTTAATTACGTCCCAGATTATCGCAGCACCCTGCGCTTCGATACTGGCTCTGTCGACAACTTGAACCGGAGAGGGCGCGTCAATAGCAGAGCCGCGAATGAAAGAGCCGGTTACTACGACCTCTTCAATTTCTGCATCCTGAGCGACTACCGATGTGGATAGTCCAGCAAGTATTACCCCAATGGTAATAGCCTTGCGATTGCATGGAAACTTTTTACGCATAATTTTTCCCTTTTTCTGATTATCGATTCTTTTTATTAGTCTTCTATTGCTAACTTCCTATGCCTTATGCAGAACCCTAGTTGCTCGACTTATAGCTTACTAAAACTCGTCATAACCTTCGGTTAGCTCAATATACCCCAAGTCTAAAACTAACCATTCGGTCAAGAGGATGACTTCATAGTAAACTAAAAGCCCAAAATTACATCAATTTTTCAGCTACAAAATGGCACAAATTGCTCTAATTTTAGAGTACTTCAGTATATGTGTTACTTAATCTCACACTTTGTCAATATTATTTAAACAGCGTAGCATCCGCCGCTTAGTTTCAGTTAAGAAGCGGCCCACATGAAGAACAAGATAAGACTATCGGTGATCGACCAATCCCCCGTAAAAGACGGCTCAGATGCGGCGGCCGCCCTGCAGGAAACTATCGAATTAGCCAAGTTGTGCGACGAGCTCGGATATCACCGCTATTGGGTAGCCGAACATCATGCCTCCGACGCGCTGGCAGGCTGTTCTCCTGAAGTGCTACTTGGCAGACTGGGTGCAGAAACCGCTAATATTCGGCTCGGTTCCGGCGGTATCATGCTGCCCTACTACAGCCCGTACAAGGTAGCGGAGAACTTCAAGATCCTTCAGACACTGTACCCGGACCGCATGGATCTGGGTGTTGGCCGAGCCCCTGGCACCGACCCCTTTACCGCTGCCGCCATACGCTACGGATCCCGCGTTGGCGCGGAGCATTTCCCGAACATGGTCGTCGACCTACAGGCACTGCTGAACGACAGCGATCCGCGTACGCCGGGCATGGAGAAGGCCCGCGCATTCCCAACTGTAGCGACGCCTCCCGAGATGTGGATGCTAGGCTCTAGCGAAGACAGCGCAGTGCTTGCCGCACTGACTGGCCTGCCTTACAACTTCGCCTACTTCATCAATCCCAACATCCGACCCGACATCTTCGACCTCTATAGAGGGCGATTCGAGGCCGGGCCGAATTTAGACGCACCCTGGACTTGCCTAACTTTGTTTAGCATCACTGCAGAATCCGAAGAGGAGGCTCTGCGCCTATCCCGAAGTCGCGACCTCTGGTATTGCCGTCTGTTGCAGGGGAATCCGGGTCCATTCCCGACAGTACAAGAATCAATGGACTATCCCTACTCTCCTGGTGAGCTGCGCACCCTGAAAGAGAACAGAGGCAAGCGAGCCGTCGGCACACCCGAACAGGTAAAAGAGAAACTGCTAAGCCTAGCAGCGAAATTTCAGGCCGATGAGATCATGCTAGTAACGATCACTCATGATGTTGAAGCGAGACGCCGCTCCTACCAGCTGCTCGCCGACATCTGGTAAGCATCGAGAATAGCCTTTTAGATTATTCGCCATAACGCATCAGGTGTGTGAATGCATGGACTCGGAGTTCACAAGCTATTATTCTTAATTCAACTATTTCAAGCGAACCAAGCCCCCATAACAAGAAAGGAATTAGCACCATGAGACTTCTATCTGCTTTACTACTTTTCGCCTTGGCGACTACCGCACAAGCTCAACTCGCTACACCTAACCCAGCCGGCCTGACCTATGGCCATGTGCACCTTAATGTTGTGGACATGGATCGGCACAAAGAGATTTGGGTCGAACACTTCAATGGCGTGGTTGTGGAAAAAGGGCCCCTAACTGCAGTTCGTCTGCCGAATATGCTCGTTGCACTAACAGAGAAGGAACCAACACTGGCGATGCAAGAAACCATAATGGATCATTTTGGTTTTAAGGTGCGCAACATGGAAACCTTCCTCGACAAATGGCGTGCTGACGGCTTAGAAGTCGGCCGAGTTTTCATTGGCGCAGAAGGACAGACCAATGCCTACGTCATGCTGCCCGGCAATGTGTATGTAGAAATGCAGGAAGATCAGGGACTGTCCGAGGAGATCACCGGCTACCATATTCATTTCATCTCACCCGACTATGAAGAGATGCTCGCCTGGTACACCGATATTTTCTCACTCGAGGTTAAGCCTCGTGGTTCAATTCAGACCACGACAAATGCACCGGGCATGAACATCAGTTTTGGCAATTCAACTTCTCCCAGACTGCCAACCCGTGGTGCCGCACTGGACCATATCGGTTTCGAATTCGATGACCTTGAGGCATTTTGCAATGAGCTGACGGCAAAAGGCATTGTGTTCGATGTACCCTATCGTGACATTCCGGCGATAGGCTTGAAGATTGCCTTTATCACAGACCCTTGGGGAGGGTATATCGAGCTAACCGAAGGTTATGACGAGTTTTAGTAAGCTATAAGTCGAGCAACTAGGGTCCTGCATAAGGCGTCGACAGTTTCTTTCCGGTCTATCTTCAAGCGCCGCCGTTGCG
>JAPKAI010000189.1 GCA_028825335.1 Gammaproteobacteria bacterium | reverse complement strand
TCACGGTCTTCTCGTCAAAGCCCTGACGCAGGCGAACCTCCATGCCAATTTCCACTTCCTTACCGGGTTTGCAGCGACCACCCTCGCAGTACACCTTGCCGCCATCTATCGCTTGCTTGGCCACGGAACGAGTTTTATAGAAGCGCGCAGCCCAGAGCCACTTGTCTAGACGCGGTCGGCGTAGATCGTTATTTTTCTCTGAGGCTGTGCTGTTTGCCATTGTTGACTCAATTCCAGGTTACATCAGGGAGTTGCCGTTCGATTGGGACGGTATGATCTGCGAGAAGTCGGCAATCTGCACAAATTCATCCATCAACACAGCAGGTCTTTTACTATCTGGTTTTTCGATCCCGTACAGATGTTTGATGCCCTCTCGCTGCGCCTGCCGCAGTACGGGTAATGAATCATCGAACAATACTGTGCGTTCGGGGTCGTATTTTTCCAAGCTCTGCAGAGATCCCCAAAAACCGGGATTCTCTTTTGCTTGCTTGAGTGTGTGTGAGCTTATGCATTGATCAAAGTAATGCGAGATGCCCGTGTGTTTCATCTTTATAAGTAGGCTTGAAGGATGTGCGTTCGTGACCAGTAAAACTCGCTTTTCGCTAAGCTCTAGTTTCTGCAATAGCTCTTCAACGTTTGGGCGTACACTTATTTTATGTTTAACGCTTGTCTTCAGTCCTGCTATATCAAGTTCCAATTCTTGCTTCCAGTAATCGAGGCAATACCAATCTAGGGTGCCTCTTACTTCAGCATTTTTGCAACGAATGATCTCGAGTGCGGCAGCTTGGCTCATGCCATGCTTGTCGCTATAGCACTTTGGGATTAGCTGCTGCCAAAAGTAGTTGTCGAAGTGTAGGTCCAATAGAGTGCCATCCATGTCGAACATGATGGTGTCGATGTCTGCCCACGGTGGCATTGTTATCTCCTGAAAATAAGCCTTGGCAAGAACTGGTGGCTCATGCAACATGATACAGCCGAAACACGAAGCAGTGCTAGCACAGCGCTGCAGCAGCTTATTTGTAGTTTTAATTTCCTCGAAAGGGTGTGTTCATCGATGCTCGACCTGCAACTACTCAATGCCGTAAACGAGATAGCTATCGCAGCCGGTCGTGAAATTCTCGATGTCTACAATTCCGAGCAGGCAATCGAAGTCAGTACGAAGTTGGATGATTCCCCGCTTACCGATGCCGACCGGCGCGCCCACTTTTTAATAGTCGATCGGCTAAGCAGCCTTACGCCTGATATTCCGCTCTTGTCGGAAGAGTCTGACGCAATCGACTATGGTTTAAGAAAATCTTGGCAACGTTACTGGTTAATCGATCCTTTGGACGGCACTAAGGAATTTATCAATCGCAACGGCGAATTCACGGTTAATATTGCACTGATCGAGAATGGTCAATCTGTGGCGGGAGTAGTACATGTTCCAGTCGCCGGGATTAGCTACTTCGGCGGTATCGGTCTCAAAGCCTGGAAGCAGGACTCGAATCAATCGGATAGCGAAGCGAAACAGATCGCCAGCCGACCCATGGAGGAAAACACAGGTGTTCGTATCGTCGCCAGTCGGCGTCACCTAGGCGAGCAATTGGATGCACTTATCGGGAAGATCGAGAATCATTTCGGAAAGGCGACACTATTGAACATGGGCAGTTCACTAAAGATGTGCCTTCTAGCTGAGGGTAGTGCGGACATCTATCCCCGAATGGCCCCTACCTGCGAATGGGATACCGCAGCCGCTCACGGCGTTCTCTGTGCAGCCGGCGGCGAAATCGTAGATCTGCAGTTCCGACCGTTAAGATACAATTCCAAGCCAGAGTTGCTGAACCCCTTTTTTATAGCCCTAGCTGACCGAGCCTATCCCTGGCAGCAGTTGCTGGACAACCAAT
>JAPKAI010000111.1 GCA_028825335.1 Gammaproteobacteria bacterium | reverse complement strand
CTGAATAATGATGCTCTTATAGAAAAAGGCACCTTGTCTAATGCCCTGCAGGTAATTAAGTCAGACGAATCAGTTGGTGCTGTAGGCGCCAAAATCAAGCTGCTCGATGACAGCACACAAGAGGCTGGAAGTATTATCTTTAGCGATGGGGCCTGCCTTGGCTATGGTCGCGGCAAACCAACAGACAGCTATGAATTTATGTTTCAGAGAGATGTTGACTACTGCTCCGGAGCTTTTCTGCTCTTTAGAAACAGCAGCTTCAAAGACCTAGGTGGATTCGATATCGACTATGCGCCCGCCTACTATGAAGAGTCTGACTTCTGTATTCGTTTGCAGAAACAAGGCCTGCGCATCGTCTATGTTCCTACCTCCCAAATCACTCACTATGAATTTGCAAGCGTTGGCGGAATGGAGGGCGCGAAGAAACTCCAAGCAGAGCATCAACAAGTGCTCTGTGCGAAACATGCCGACTTCCTAGCCGAGCGGTTCGCGAACGACGACAGTAACGTCCTGAGTGCGCGTACCCGGAACAATTTTCCTAACATACTCGTGATTGATGATCGCGTTCCCTACCCTAGTCTCGGAGCTGGCTATCCTCGTTGTTCAAACCTGCTCTTCGAGCTGAGCAAGATGGACCTTAATATTAGTTTCTATCCTTTGTTGTTTCCTCAGGAAAAATGGGACGACGTCTACAAAACTGTGCCCAACACGATTGAAGTTATCTTGGATAGCGGCCTTGAGAAACTGCAGTCGTTTCTGGAGGCGCGAAAGGGTTTCTATCAACATGTCATAGTGAGCCGTGTGCACAATATGGAATTCTTTAATCATTGCCTGAGTCTTGATCCTGACCTGTTGGGTGAAGCCAAGATCATCTACGATGCTGAAGCGGTGTCCGCTCCTCGCGAAATTCTGCGCCTGAAGTTTATCGGCGAAGCCATGCCCGCTGAAGATCAAGCAGAGCTTATCGACAAAGAGTTGCAGCAATCGAAGCTGGCGGAAAAAATTGTCGCTGTATCAAACACCGAGGCCGAGATTTTCAAGCGACACGGTTATAGTAATACCGTCGTGCTCGGTCACACCATTGCCAGCAAACCTGGAAGCAACGGTTTCATGCAGCGCAGTGGCTTACTCTTCGTAGGAGCGCTTCGAGACGATGGCTCACCGAATGTCGATTCACTACTCTGGTTTCTGATCAATGTCTTTCCAATACTCGAACAGGCCATTCCCGATATAAAGCTTAATGTTGTCGGTGACAATTCGGCGCCTTCGTTAGCAACAATTGGCAAGGACAACATCAACTTCACCGGTCGTCTCGACTCAATTGAGGAGATGTACAACAACTCTCGCGTGTTCATTGCGCCGACGCGTTTCGCAGCAGGCATCCCGCACAAGATTCACGAGGCCGCAGCGAAAGGGTTGCCTTCAGTGACTACCGCCTTGCTCGCGCAGCAGCTTGGCTGGCAGAACACCAAGGAGATACTAGTGGGTGATACACCTGAAGCCTACGCAGCTCAATGTATTAAACTGTATCAGAATCAGGCGCTCTGGCAGGATGTTCGAGATGCGGGCTTAACGGCGATCGCCGAAGATTGTTCGCAAGAGACTTTCCGAAAAAACTTAATTGAGCTTTTTAACTAAAAGCGTCGAGCCAAGCGATACATCAGACGCTGCACAATTCCAATCTTAATCCCCATTCCTATACAGAGTCGAAGGCTTAACCGCTCCCGGCCAGACAACTGTGATCCATAACGGCGATGAAACTCTGCTGCCTGAATAGATACTTCGATCAAGTGCTCATTAGGTTTACGCTCCAGTATCCTACGCCACAACGACATGCTGACAATAGATACCTTGGCAACCTCTTTTGCCCCAATGGTGTTGTTGCCATGTTGACGGTAGCGCACCAAGGGAATATCCAGGTAGACTAATTTCCCGAATGCTGTTGCTACTAAGGCCAGCCACCAATCGTGCATAATCGCGCTCTCAGGAATCGGTAACGCCTTCTTTGCTAGAGACTCGTTGATCAGCGCGGTGCATCCTGTCACTAAATTACTGATGAGAAGATTTGAAAAATTATTCCTTTCAATTTCTAGACCCTGATAGTTAATCAAGGATTTGGCTATCACCGTATTTTGCTCAGACACTACTTCGAGATCGCTATGAACAATTATGGGTAATGTAGAATCGTAATCCGCTTCTGTTACCAGCATCGCCACCAACAGTTTCTCTATCTTCTGCGGATACCATGTATCGTCCTGATCGCAGAACATCATATAAGTCGACTTCAATCCTAGTGACTCTTTGTTCTTAAGTGCGTAATCGACAAGGAAGGCAAAGCCAGCACTCGCTCCCATATTTACGCCATCGCGAGATAAGAAATGAATTCGTTCTGGATGATCACCAGCATAATTCTCAAGAATAGAAACTGTTCTGTCACACGAATCGTCGTCTCTCACTACCAAAATGAAATTTTTATGGGATTGAGCTAGCAACGAGTCAAGCTGCTCCGCGAGGAATTTCTCCCCGTTGTAGGTCGAGAGCAGTACAGCAACCTTTGTGTGTGCGCTCATGCTACTAAACCAGTGTCTTGGCATCACGTATGCCGGAGCGAATAGTTTGAAAATATTGACGGCGCTGCCCAGAGGTTATCAATAGCCAGCTTGCCTTTAGGGTGAAGCGAATCATGTCGCGCAACTTCCATCCCAAGGGTGAGTAAGCTGCGCCGTAGAGGTGAATTCTATTCCTGCTGGAGTAGTAGGTGCGCGATGGATTGTGTTGTGCGAGTAGCCCTGCTTTCACCAGAGGATTGGAGCTGCGCTCGCCGATAGCGTGATACAGCACTGCCGCGTCGGTACCCACCAGGTCGAAACCCAGCGACTTGGCACGAAAGCACCATTCCAGATCAATATTATCAATGAAGTAACTTTCTTTCATGTTTCCCACCTCATCGATATATTTGAGAGTGAGCAGAGATCCGGAAGTAATAAGAAAATCAGCGATGAAATACTCCCCCTGACCAGCGAAGGATCGATCAGAACGCCAGAAAATTTTGCTGAACAATTTAAATGGCGCCTGGCGCATAGTCTGAGGATTGATAATTCGAGGGCCTATTGCGGCTATACCATTCTCGCTGAAGCGACTCGCCTCGATGTGCGCATCTACCATACGCGCTATGAATAGGTCGCATAGGATACTGTCTTGATCGAACAGGAACACGTATTCATAATTTCTAGAACGCGCCCAATTGATACCTCGATTGAGAGCCTTTGCCAGGCCTTCGTTCTCATTGAGGCGAATTAATTCGATACAGCGCCTATAGCCCATGATCGACGAAGCCAGCTCATCGATTGCGACGGAGCCATTGTCGATGACTAGAAAGTCGGTTTCCTTGTTGAGCTGACTAACTAGTTTCAGTAATGCAGTTATATCAGGGTTGTAAGTGACCACAACGGCGCAGCTACCGCTTTGCGCAGGGTTAATCGACTCATTGCCGTCGCTAGCTGTCACCTGGCACTTCCGCTGAGATAGTGAGTCGAGACGGATCATTGCTCGATATGATCAGGAAATAAGCAATGGACAGTACGCCAAGGCTCAGACCGACAACTACCCCCGCATCCAGAATTCCGCGCCAAGGTTGCGGTATGCTGCGAGCAATAAGTACAAAACAGATGATCATAGTCGTCAGCGCGAAGGAGATAATTTGTCGTTTGCGAGTCGCATAGATGTAGCCCATGCAGAAGAGCGGCGCGAGCAGCACGTGCAGCGGTCGCGGGTTATCGGCGAGATAACGGGCTCGAACGATCACTCTGGGCGCGAAACCCAGATGAAACCCTTTATAACCTTCCGCATAGGCCATGTAGATTACGCTGAAAGCCAAGGCTAACCAGTGGACCTGACTCATAGACGATTTTTCTAGCTCCAGCGCCATGGGTGCCAGCCTAAATATCGCGAATATCAGCAGTAATAAGACCCCGCCAATACCCCATGCCATTCCAAATATTTTCAATTTAATTCACTGCCTAGAGTCGATGTACCATTATAACGGCTTTGCTGCAGAACCTGAAAAATCTTTTAGGGTGCCTATGAAAAACTCTAAGGCCCCCTTGAGTATCTAGGGACTTGCCACAGGTTTGGAACATCGCTTCTCCAGATAAAGTGAGATATTATTTAGCCCTGTTATCGGCGGCCACAATCCATTGGAATTATCTAGCCGTCCCGTCCGCTGCAGCTCACTATAGGATAGACCGAATGGGTGTAAAACTTGGTGTAGTGATGGATCCCATCGAATCCATCACTGTTAAGAAAGACACGACTCTGGTCATGTTATTAGCCGCGCAGAAGCGTGGCTGGGTGATTCACTATATGTTGCAGTCCGACATGTATCTTGATCAGGGCCAATCCCGAGCGACAATTCAAACTCTCTCGGTTAAAGATGATGAGAAGGATTGGTTCAGCCTCGGCAGCAAGACCGATATCGCCTTATCGGAACTAGATGTCGTTCTCATGCGCAAAGATCCTCCATTCGACATGGATTATATCTATTCAACTTATCTGTTGGAGCAGGCGCAGCGTGAAGGGGTAATGATAGTCAACGATCCACAAAGCCTGCGTGACTGTAACGAGAAGTTGTTTGCCACTCAATTTCCGCAATGCTGTCCACCACTGATCGTCGCCTCTTCACAAGAAAAGCTAAAGGCATTTCACAAACAGAACAAAGACGTAATATATAAGCCACTAGATGGAATGGGTGGCGCATCAATATTTCGGGTAAAGGCTGGCGACCCCAACCTAAGCGTCGTCATCGAGACTCTAACCGATAACGGCCGACTACAAATTATGGCACAGAAGTTCATTCCCGATATCGTAAACGGCGATAAGCGCATCCTAATGATCGACGGAGACCCTGTAGACTATGCTCTCGCCAGAATTCCTGCTTCCGGGGAAACCAGAGGGAATCTCGCCGCTGGTGGCAGCGGCGTAGCGCAGGAACTGACCGAGAATGATCGTTGGATTTGTGAACAGATCGGTCCTGCTCTTCGAGAAAAGGGTCTAATCTTCGTAGGACTCGATGTCATAGGTGAATATCTAACTGAGATCAATGTCACCAGCCCAACTTGCATACGTGAGTTAGACAAGGCGTTTAGTCTCGACATAGCTGGCGACCTGATGGATTGTATTCAGGCGAAACTAAACGCCGCCTGATAACAGCAAGGCCCCAATAAGGCGAATACATGGCAACAAGCGATGAGGATCTTTCCAGAGAGCGTTTCGGCTTTACTGTCTTTCTCTCGGCTTGTGTCCACTCAATCATAATTCTGGGTGTCAGTTTTACCTACCTTGAAAAACTGAATAGCGAGCCTGCTCTCGAAATTACTATGGCGCAGTACAGGAGCGAATTCGCTCCCGATGAGGTTGATTTCCTAGCACAGGAAAATCAATTAGGCAGCGGCACACTCGATAGCGCAGAGGCACCTAGCACTCCCTTTAAGTCCGACTTCAATGATGAAGTGATTCAAAAAGTTGTACCGATACCGCAGGCACCAGAGATAGTAAAAGAAATAGAGGTGCGAGACGCCGCCATAATCTCTTCGATTCAGAATGAACAGCAGGTGCAACAGCAACTTGATGAGCTCGAACCCGAGCACGAAAAACCTCTGTCCGAAGAATCTATCCCGGACGATCTAACCCTCGCAATTTCGAGTCTACAGGCACAGCTCGATCTACAACGTCAGGCCTATGCCAAGCGGCCGAGGAGATACACTATCTCTTCCGCTTCAACTAAAAAGAGCCATGATGCACTCTATTTGGATAGTTGGCGCAGAAGAATCGAAGCCGTTGGTAATATAAATTATCCACTTGCAGCGAGGCAGCAAAAACTCTACGGAAGCCTCAGAATGCTAGTCGCGCTGTTTCCAAATGGCGAGGTCTCGGAGATTCAAATATTGCAGCCCTCGGGGCATAATCTCCTAGATCAGGCTGCGGTGCAGATAGTCAACATGGCTTCGCCATTCGATCCTTTTCCAGAGGCAATGCGTGCCGAAGCTGATATACTAGAAATCATACGAACGTGGCGCTTTCACGAAGGAAATGCATTAACCAGTTTCTAGAGTGCCTCTAAATAATTCCATGGCGTTTTAGAATCTCCCTATTCATAGAACTATCACTCACTACCATTCCAAGCAATGACAGACATTAATAGCCCGAGTTACTTAGAGAATCAGTTCCTGATCGCGATGCCGCAGATGGAAGATTCCTATTTCGCCAACACCGTAACCTATCTTTGGAAGCACAACGATGATGGCGCGCTGGGTATCGTCATCAATAAACCCTTGGAGGCCAGTGTTGCTGACATATTCGACGAATTGGAAATCGAGTGCAGCATCGAACAAGGCGCCTTTCGAAAAGAGGCGGTGCTAGCCGGCGGGCCTGTAGAACGAGACAAGGGCTTCATCATTCATGATGCCCCAAAGAACTGGGAGTCATCCATATCGGTAACTGAAGAGATCAGTATCTGCACGTCGAAGTCTATTCTCGAAGACATAGCGAACGGCAACGGGCCAGAAAATTACCTTATCGCACTAGGCTGCGCGGGCTGGGAAGCGGGCCAACTGGAATGCGAGATCATTAAAAATACCTGGCTCACCGTGCCTGCTAACCCTGCGCTGATCTTCTCTGGCGATTATGAAAACAAACCACAGCGCGCGGCTTCACTTCTAGGCGTTGATTTGCGACAGCTTGCTCCAGACGCTGGCCACTCCTAAACTGGCTTATTCGTGATAATCCACAGCTTTCCCAATAATGACGAACCAGTTTCCGCTCTCGGATTTGACTACGGTACGCAGCGAATTGGCGTAGCATTCGGTCAGAGTCTTACAGGAACTGCTCAACGCGTTTGTGTGCTGAAGGCGAAAGATGGCATTCCAGACTGGGGTCAGATAGAAGCTTTAATAAGCGAATGGAAGCCTAGCCTCTTTGTAGTGGGTATTCCCTATAACCTCGATGGCAGCGAGAGCGAGCTCATGGTTCGAGCCATCAAGTTTGCAAACCGCTTGAACGGTCGCTTCCACAAACCCAGCTATTCAATGGACGAACGCCTCTCTTCAGTTGAAGCCGCGGAACTGGCTCTCGAAGAAAATAGGGGCGCAAAAAAAAGAGCTGCTATAGATGATATAGCGGCTCAGATTATTCTAGAAAATTGGTTTTCGGAATTGGCTGCAAGCAAAAAAGATTAGACAGCCTACTATTCCAATTTAGTCCTAAAACGAATCAGGCATCTTCGCCTTCATTTTCGCTTCTTCTCTACTTACCCTGTCTTTCGACAACAGATCTTTAAGGCGTTGATCTAGAGTCTACATTCCTACACTGGTACCTGTTTGTATCGCTGAGTACATCTGCGCAACCTTGTCCTCGCGAATCAGGTTACGAATTGCCGATGTTCCTATAATGATTTCATGTGCGGCAACTCGACCGCCGCCCGGCTTCTTCAACAAAG
>JAPKAI010000110.1 GCA_028825335.1 Gammaproteobacteria bacterium | reverse complement strand
AATTGTTAAGCATTACCTGCCATGTGGCAAAGGCGATCGTATTGCCTATCGCCAGAAGATAGAGGAGGGTCTTGCGCTCGTTGAGCAGCTTGCTGAACATGGATGCAATTTCAAGGCTTGGTGAGTGGGATTGCTCGATTGCTACGAATGATGGCTATAGCCTGAGAGCGCGGACGATTATATCATTAGCGCCTGATGTCATCTCTTACTATTTTTGCCGGCCCCCACGCTTTGCAGCGCCTTCGTAGCGAAGGACTCAATGCCGATCAGTTTAAAGTCATGCTCGGCGCCTCTGGCGGCCCTAAATGGTTTGTGTTGTTTGGTCTGGATCGTTATATCTTCGGTGAGTTCTTCGCGAATAGAGAGCGGGAGTTGATAACGCTCGGTTCCTCCGCCGGGGCCTGGAGAATGTGCTGTCTTGCTACCGCCGACCCCGTGGCAGCTATCGAACGTCTTGCGAAATGCTACAGCCAGGAGCGGTATTCCGAACAACCAAGCACCGACGAGATAACTGACCAGGCGAGAGAGATGCTTGCTCAGACTCTTGGACCAGATGGCGTAAAAGAGATCGTTGAGAACGAAATTTTCAGGACACATATAATTGCCGACCGCGCGCGAGGGATTGGCTCATCACGAGTCAAAGCGCTGCGCATGTTGCAGTTACTCTGCAGTGGCTTGCTAAATACCGCCAGTAGGAAGACGCTCTCCCTTTTCTTTGAGCGAAATATTTTTTCCAACATGGGGCAAGCATCACCCTTCAGAAATGCCAACGATCTTAAGAGTGCTCACGTTGCTATGAGTAAAGAAAATCTAATGGATGCCATGATGGCGAGTGGCTCCATTCCCTTCGTGCTAAATGGAGTGCGTGATATTCACAGTGCGAAGCGCGGCATGTATTGGGATGGTGGCATCACAGATTATCATTTCGACTTTCCCTTTCACGCAGGCACCGATCTGGTCTTGTATCCACATTTCTCATCAGCTGTTATACCAGGCTGGTTTGACAAGCGAGTTCCCTGGCGCCGGGTTGACCTTAAGAACTTCGAGAACGTGGTAATGATTGTTCCCTCTAAAGAATTCGTTGCTGACCTGCCCTATGGCAAGATTCCAGATCGAACAGATTTCGAGACCCTCGACTATTCCAGTCGCGTTGCCTACTGGTCTGCCGTTCTCGAGAAGAGTAAGCGTCTGGCTGATGACTTCGCTGCGTTGGTAGGCAGCGGGGCGGGAATTGAGAACGTGCAGCCTTTTACGGGTGAGCGCTAACGGTTTGTCTGGGCTAAGAAGCGACAGGGAATAAGCGCGGTAGGTAGTTGGTTCAACATCTTATTGATGAATTACGCAAGAAGCCGATACAGTGTCTAATCGCAAGTATCGCTCTGCCCAATGCGGGTAGTGTTACATTGCACGATAACCTCGGATTTGTTAAGGCAGGTCAGTTCTCTGAGGTCGGATAAAAATTTGGTAACTTCACAGATGTGGGGTATAGGTAATTAAAGTTATGAAACTACTTGCTATTCAATTCAGAAAATTTAGATCGCTCATGTTGATAGCTCTCTGTTTGCTGCTATTTTCCTGCGTCGGTGCCGTAGTCGGTGCTGTGGTAGATACGACGATTGAGGCAGCGAAGGTGCCCTTTAAGGTCGTCGGGGCTGCTGTAGATTTGGCCGTCCCTGATGACGATGACTAGTGAAAATCGAGTGTAAATCGAAGAGATGATTAGATGAGTATAAGGCCCGAAGATTACAAGATAGGTTCTAACTATCGTCATTGGGAAGGGGACAAGGCCGAGGACTATATTGGCCCATTCTTTTTTGTAATGGATGGAGAGAATACCCGAACGGCATTTCGAGTGCAGGAGCATCACTGCAATGCACATGATTCCTTGCACGGTGGCGTGATGATGGCATTGGCAGACTACACTCTGTGCCTCTGCGCAAATGGAGGAGAAACTGATAGTGTCGTTACGGTAAGTTGCAACAGTGAATTCATTGCTCCAGTCTTCAAAGGAGATTTGGTAGAGGGCTGGGGAGAACTGACTCGGCGCACAGGCTCAATGGTGTTCGCACGCTGCCAACTCATGGTCGGAGAGACCGTGGTGCTAACGAGCAGTGGCGTTATCAAACGGCTTAGAAAGAAATAGTGCTTACTGGCTATTCTTTATAATGGTTGCGCTTAATTGAGTGGGGGATTCGGCTATGAACGTGGGCTCTTCTGCAGTTAGTTCTTCTAAACTACCGTATCCCCAAAGAACGCCGGCACAACGCAGGCCCACGCTATGGGCTGACGTCAGGTCGATGTAGCGATCACCGATCATTAGCGAACTATCTAAGGCAACTTTAGCATCTAATAAATCGCGCAACTGATCTGACTTAGTGGTCCCGTAAGCGCCGCTTCCACTTACGAACGTAAAGTACTTACTCAGCTTAAATTCTTCGAGCACTTTGATCGCGTATTTTTCGAACTTGGAAGTACAAACCCCCATTCGAAACCCTTGTCCTTGTAGGGTGTCTAATAGCTCGTAGATACCGTCATAGACGACATTCTCTGAATAGCCTAGTTCCCCATAGCGTTCTCTGTAGGTGGTCACTAATTCTTTGATGTGAGCCTCGTCAGTGCTTCCAGATAGATCGCTCAATGCGACCTCCAGAGGCGGTCCGATATAGGGTCTAATCTCCTGCTCGGATTTCACCTGATGGTCATGACTGCTCAAGGCATAATTCATGCAGCGCACGATACCGGTAAGTGGGTTCGTTAGGGTTCCGTCTAAATCGAATATCAAGCTGTGGTAAGACATTGCTAGTCCTGCAGGCTGTAGACCTTTTCCGCTGTGCCATAGAACATGGCGTGCTTCTCATCTTCGCTAAAATCGGCGACCATTTTCTTGTAGGCATTAAACAAGACATGATAGTTAATTGATAGTCGATCCACGGGGAAGTTACTCTCGAACATGCAGCGCTCGGGGCCGAAGCATTCGATGGCATGCATGTAGTACCTCTGCTGCTGCTTGATGAATTCATCGGAGTTTGGCGGCCTACTTTGCAAGTGCCAGTCGAATCCATTGTCGGGCATTGCTAGCCCGCCTAACTTCGCATAGACATTCGGGAATTTTGAAATCTCGTGAATCTCCGCTTTCCATTTCTGGAAAATCTCATTTCTAGAATTTTTATAGATACCTACACCGAGTGGTGTGCCGAAATGATCGAGTACCATCGTGCATTCTGGCACCGCACGTGCGAGGTCTAAGAAGTCCAGATTTTGATGATGATAGTGCCAGGTATCATAAGTTAGGCCTTGTTCCGCGATGATTCGAAGACCTTTGCGAAATGCTTCCTTGCCGTGCAGGTAGGGCGGGGCAGACCCTACGATAAATAAGTCCTCTGGGTGTTTATCCCGCGCGGCAGAGTGGCGAATACCACGTAGCAGGCCATTGCTTGCGACCCTATGTTGCTCTAGCGCCTCTAACAACTTCGCTTCCGATTCGCCGGCCAAAGTGAGGTCGCTGTGTGAAACGATGCCGGCGATGTAGGCTTTATTCGAATTATTCGCCAGGCTCTCGGAGGCTAGAGCAGCAATAGTTTCTGTTTCTCCGACGGACTTGAGATGTTCTTCACCCTCACGTCGATAGAATGCTCGGCATTCTATGAAAACCGTCTTCACAATATTGTGACCCGAGCCCGTGTCTCCCCATAGTTCAGGTAATAGGTAGTCCCGATTGAAGCGCTTCTTCCAGAGGTGATGATGGGGGTCGATGATTGCGCGTTCAGGATCGAGTATTTCTTCCTCAACTTGAGCCAGCCATGGGTCGGAACCCGGTTCTAATTCAGACATAATTTTTCCTGTTGATGCTTATATTCAGCTCAAGTACTCAAGTTAGCATCACGTTGTATTTATGGGAATAGAGGTAGGAGCTTGCTGACCATCTGTTGCCTTACAATTGCCATCGTGTAGTATGCGTAGGCATTAGAAAAATAGGTTGATACATGCTAGGCGGGTCTGGATCAGATTAGCTTTTGAGTTATCAGCAGTTTGTAGAATAATTGGAGTTGTACATGGATTTGACCGCTTATGTGATCCTCGGATATTTGTTGTTCTTCATCGCGGTGGGGGTTTATATCAGTCGTGGCAATAAAAGCTCTTCTGACTGGGCAATTGGTGGTGGCACACTGGGCGTAGGCATGCTCGCAGCCGGCATAGCCGGAACTCGCATCGGTGGCGCGGGTACCTATGGTGTCGCGGGCGATGTTATTACCGAGGGCATCGGTCATCTCTGGTACGGTGTCAATTCCTTCGCCGCCCTACTCATGGTTGGTTTGTTTTTCGCTATACCTTATCGCAAGTTGAGACTTACCAGTGTGGGCGAGGTATTCGATAGACGCTTCGGCTCAAGCCGCTGTCAGTCTTTGACTAGTCTGTGTGTGCAGGCCGAGTATTTGGTTGTAAATATTATTGAGCCTTACGTAATAGCGACCATTGTCAGCGGCGTGACGGGATGGCCATTTGGACTCTGCATCATCATCGGTGCAGTAGTGATTGTGTTGTTCACCGTCACCGGTGGCTTAAAAGGCACGGCTATAACAAATATTGTGCATTGCACAGTCATCATCTTCGGCCTGTCTGCGGTTGGCTATATAGCGATGCAGAATCTAGGTGGTTGGGAGTCAGTGGTCGTACAATCGGAAATCAGGCTAACTGAGGCGGGCAAAGATATTCCGTCGTGGTGGAGCTTTACCGGTATTGGCTGGGCAACAATTATCGCTCTCTTTATTTCTGCGACGATTCACACGCCAGCAGCGTCGATTTATGCGAACTATGCGAGTTCAGCAGCGAAGCAGGAGTATCTGATCCCAGGCTTTTTCCTAGCGGGGGTAATCGCTGCATTGATGCCGATGGTTGCAGGGTTTATCGGTATCTTAACGATGGTGAGCTATGGCTCAGAATCTGGATTGTCTGGTTATCTAAACATTGCGCAACTGGCGATGGATACTGGGCCGCTACTCGGGGGTATTGCGTTGGCAGCGGTGTTAGCCGCCGTTATCTCTTCTGGAGCACCTATTCTCTTGGCTAGTGCAACGATGTTGGTTAGTGATTGGATTCCGGGCTCAAAGGATTTCTCTAGCGAGAAGAAGCTGCGCCTGTATAAGCTGGTGACAGTGCTCTATGGCTCTACCGCGGCATTCTGTGCCTGGTATTTTAATTTCGGTTCGGTGCTGCAATTTCTGCTGTTGGGCTTTGCTATGGTAGTGCCGCCCGCTATTGCAGTGACGTACGTGTTTTACTGGAAGAAGACGACCGAGAAGGCTGCATTCTGGGGAATGTTGATTGGATTTATAAGCGGCTTGTTGATGTGGTTGCTCAATAACTGGTACTCAGGTGCACAAAATGCCGACGTAGGTGGATTCGCGCAGACTTGGTATGAGCTTTGCCAGTATCTAGGAGAGTGGCGCGACCCATCGTTCTTAACGCTATTATTGCCGGTCTTCACGATTCCAATAATTACGCTGATGTTCCCCGCAAAGATTGATAAGACAGAGACAGAGATGTCTGCTACGTTCTACAAGGACTTGGGAAGGATTCAGCGAAATCTTGATTGGGTCTAGTAGATGAAGTTGTGCTTAGCATAAAAAAAGAGGGCTAATTACTTAGCCCTCTTTTTGTTTCTGAAATACTATTTTTTGCAGTATTTTTACTCTATCTTTGCATTTCAGCGTTGGCCTGAATAACGAAGGGGCCGGGTGTCTCATAACTCTTCTCAAGCAAAGTGGATAGCTCCTCGGCAGTATCAGCAGTAGCACCTGGCACTCCGAAGCCTCTGGCCATATCGACCCAATTTAGCGAAGGATTGCCGATATCGAACAGGCTCGCGGCTATGTCGCCAACTTCGGTGACGCCTAGTCGAGCATATTCCACATTGAGAATATTGTAAGAGCGGTTCGCGAAAATAACCGTTGTGACATTCAGGCCTTCTCTCGCCTGAGTCCAGAAACTCTGATTGGTATAGGCTGCGCCACCGTCACCAAGCATGGCTAGTACTTGCCGATCTGGGCAGGCAAGAGCCGCGCCAGTAGCGCAAGGGCCGCCCTGACCAATGGCGCCGCCGGTAAGACTAAGCCAAGTATTCGGAACAGAGTTTTGGCAGTAAGGGTAGGCTGCATTGCCGCCACCAGAGTCAGTTGCAACAATTAAATTTTCAGGCATTGTTGCCGCGACAGATTGAATGATAGATTTAGTGTCGAGCTCACCGCTTGGCTTGCCAATTTCAATCTTCTCGAAATTCTTAATGACTTCGTTTTGTGCCCCGAGTCGCTCGGTCAAACGTTGTAGTGCATCGATGGAATCTTCTTCGATGTACGTCAGGCGACTAACTTTGCAGCCTTTCGGAACGAGTTGTCCTGGTATGCCCTTATAGGCAAAGAAGCTCGCGGGAACCTGACCGCCAACTATGATGAGGTGTTCAACGCCATCTAAGGTCTGAAGAACCTGCTCGGGGAAGTAGGGTAGACGTTCTACAGCCACCGCTCCAGGACCGCCATCTACGCGCCCAGGGAAGGTGCCTGTCATCAATCGACAACCTGTTTTACTCGCTATCTTGCTAGCTGCTGCCAGAGCGGCTGGGCCAGTAGCATGATGCTCTAGAAGCATCATACTGCGACCACCTTTCTTTAGAAGCTGCGCTATCCTTTCGATCGGCTGTTCATCTATTTTGCTGCGCTGTGGCAGTGCATTCGGCATCACCGGCCCCGAGCTCTCGCCCCAGGCTGCATCCGCACCCATAATCAGCGTAGCGATCTGGCCGTTAGAGCCTGTGCTCTGACGTAGGGTGGCGGTGTATGCGTCCGCGCCGTCCTGAGCGAGGGTTTCATTGGTACTACAAGACTTGATCCAGGAAGAGTAATTCTTCGCGAGCGTTTCAATATCTGAAGTAAGTGGTGCATCGAAGCCAACATGGTAATTAGGATGGTTGCCGACAATATTGATCATTGGTGAATTCGCGCGGCGTGCATTGTGCAGATTTGCTATGCCGTTCGCTAGGCCGGGCCCTAAGTGCAGTAGTGTGGCTGCAGGCTTGCCCGTCATACGCGCGTAGCCATCGGCGGCTCCCGTGCACACGCCTTCGAAAAGCGCGAGCACAGATTTCATTTGTGGAACGCTGTCGAGTGCCTGAACTAAATGCATCTCGGAGGTGCCAGGGTTTGCAATGCAAAGCTCGACTCCGCAGTCTGCCAATGTTTCAATTAATGCGGTTGCTCCGTTCATGTTGTGGCTCTCCTTCGATCTACAATTAGCCGCGAATTTATTCACGGAAAAGCTGGCTATCATAGCATCAAAGACTCAACTCGTAAGGTTGAGATCGATAGGCGTCAGAGGAGTCCGAAATTGGCGATAAGCATCGAGCAGCGCGAACGCGAATATGTTGCGCACATCGTTGACCTCCTGCAATTTTTTGGGTCAGTAGAATCGAAGTCCATGTTTGGCGGTTTTGACGTGTTTTTTGAGGGCTTAATGTTCGGCCTTGTTGCCGACAATGAGCTCTATTTGAAAGTTGATGCCAAAAACCGGCAGGATTACGAGGATCTTGGCTTGCAAGCCTTCAGCTTCGGGAGGAACGGCAAGGAATTCAAGATGAGTTACTACCAGGCACC
>JAPKAI010000109.1 GCA_028825335.1 Gammaproteobacteria bacterium | reverse complement strand
TAATTGTTCTGGCCACAGGCTCGGAAGTCTCCATAAGCTTGGCTGCTGTGGAAAGCCTGCAAGCCGAAGGCGTGAAGGCTCGCCTCGTATCAATTCCCTGCGTCGACGTATTCGAAGCACAAGATGCAGAATATCAGGAGCAGGTACTACCGAATGCAGTACGCCAACGTATAGCGGTTGAAGCAGGCGGAGTCGATTACTGGCACAAGCTAGTAGGCCTCGATGGCAAGGTCATCGGTATGCGCACGTTTGGCGAATCTGCACCAGGGGCTTTACTAATGGAGCACTTTGGCTTCACCGCTGAGAATATAGTTGCCACTGCGAAGTCTTTCGGTTCGTGAGTCTACCCGCAATCAAAAGTCGACTAGTTCTCTCAGCTCGGTAAATACAAATGACCTATCGCATCGCAATTAACGGATACGGCCGCATAGGCCGCTGTGTGTTGCGTGCGTTTTATGAATCAACTGACTATGCCGACATGCGACTCGTTGCGATCAACGACCTTGCGGACATCGCAAATTTGTCCCATCTCACCCGCTATGACAGCACCCATGGTCGTTTTCAGGGAACGGTCGAAACGAGCAATGAGGCATCGGAAAAGCATCTGATCGTGAATGGCGACAAGATTCGTGTATTCAACGAACCGGACGTAGGCAAGCTCCCCTGGTCTGATCTCGATGTTGATCTGGTTATGGAATGTAGCGGCGCATTTAAGGACCGTGAAACTGCTCAGTTACACATTGCTGGTGGCGCCAAAAAAGTTCTGTTCTCGCAACCCGCTGAGAGTGACGTCGATGCCACTTTGGTTTTTGGTACCAACCACACAACATTGAAGCCCGATGCGGAGATAGTATCCAACGCGTCCTGCACTACGAACTGCATCGTTCCGGTGTTGAAGGCAATAAATGAAACATTCAAGATCGAGTCGGGTGCTATTACTACGATTCACTCTGCGATGAACGATCAACCAGTTATCGATAGTTATCACGATGATGATCTGCGTAAGACGCGAAGCGCAATGCAATCGATAATTCCCGTCGATACAGCTCTGGCTAAGGGCATTGAAAGAATTCTTCCCGAGCTAAGCGGACTACTCGAAGCGCAAGCGATTCGGGTTCCAACGCTGAATGTTTCTCTTATGGACCTAACGTTATCCGTAGCCTCTACTACGAATGTAGAGGAAGTGAATCAAGCGATTCGTGAGGCCAGCTTAAAGCTACCTGCGAATGTGCTGGGCTTCACCGATGAGCCGCTCGCATCTTGCGATTTCAATCACGATCCGCGTTCGGCAATTGTCGACATGAATCAGACAAGTGTGGCGAACGGCAAGCTGATTAAGCTATTCGTTTGGTTCGACAACGAGTGGGCCTATGCAAACAGAATGTTGGATGTAGCTGCGTATATGAGCTCAAATAAATGAAGAAGCCTTTACAGCTTTTACTTGGAATTAGTCACTGATGTCATTCCTGCGCATGGATCAACAAAATCTCGAAGGGAAGAGGATTCTTATACGCGAGGACCTGAACGTAGCCATCAATGATGGGGTGATTAGCAACGACACCAGAATCAGAGCGGCACTGCCTACTATCGAAATGGCGAGAGCAGCGGGCGCGGAAGTAATCATCATGTCGCATCTAGGTAGACCGGTCGAAGCGAAGCCGATCGAGGAACAGGATAAATTTTCGATGCAGCCTGTGGCAGATAGGCTAGCAAAATTGCTCGATTGTGACGTCGAGGTCAATCGCGACTATCTATCTACGACTCCTGCTAGCCGGGGCTCCGGCAGCGTCACACTATTGGAAAACGTGCGCATCAACGCCGGCGAAAAGGCAAACGATGATGTCCTTGCTAAAAGTTATGCGGCACTGTGCGATGTATTCGTAATGGATGCCTTCGGTACGGCACACCGAGCACAAGCCAGCACCCATGGCGTTGCGAAGCACGCGCTTATCGCCTGCGCGGGCCCGCTACTCGCCAGCGAGCTCGACGCCCTCGAGCGCTCTCTCAAGAATCCAGAAAGACCCATGTTAGCGATAGTGGGAGGGGCGAAGGTCTCAAGCAAACTGGAAGTGCTTAAGAATCTATCGACCGAAGTTGATCAGCTCATCGTAGGTGGCGGCATAGCGAATACTTTTCTAGCGGCAGCTGGTGTAAATGTGGGCAAGTCACTGTTTGAGCCAGATCTTATCGACACAGCTAAAGGCTTAATGGATACAGCTTCCATTCCAATGCCGACTGATGTCATTGTTGCAAAAGAATTTGATGTGAATGCAGTCGCGGTAACGAAGTTAGTCATCGATATCGAAGACGATGACATGATCCTAGATATAGGGCCGGTAACGGCGATGCTCTTCGCTGAAATTATCGGTAATATGAAAACGATAATCTGGAATGGCCCGGTTGGCGTATTCGAATTTGAACAGTTCTCGAATGGTACGCAGGCGGTTGCGAAAGCGATAGCCGATTGTGCCGGATTTTCAATCGCAGGCGGTGGAGAAACCATCGCGGCGATAGACAAATATGCAATTACAGATAAAGTCTCTTACATCTCAACAGGAGGCGGTGCTTTTTTAGAATACGTACAGGGAGCTGTTTTGCCCGCGGTGGAAATCTTGGAGAAAAGAGCCAGAGAAGGCTAGTTTTTCTAAGAATTTCGAATTTATAAATTTACTGAAAAAGAATATACAAGAGAACTGAGGACGAATCATGGCATTAATTAGTTTAAGACAATTGTTAGATCACGCTGCAGAGAATAGTTACGGTGTTCCGGCTTTCAATGTAAATAATCTTGAACAGATTCGCGCTATTATGGAAGCTGCAGACGAGGCGAACAGCCCAGTCATTCTGCAGGCATCGGCGGGCGCTCGAAAATACGCCGGATCGAATTTTCTGAAACATCTTATCCAAGCTGCGATCGAAGAATTTCCGCATATACCTATTGTTATGCATCAAGATCATGGTGTCTCTCCTGCAATATGCCAGCGTTCCATTCAGTTAGGTTTTTCCTCAGTGATGATGGACGGATCGCTTGGAGAGGATGGTAAGACTCCCATGGATTTTGACTACAACGTTCATGTCACTAAGACCACCGTCGACATGGCGCATGCCTGCGGCGTATCAGTAGAAGGCGAGATCGGTTGTTTAGGCTCGCTGGAGACAGGCATGGCCGGAGAAGAAGACGGAAGCGGAGCGAAAGGCAAGCTAACTATGGCGCAGATGCTTACCTCTGTAGAGGAAGCTTCAGACTTTGTAGAGGCGACGGGCGTTGATGCCTTGGCGATAGCGGTAGGCACTAGTCACGGGGCTTACAAGTTTAGCCGCCCGCCAACGGGAGACATCCTAGCGATAGATAGAATAAAAGAGATTCATGCGAGAATTCCGAACACTCACTTAGTGATGCATGGGTCTTCCTCGGTACCGCAGGAGTGGCTGGCGACTATTAACGAGTTTGGTGGCGAAATTCCAGAAACTTATGGTGTGCCCGTCGAAGAAATTCAGGAAGGCATTAAGCACGGCGTACGTAAAGTGAACATCGATACGGACCTGCGCCTCGCATCAACCGGTGCTACGCGTAAATTTCTCGCCGAAAACAAATCTGAATTTGATCCGAGAAAATTTTTGATCGCAACAATGGGCGCGATGAAGGCTATCGTTCTTGAAAGACTTGAGGCGTTCGGAACCGCTGGTCAGATTTCGAATATCAAGAAAGTCTACAACCTAGAACAGATGGCCGATCGCTATTCCAAATAGCGGATAGTTGCTGAGCGAAAGCCCAAAGTTTGCGCGAGGGAGAATGAGAGCGGATGTTCAGCAAATCCAATGCGAACCAACTCCGAGGAAACTTGGAGAGCATGAAGTTCCTGCAGGGTGGCGGCGAGTCAAGTTTTAAGCTCGGCGCTTCGGCATCGCAGGGCTATACCGCCTACAAACAGTACTACGGTCTTAATTTTTCAGAACTGGACCTAGAGCTAAAGTCCGCGAAATCCACTAGTGGAACTTTCTCTAGTGGAACCTATGAACTAGTTTGCCAGCACTTTCTACCTTCAACACAACCGCCTCGCAAGACTGCTTTTTTGCTACATGGCTATTTTGACCATGCTGGATTGTACCGTCATTTGATAGAGCATCTGCTTAACCGTGACATAGCCGTAATTATCTTCGATTTGCCTGGCCATGGATTATCCAGCGGCGCGACGGCTAGTATTAGTTCATTCCACGAATATAGTGCTGCGTTTGTAGAGTGCCTAACGCTCGCTAAACAGCAGCAGGTTGCATCGCCGTGGATTGCGATAGGTCAAAGTACCGGCTCAGCAATCATTATGGATGCTCTATTGGAGAAGAGGTTGGAGACGGGCGCCGCGAAGGATTTTACACTGCAAGACTTTATTCTCCTTGGACCATTGCTTAGGCCAAGGCAATGGCTGCGTTCAAAGATCTTGTTCAGCCTGAGCAGGTTGTTTGTCGCAGCAACGCCGCGAAAGTTCAGCAAGAATAGTCATGATGCCGAGTTTCTTGAATTCCTAAAGAGTAAAGACGAGCTACAGAGCAGAATTCTTCCCCGTGATTGGGTTCTGGCAATGATGGACTACATCAATCGGTTTGAGGCATCGCCTCGTCATGAGCAGTCACTGCAGATAATTCAAGGAAGGGGAGACGGCACTGTTGAATGGGAAAAGAATATTCCCAAAATATTAGAGAAGTTTCCCAGCTCTAAGGTTCATTGGGTAGATGAGGCTGGGCATCATCTCGTCAATGAATCAGTATCTTATCGTGAGCAAGTCTTTGCACTCATAGACCAAATTTCAGAGGCATCAACGCTAGAATAAGACTCTACAGCGAATAGTGCCTGGTACCTGATTCAACTTCTCCAGCGCCACTTCGCTATATTGCACGTCGATATCCATCACCACATAACCAACGTGTTCATTAGTTTGCAGATACTGCGAGCTGATATTGATCCCTGTGCCTGAGAACACATTGTTTATCTCGGATAGCACGCCGGGCACATTCTTATGAATATGCAAGAGTCGATGCTTTCCAGGGTGTGCAGGCAATGTTACCGCCGGGAAATTGACCGAGGCAAAACTAGACCCGTTGTCGCTGTACGTAACAAGCTTCTCGGCGACCTCGACTCCTATGTTTTCCTGAGCCTCCATAGTACTTCCACCTACATGGGGCGTGATTATACAGTTCTCAAATTGGCGCAATGGCGAAATAAATTCCTCCGCATTCGACTTAGGCTCCTGCGGATAGACATCAATAGCGGCGCCAGCGAGAGCCTTGTTCTCTAATGCGTTCGCGAGCGCATCGATATCCACTACCGAGCCACGGGACGCATTGATCAATATCGATTCACGCCTCATCCAGCCTATTTGCTCGGCTCCGATCATGTCTTGAGTCTGCGATGTCTCTGGTACATGCAGGCTAACCACATCACACTCGCGCATTAGAGCCTCGAGCGAGTCCATCTGTACCGCATTGCCTAGAGGCAGTTTGGTCACTACGTCATATAGGTAAACCTTCATACCCATAGACTCGGCAAGCACACTCAGCTGCGAGCCAATATTGCCGTAGCCTACGATGCCGAGTTTCTTGCCGCGTGTTTCGAAGGAGCCTTTTGCGGCTTTCTGCCAAACGCCTCGATGGAGAAGGGCATTCTTTTCGGGAATGCCCCGGAGTAACAAGATTGACTGGCCTATGACTAACTCGGCTACGCTACGTGTGTTGGAGAACGGGGCATTAAATATGGGTATACCGCGTACGAGCGCCGCATTCAGATCAACCTGATTCGTTCCGATGCAGAAGCAACCGACAGCCTGTAGTTTCTTGGACGCGGCAAACACGGACTCTGTAAGCTGAGTACGTGAGCGAATGCCAACGAAATGCGCGTCGGCGACTTTTTCCGCTAGCTCGCCCCCCTCTAGTGAAGTTTTCAGGGCTTCAATATTCTGATAGCCTGACCTCTTCAGTGTGTTGATAGCGCTCTGGTGAACGCCTTCCAATAGCAGAAATTTAATTTTCCGCTTTTCTAAGGATTTTGGATTCATAGGGTTAGATTCGTAGGTTCAGATTAATAGACAAGGGTTTTCTATTCTGGCCGCTAGCAGAGCGTAGCTTACATAAGTTTCTGCACTTGTGTTTGCCACGAAGGCTTGTGTTTAGACTATCGAGAGCGGTGCTCAAAAAGCTGGCGCATGGTAACATATTCTGCTTTTACTATGCGCACAGCCGCGTATTAATTCCAAAATCCAGCAGCGACGAAGTAAAGGATAGCGACATGAATTGCAGTAAACCAGAACTGCTGGAGAAGCTCGCAGAAATCGTGGGTGCAAGCTGGGTTAAGACCGACGCCGACGACCTTCAGAATTACGGTAAAGACTGGACTAAAGCCTATCCAGCAAACCCCGTGGCTATCGTGCTACCGAGCGATACACAAGAAGTGATTGCACTTGTTCAGTTGGCAAACCTTCATGAAATTGCCCTCGTACCGTCTGGTGGCCGCACGGGCCTGAGCGGGGGTGCGGTAGCCTCAAATGAGGAGCTGGTCGTTGCCTTCGATCGAATGAATAAGATTCTCGGATTCAACCCCGCCGATAGGCAGGCTATTTGCGAACCTGGTGTAGTTACTGAACAGTTACAGCAGTACGCTGAAGCAGAAGGCCTATTCTACCCAGTCGACTTTGCGTCATCGGGTTCCAGCCAGCTAGGCGGAAATGTCTCGACTAATGCGGGTGGTATAAAAGTTATTCGCTATGGCATGACTCGCGAATGGGTGAAAGGAATGAAGGTGGTTACCGGAGGTGGTGAGCTTCTCGATCTGAACCGCGGCTTGAATAAGAATGCGACGGGTTATGATTTCCGGCATCTCTTTACTGGAGCAGAAGGAACTCTTGGTTTTATAGTTGAGTTAACCGTTGCTCTTACCAACAAGCCCAGGGATCCGACTGTCTTGGTTCTGGGTGTGGAAAAGATGGAACTCATCATGCAAGTACTACAGGAATTTCAGGGCAAGCTCGATCTTACTGCTTTCGAATTCTTTTCAGAGAAGGCGCTTAAACATGTCATCGAAGAAAAGCAACTACAGCGACCGTTCGATACTGAATCTGATTTCTATGCACTAGTCGAGTTTGAAAATCACTCTGAGCAGGATATGGAAACGGCCATGCATCTATTCGAGACTTGTGTCGAAGAAGGCTGGATCGTGGACGGTGCTATTAGCCAGAACAGCACTCAAGCAAATAACCTCTGGCGACTGCGTGAAGACATATCGGAAACTATCTCAAAATTTACACCGTACAAGAATGACATTTCGGTCAAGGTTTCTAAAGTTCCAGAATTCTTACTCGAAGTTGACAGTTTAGTCACATCAGCCTATCCCGATTTTGAAATCATTTGGTTCGGCCACATCGGTGACGGGAATATTCATCTAAATATATTGAAACCAGAAGCGTTAGCGGCGGAAACATTTTTCGAAGAGTGTGCAAAGGTTTCCCACCTAGTTTTCGAAATTGTAGAAAAACACGGCGGAAGCATTTCTGCTGAGCACGGCGTTGGTTTGCTAAAGAAGCCATTCTTGCACTACTCACGTAGCGCAGCAGAGATCGCCTATATGAAATCGATAAAGAAAATATTCGATCCTAAGAATATTATGAATCCAGGAAAGCTTTTCGATTAGTATATTTTTTGATGCAACTATTGATATAACTATGATGCCGGCATACCACTTGTTTACTCCTCCAGA
>JAPKAI010000003.1 GCA_028825335.1 Gammaproteobacteria bacterium | reverse complement strand
TGAGTTATTACTGCAAGTTGCTCAGTATTTAGAAGCGCAGGAATATAGCCAAATGTTGGTTTCGGGTTATTACAGCTGGAACTGGCTTGAAGCAACTCACGTTCTCACATTGATGATTAGTATTGGCTCTCTCTTCATCATTGATTTTCGCATGCTCGGTTGGGTACTACCTGATGTCTCAGCAACCGCTATTGCCGATAGATTACATAAACCAATGATTATTGGCTTTGCCATCATGTTTATCACCGGGATATTGCTGGTGTACGCGAAGCCAGTTGAAAACGTTCAGAGCCTCTGGTTTCGCATTAAAATGATACTGCTGGTATTGGCCTTTATTAATGCTTGGGTTTTTAATTCGAGGATGAGGGAGGCAGACGGCACCTGGGATTCAGCTCGTGTCGCACCGAAGCCATTGCGAACAGGAGCGATTATATCTCTTTGTCTTTGGTGCGGTGTTGTTGCTATGGGCCGTTTTATTCCTTACGACTGGGTAGATTGTCCAAAAGTGAGTAACACTGCACTTCTTTGGGCTTCAGGTTGCGTGGAACAACTAAACGCGCTGTAGAGAGTTAGTCGAATAAAATTCGGAGTTTTAGATGTTAAGTAATTTTCTGAGTAATTATAGGAGCGTGACGAGTCTGGCATTAATTGTGCTGGCCGTTGTGTTGGTAGAATTCTTCGAAGTCAGGGCATCTGTCTATCCGAGCTTACTGCCATTCTTCGAATGGCTGAAATATTCCTCTTGGATTGGCTATTTGGGGATAACGTACGGGTCAGTGTATGCAACTGTCCAGGCTGGGCATCTTATTGCCATGGCGATCATCGGCGGAACGGTATTGGTTACCGATCTTCGATTGCTGGGAGTGCTCCTTAAGGACATTCCGTCTGAGTCCATCACTAAGGGAACCCATCAGTGTTTCAAGTATGGCTTGAGCGTAGCAATTGCTACTGGAATCTTCTGTGCAGCCGGCGTAGCCGATAAGGTTTATTACATGCCTGTGTTCTGGATTAAAATGTTAGCTTTGCTTGCAGGCTCCGGTTTTATGTTCTTTATCAAGCAACCCCTGTTGAATAGCCGACCACATAGTGAGATAGGTCCATGGACACTGAGATTACTGGCAGTGGCATCTATTTTTATATGGTTTACAGTCGCCGCTACGGGCCGCTGGATAGGGTTCAGTTAAGAGAAAACTCGGCTTAATTGTTAGGAGTAGGTATGAACAATAGTAAGTGGGATGACAGAACAATCGCGGCTGCGGGTTCCTCTGTAATTATATTGGGTGCCTTGCTGTACTATTGGGCAGGTGAGGTGCAGTCGACCGTAGAATTATTGGAATTAGCTTATGGCTCATTCAAGTTTTTTAACAATCCGATGATCTTCTAAAGTGCTGCCGAATTTGTTCGCAGCCTTATTTGATTTTCGGTATTATTTGAATCACAAAACAAATAAAAAAGGGATAGCTAAGGGTAGCTATCCCTTTTTTTATGCCGCAATTATTTCAGGGGTGAGTAGTCTGTCGCCGTCATATAACGTCGCTCGACACCTGCTAATATAGGCCCATTCGCATTGGAGGCGTCAGAGACCGCTTTCCACTCTGGGTCCTGCCCGAATGCTTGCCATGAAGCGTTAGCGGCTTCTTGACTTGCGTGTTCTAGCACGTATATCAGTGTGTCATCCGCATCCTCTTCGCTAGTGGGCGACCAGAAACCGACTATTTTCATGCCATTATTTTCAAATATCCGGATAGTGTGGTCGCGGAAACGAGCATGAAGATTTTCCAAATTGCCTGGTGTCGCCGTGTAGATCCTAAGCTCATACACCTTACCGGTTTCCTGCGCAGACGAGCTGACGAAGAAACCAGCGCCTAGGCCAATTATCAGTGATAGTAGGGAAAAGCCGACGGTTTTTCTGATTTTGCTCACATTAGTCTCCTGTATTCAGTCATTTTTTATTAATCTTAACGAGTATAATCAAGCGACTAGTAAATAGCGACTCACAGAACCTTCCAAAAGTGCGGCTTTACGGGGTGAGACTAGTCACTATTCAATCCGAATGTAGCCTGATATCTTGCATGTAGCTTAAAGTGTTGAGCAGAGAACTACTATGAAGAAGCAACTTACCATAGCCTTGCTTATTTTTCTCGCAGGCCCACTTGGGCCTGTTTACGGACAATCTGAGCCATCTTTGGATTCCTTGGATGAAATAGCGCTTTCGCGCGCTTTGTTAAATGATCAGCAAGACCGCTTTGGAACTTTGGATTCACGACTAATAGAGCCGCTCGAGCAATTGGCGGATGTGCTGATGCAGCTAAATCAATTTGATGAGGCGCACTCCATCCTCGACCGGGCCATGCAAATAGCCCGCGTCGAGGATGGCCTATACACCGAAATTCAACGCCCCCTGCTTGAAAAGAAAATCGAAAACTTTGCCAATCGAGGAGATTGGGACAAAGCTAGAGAAAATATGGAGCACTTGCTCTGGCTCTATACCAATAAGAGCTTACATGTCGATCAGGTATTGATCGACGATCTTCTGGTATTGTCGCGATCGCACCTGCGCGGCCTAGCTGAAGATAATAGTGCATGGCAGGGCTACCATTTTAGACAATCCTCTCGGATTAGATGGCTCGCGCTTGGTGTGGCTGAGAATCTTTGGGGAAAGACAGATGAGCGGCTTGTGCCAATAATTTACGAACAGCTGCGCCAGTTTCATCTACAGACGATTGCGTTGTGGCGGGGCGGCTCAACCAGCTATTCGCTGAGACAGGTAGCTCCAGGCTCTAGTATCATGCGTGATCGCTCGGACGTAAATGAGAGTTTTTACCTGACGGGAATGGATTTGGTCGACAATTTGTTTTCGATCTACGCCGAGAGTGAGTCGCCGGACCCGGAAGCCATAGCGATGACGAATGTGTACCTCGCCGATTGGCATATTCTTTATAACAAACCGCAGGCTGCGACAGAAACCTACCGACAGGCGTATCAAGGATTATTAGCATCCGGTGTGGATGCTACGCTGGCGAATGAACTCTTTAGTCAGCCAATGGTGATACCAGATATAGAATTTTACGCAAGCGTGGAGACGGCGGTCGCGGCGCAACGCAACAGGATGGTAACGGTAGGTAAAGAAAATTCCGAAGTTTACTTGTCCTTCAGTGAATGGTCTGCCGCTCTACCGAATGTGCGCAGTCCAATCCCTAGCAATGCTGCGGGTAGTGAAGCCGAAAATTCAAACTTCGCCCTGTTTTCCTTCAGCCTTGCGGGAGTGAACAAGGTGTCTCGCTGGCACAGCCATCGATTCAGTAGTACGGTAAGCATGATCCAGCAGGCAGAACTTCTTGCGCATTATTTGCAGTCGCCCCCTGAAGAGAGCCGGTTGTTAGAGAAGTTGAACAGCTTGACTTTTCGACCGAAGTTAGTTGAAGGAGGGCCGCAGCAGGCGACGGGTCGAATAAAATACCATTTCGCCATTGACGACCCGAGCACCTCATTGAACGTGCAACCTTAGTTTGCCTAAGACCGCTCGTATCAAATTGCAAAGCAGCATCGCTGCCTGCCATCCAAAGAGTGTTAGTCCAAGAAGCTTTGGTTCATGGTTTCCGATGGCATCTCTGTACAAGGCTTACCAATGGCTCTGGCGGGGATTCCTACAACGGTTGTGTGTGGTTCAACATCACTTAGCACGACGCTACCAGCGCCAATTTTTGCCCCTATGCCAATCTCAATGTTGCCAAGCACCGTTGCTCCTGCTGCAATCAATACTCCTGATCGAATCTTAGGGTGCCGATCGCCTTTCTCATTGCCTGTGCCGCCTAGAGTGACCTGCTGGAGAATCGAGACGTTATCTTCAATGACAGTAGTTTCGCCAATTACGATGCCGGTCGCGTGGTCGAACATGACACCGCGACCAATCTTGCAGGCAGGATGAATATCAACCCCAAATACTTCGGAATTTTGACTCTGCATGAACAGCGCGAGCTCCTTGCGATTGTTCAGCCAAAGGAAGTGCGCTAGGCGATGAACCTGGATTGATTGAAATCCTTTCATATAGAGAATGACAGCTAGATGTGTGCTCACTGCGGCGTCGCGCTCAAATACTGCCTTAATATCACACAAAGCATCTTCTATAGTGTTTGGAGACTCACTGAAGGCTTTGTCAAACAGCTCTCGAACGGTCGCCGCTGGCATTACATCGTCGGATAATTTATTAGCGAGAATAAAGCTGAGGGCGGATTGCAGGCTATTGTGATTTAGAACGCAGGCGGAAACATAACTTGCTAGGAGGGGTTCCTGCTGTATGACCTGCTGGGCCTCTGTTTTGAGTTGTTGCCAGAGTTCTTGGGGCATAGCTTAGTTTCCAGATCATGTGAAGATGGGTGATTATAAGGTTCCCGTGTCTTCTACGGCAAGTTCAATGCATTTGTCATTCAAGGCATAGTCGTCTTTTCCGAAGGCTACCATAAGGACCTTGTGGGCAAGCATGTTGATGAGTCTTGGGATTCCATTGGAACCACGAAAAAGAGGATCTATCGCTTTCTGACTAAAAAGGCTCGAGCCATTGTATCCCTGTTTGATGAGCCGATGATCTAAGTAGGTTTCTTTGTTGTCCCTTTTTGACAGGCGGATGCATGCCTCCAAAGAGAGGTCTTGACTAGGAGCAGTCCAAAGGCCTGAGGTGCCATAGAATTAGTCAGAGTCACCCTAGTTAAGGCGTAAGAATAGGACTATTATTGAACCATGCTCAAGGTCAGGAAAAAAATTGCAGTGGTAGGGTGCGCAGGCTGGAATAAGCGGTTAATACTGCTGCTGCTTGGTTTTCAATTCATAACGTTGGAGGCGCAGGAACCGGAATCCGGCGAGGTGTCTGAGCCAGACCAAGAAGTGAGTCAATATCAGCACTGGTTAGAGTTGATGTCGGCCGATCAGAGTTTCGCTGATCTCTCTGCGGAGATTGGTAGGACCGGTGCATTTCTCGAATTTCTAGGGCAAGGGTCTACGGTCTTCCGAGAGGGCCCAGTCGACGCCCTCGGTTTATACAGTACTGAAAACTACCAAAGCAACGTGCAGGAAATGAGTTGGGAGGCGCACTATGTTGATGTTTCCCGTGCTGGGGATTTGGGCTTGACGGCTGGTCCGTTGACTCTTCGAGCGGATGAATCGCCTGGTCAATTCGGACACCTTATTTCAATTTGGCAAAAACAAGAGAATCGCTGGGTACTGATGGCAGATATTGTGGCCGCCATTCCTGGATTTTTGAGTTTGGAAGTGGAGCCAAATTTCGATGATACCAGACCCGTGTTGGAGGAAACTGCTCATCCTGTCATGGCTACGGCAGAAACTAACAACATGCAGTTGCTTATCGATCGCGACAACTTATTTGGACAATCAATAAATTTTCGTGGTGGGCAGCGCGCGCTACTTCGCTACGGATTGGAAAACACACGTGTCTATCTGCCAGGTATGGCTGCTGCTGTAGGAGCCGAGTCAGCAAGTTCAGTGTATGGTGCGTTCTTAGACAATCAGTTATCAACTACGAATCAAATTAGCCTCTCTCATATGGGTGGGTTTCTATCTGCATCCAAGGAAGTGGGTTATACCTATGGCACTATGGAAACCTTACAGGACGATACACAGCAGGGTTTTCGAACGAGCTATATGCGATTGTGGCGCTTCACTGAAAGCAACGAATGGAAGATTGCAGTCGAAGTGCTAAGCCCCTATTAGTTAGTGCGCGTTAGTTATTTACTTCAACCGTACGCTCGCCGAAACGCTGCGTGATTCCCAGATGGTTTTTTATCTCTATCTCTAGCTGATGAGAGCCGTTGTCCAATTGATTGCTATCGAAGTTGTAGTCATAGCCGATGTTGGGGCTGTTGGGGTCGCTCTGTACCTGCATGACTTCGACAACATCTGGGCGGCTTCCTCCATAATCGACTCGGCCAATGGCTTCGCTATCGATGAGTAGTGTGATGCTTTCAATGCCGATGTCCTCGTTGAATGCCCATCCATTCACATCGACTATCCCGCTGAGCTCGGCACCTCGCACGGGAGTATCAATCCAGGCGATGGCGGGGAATGGGCAGGCCGATGTCTGAATTTGCTCGAGACTATCAGTGCTGTGCAGTGCAACTCCTCGATAAAAACTAAATCGTTTGTCGTCATTGAATAGGCTCAATTCCCCGAGATGAGTCAGCCGTTCAGTTCTGGCACAGAGGCCCGAGAGTAGACCGTGTTTTGCCGCTGTGTCCAATGTGCTGTCCTCGGCTATAAATAGATACTCGCCCGCTGCCACCCGCTCTAAGCCGACCCTGTCTTTCTTCCAGAGTTGATACTGGGTTATACGACCATCACGGACTGCTTTTTCCTCATCCAGTGTAAAGCCCTGGCGTGTTAGTCCGGCGAATTCGATCTGTGCGAGCGTGTAGTAGTTATCGGTTAACAGCAGCGGTGAGTCTGTAAATTCGCGTCGCAAAAGTTCATCTACATGGCTGTTAAATTCTGTCCAGCCGGCCATTTTATTGGATAGTACGCCTGTTCCAATAAGTGGTTGGAGCTGTAATTGAAAAGCTTGAGAACCGACACCGAACAGCGCCGTTAGGGTGCCAAGAAAGCCGATAACTGGTATGGCGATGACGAGCCGGTGGGCCGTAGGTGCGGTAAAATATGCGCCGAGTAATCTCGCAGTGCTGCGTAGAGCAAAGGGTACGTAAATGAGCAGGGGGAAGTATCCGGAAAGAGGCCAGTGAATAGACGTGCTGGTCGCATCCGTCCATGGAGCAAGCAGTAAATAGACTAGTACATTGACCAGCGAAAAACTGAGTAGCAGTGCCGCACTGCGATCGCCGAGATTAGCCTTCTGGTACATCAGAACTATCGTATAGACGAATAATAGATATAGCCCAGGCGTGACCAGGCCTGCTTGCTTAAACAGGTGTAGCAGGCCGGAGGCTTGAAATTCCCAAGGGTGTCTATCTACGAAGTAAAAGCTCGCGCTGCTGAGTTGGTTACTTACGTTGAACCAAACGATGGGTATTAATCCAAGGCATGCAATAAGGATGCATAGCCATAGACGCGGGTTCTTCCATTGGGTTTGTGCCGCTGTAAAGCACGTTAGGAAAAGTATTGCGGCTGCGGGGTATAGGAAGAAACGGTAGTGCGTGCACAGGCCTAGTGCCACAAACAAACCGGTAAGAGCCCAGTGTAATAATTGATCTGTGCGTAGTGCTCGCTCGAAAAAGCCGATTGCCAAGAGACCGAAGAAAACGAGAGGAACGTCCGGCACTGCCAAAAGGCCTAGGAAGCCTGCAAGCGGTAGACACAAACTTAACGCGGCGGACTCTACTGCATGCTTGGGGTTTGTGATTGGCTTGGCAATCCAATAGACAAGCAGCGGCAGGGAACTCCCCATTAAGATGAATAGGCTTCGTGCCGCGAGGGTGTTGTATGAATCGAGGGCAGAACCTAAACCGATGAGCAATGCTGTCATGAAGGGTAGATCGCTGTACGCGATGGCAGGATTCGCCGATGCCTGCCAGTAAAAAATTTCGTCGCTGTATAAGTCGAGAGCAGTAGCTAGAAAAATCTTGATTAGCAGAAGAAGCGTAATCCCGCCCACGAGAAACTTCTGGACAGGGATTCGGGCACCCTGTTGCACTGAGTCCTGCAAGTTCTTTCTCCTAAACTATCTGCACAACCGGGATGAGATTCTTGGGCACCATCTTGCTCGAGAGTCTCTTCAGATTGACAATGAAGACAACCAAGATGGTAAGCATGCTCACTATCCATATTGAGGAGAATAGGGGGTTTACTGAGAAAGTGCCAATCTGATAAATAACCGTAGCGGTGATGTAGGCTAGGCCAGTGCTCCAGCCGAATACCAACAACATCCAGTGCCAGCCTGCTTCTTTAGTAATCGCGCCGAGCACGGCTACGCAGGGAGCATAGAGTAAGATAAAAACCAGATAGCAGAATGCGGCAAATGGGCCGGAGAAGAGAGCGGCCATATTGGTAAGGGTCGAGGATTCAATTTCCTGTTCGTCGGCTACGGCATCGAGGTCGCTGACATCGCCAATTGATATGCCCAAGGGGTCGGTCAGACTCGAGCTTAGCGCTACTAGCTCTGTGCCAATCGAGGAGAAGGCTTCGCCAACAGCAGCGATGAGGTCGGGCGGTGAGCCATCATATACATCCGCGTTCGATTCGCTATAGAGTGCATCGAGAGTCCCAACGATCGCCTCTTTGGCAAACATACCGGTAAACAGGCCTACTGTTGCGGGCCAATTATCTTTTTCAATACCAAGTGGTGCAAATGCCGGAGTAATCGACTTTCCTATTACACTAAGAACAGAGTTTTCTGAATCTTCATTGCCAAAAGATAAGTCTGTGCTTATAGAGTTCAGAAAGCTCAGCCCAATCACCACCACTACGATCGTCTTTCCCGCGCGAAGGATGAAAGACTTCAACCGAAACCAAGTCGTGAGCAGAATATTGCGGATGATTGGAACATGATAGGCAGGCATTTCTTGAAACGAAGGTGTTATCTCATCGGTAAAGAGTTGTTTGCGAAATATCCAGCCGGTAAATATCGCTAGTGCTATGCCTAACAGATACAGGCCGAATACAATGTTCTGTCCATTCTCCTGAAAGAATGCGGCGGCGAAGAGCGCGTAGACGGTCAGTCGTGCGCCACAACTCATGAATGGAGCCATAGCGATAGTCATCAGCCGGTCGCTGTCTCTTCCCAGGCTTCGTGCGGCCATTACCGCAGGCACGTTACAGCCGAAGCCGACGATCAATGGCACGAAGGCATTACCGGGCAAGCCAATGCCGCTCATCGCTCTATCGATTACGAAGGCAGCCCGGGACATGTAACCGGAGTCTTCCAGCAGGGAGAGGCAGAGATAGAGAAAGCCAATGACAGGTATAAACGTTGCGACCAGCGTTATGCCGCCGCCGACGCCCTGAGCTAGTAGTGTGACTATCACCTCATGTGCGGAGACTTCGCGCAGCAGCCAAGTCGTTCCGTCAACCAGTACTGCGTCGAACAATATATCGAAGAAATCTATGAACACGGCGCCAAGATTTACAGCGATGGTGAAGATCATGTAGATCATTAATAGAAAGAAGGGTATGCCAAGCCATCTATTTATAACCACTGCGTCGATACGTTCGGACAGGCTATGGTGAGTGGGCGAAACTTCGACAACCCCATTGATGAGTTTGCGTGACTGATGGTAGCGCTGAAGTAATTTCTCTTCATTAACAGTACTAGCAGAAGATCGCTGAGCTTCCTGATTGTTAACTATTTTTGGAGTGCTATTAATTTTTTTGATCAGCGCGCTACGCAACTCATCGATGCCTCGTTTCCGTGAAGCGATCATCTCAATCACTGGCAATTGGAGTTTATCGGCCAGTTTGTTTGCGCTGACGGTGATGCCTTGCTGCTGCGCCACATCGAGCATATTCATGACAAGCAGCATTCGGACGCCGCGATCCATCAATTGCTGTGTCAGCACCAGACTTCTTTCGAGGTTGGTCGCATCAACGATGTTGATAATCAGGCCTATATCGCTTTGTTCCAAATAATCTTGGGCAATCTTCTCATCTATACCGCTGTAGTCTTGTTCTAATGAATAAATGCCGGGCAGGTCGACCAGCTCGATCGACTCATCTTCGAGCTCAAAATAACCAAATTTCTTCTCTACAGTTACGCCCGGCCAGTTGCCGACCTTTTGGTTGGCTCCGGTAAGCACGTTGAAGAGAGTTGTCTTCCCGCAATTGGGGTTGCCGATAAGTGCGATTTTCTGCATGTGCTACTGAATATCCACGGTGATGATTGCCGCTTCGGCTTTGCGAATACTGATAAAACTGCCGCCAACCTTTACTTGCATAGGATCGCCTAGGGGGGCGAAGCGGAGTAATTTCAGTATCGAGCCAGGAATAATGCCCAGAGAATAGAGGCGGCTCTTGAGTTCTGCTGGCTCAGAGGCGATTTCTAGTACGACGCAATGGTCGCCGCTCTTTGCAGTGGAGAGGGTAGTTTCCGGCATGATTTGATTTCTATTCTTTTAAAACAATAACTTACGTCACTGAACTGATGATGTTAGGTGCAGCTAAATTAACAGATATGAATGTAGTTGACAATCATTCTCATTATCATTTAAAGTGTAAATCCCACTAAGGATAAGACATGTACGTATGCATTTGTAGACAGATTACCGATAACCAGATTCGCGACCTTTGTCGTGATGGTGCCAGTAATATGAATGACCTGCGTGCGAAGCTTGGTGTTGCTAGCGAATGCGGTAAATGTGGCAAACTCGCCCAGACCATCGTCAAAGAATTCCATAAAACAGGCTTTTATACGAACGCAGCCTAGGCTGTCCCCCTATTCGTACAATAGTCTCGCTATTTCTCCCCTTTAGTTTTAATCAATTGCTCTACTTCGAAGAATGCTCTAGCACTGTTCTCGCGGTGATGGGAATGGAATTGCTTATCATTTAGTTTTATCTTTTATATCAATGGCTTACAAGGATTCGGCTTGACTTTTTCTGGCCAAAAAGCGAAGCTTTCGAGAACTAATCTACGTCATTTTCAATTCAGTTATTAGGGAACTATCTATGAAGTCGGACGCCACCGTAATCAAGCACCTAAACAAGGCGCTTGGCAATGAGCTCATCGCTATTAATCAGTACTTTCTCCACTCACGTATGTATCAGGATTGGGGTCTGGAGAAATTGGCTGCGAAAGAATACGAGGAGTCTATTGACGAAATGAAGCATGCAGACCTACTCATGCAACGCATACTATTTTTGGAAGGACTTCCGAACGTTCAAAACCTAGGTAAATTGATGATCGGTGAGAATACAAAGGAAATGTTGGAGTGCGATCTCAAACTTGAGCTTATCGCCTGCCCAGACCTTAAAGAAGGCATAGCCTATTGTGAATCTATCAGTGACTTTGTGAGTCGCGATCTGTTGAGTGAAATTTTGAGCAGTGAAGAAGAGCATATTGATTTCCTAGAGGCTCAACTCACTCTGATAGAGAAGGTCGGCCTCGAAAATTATCAGCAGTCGATGATCTAGTTCCGGACCCAACGCACATTAAAACTCCTGCCCCATCTGACGATATAGAGTGATAGAGCTTAGTAAAGCACTGCTGTGACTCTTCCGGTTTTACTACTTAATCATAGAGGCCGGGTGAGCAACGGTTAAAGTTTGCTTGGCACACACTCACTCTCCAATTGTCACTACTTTCTGACTATGTATGCATGCATCGATCTCGGCTCCAATAGTTTTCATATATTGATTGGTGAATGGATCGATGGGCGAATCGAAATCGTTGAGCGCAGTAGTGATTCGGTTCAGCTGGGCGAAGACGTTCGGGAAACCGGCAGCATCTCGCCGGCGGCCTATAAGCGGGGCTTAGACTGTCTACAACACTTCAAGACTCTTATGGATCAGCATTCGCTGGGGCAGTATTGGGCTCTCGGTACTAATACCTTTCGTGTCACCGCTAATGCTCAGGATTTTATTCAGGCTGCGTGTGATATCGGGATTGAAATCTCGCCGATCAGTGGTGAGCAGGAAGCAGTATTGATCTACGCGGGTGTAATCACCTCGCTTCCAGTCTCCGAGAATCATCGCCTCGTAATCGATATAGGAGGCGGTAGTACAGAGATAATAATCGGCCACAAACACAGTCGACTTCTCACCGAAAGTATGGCGATAGGTAGTGTTGCCTGGCGTGATAAATTCTTTTCTCCGAAAACTTCAGACCCGCTACTCCTAGAGAAGCAGCTCGATGCAGCCACCACAGCCTCCAAGGCTGTGTTCGATGGTATTAGTATTGGTGTGAAAAAGGCTGGATGGAAAGAGGCTTATGCTTCCTCGGGAACGGTAAAGATGCTTGCTGCTATATGCCAAGCTCATGGTTTCGAGAAGGGGGAGATTGAGCTCGCTGCGCTACTAACATTGAAGCCGCAGATTATCACTGCCATTGCCGGTGGCGGTGATCTACCCGGTCTGAAGGGGCGTCGGCGTGAGCTACTGTTACCAGGGTTGGCGGTGCTAGTGGGTTTGATGCAGTCCTATAAAGTAGGCAGCATCAACTTCAGCGCGACTGCGCTGAGAGAGGGGATGTTAGATTTCATGGTGAAGAATAAGAAGACCTTAGCCATTATGCAGAATAACCAGCTACCGGAAGTCAGCCTGACCGATAACTCATGACGTTTTTCACGTAGTTGAAAAAATATTAGGAAAACTGTTTCAGTAACAGCTTTTGCACGTCTTCTAATGCTTCTTCGGTTTCCACGTTTGCCAAAGGGCGATACTCGCCATCGGCACCAAGCTCCCAACTCTGACCTCGATCATTTAGATACATCTCTAGTTCGGATTTAATTCGGATGATGTGTTTCTTCTTTAATATCGGAAAGCAAACTTCAATTCGATTGTCCAGATTACGTTCCATCCAGTCAGCACTGGAACAGTAGACTTGGGGGGCGGAGTTTTGGAAAAAATAAACGCGCGAATGTTCCAGAAAACGACCTATGATTGATACGACCCGAATATTCTCACTTACTCCGGCTATTCCAGGGCGCAGACAGCAGATGCCGCGCACCACCAGGTCAATCTTCACGCCTGCTATGGAGGCTTTATATAGCGCCTTTATGATCGCGGGGTCGGTTACTGAATTCATCTTCGCTACTATGCGCGCCTTTTTGCCCGCAGTAGCGGCAGCAGTTTCGCTACTTATCATTTTTAGCAAAGATTTTCTCAAATTGAAGGGCGCGTGGATCAGTAAGTTCGGATGGATCTTCTTACCCATTCCGGTGATTTGCTGAAATACCTTGTGCACATCGGCGCAGAGAACTTCGTCGGCGGTAAGTAAACTATAGTCTGTGTACATGAGTGAGTTCTTGCGGTGATAGTTACCTGTACCCAAGTGTGCGTAGCGCTTTAGTGTGTTGCCGATTCGGCGCACTATTAGCAGCATCTTGGCGTGGGTCTTGTAACCCATAACTCCATAGACAACGACCGCACCGGCTTCCTGCAGTATGCTGGCGAAATGAATATTCTCTTCTTCGTCGAATCGAGCGCGGAGTTCGATGACGACGGTTACCTCTTTGCCGTTTCTAGCCGCCTCGGCCAGCGCTTCTACCAGCTCCGAAGATTCATTGGTGCGGTATAAGGTCTGCTTAATAGACAACACCGTTGGATCTTTTGCGGCCTGACGAACCCAGTCGATGATAGGTACAAACGATTGGAATGGGTGCTGCAGTAGCTGATCCTCCTTGTCTACGGCGGCAAAAATATATGCGTCTTCTTCCAATAATTTGGGTGTGCCGGGGGAAAATTGCGGAAAGCGCAGATCCGCACGGTCAATCATTTCGTAAAGAGTCATCAGGCGCCGTAGGTTCACCGGCCCGTTTAATTGGAACAATTCATCGTTGCTGAGGTTGAAACGTTCTAGGAGAAAATCGGTAAGCTCTTCCGGGCAATCGATGCTCACTTCTAATTTAGTGGCGGCACCGAAGCGCCGACGATGCAGCTGCCCTTGCAGAGCCATTGCATAGTCTTCAACCTCAACGTTGGTCATTTCCAGATCGGAATTTCGAGTCACTCGAAACTGATGGCATTCCACAACACTCATGCCTGGAAACAACTCATCGACGTAGGCGTGGATGATCGATGAGAGAAAGATGAAGTTGTCACCCTCAGGCGCAATCTCTGCAGGCACCTTAATCAATCTCGGCAGGGAGCGAGGCGCAGGAACTATGGCCAGACCGCTTTGGCGGCCAAAGGCGTCTTTCCCATCCAGCGAAAGAATAAAATTCAGGCTCTTATTGACGAGTCTAGGGAAGGGGTGTGCTGGATCAAGCCCGAGCGGACTTACAACGGGTTGAATCTCTTCGTCGAAATAGTCTCGAGTCCATTTCTTTAACTCGTCGTTCCAATCGTGACGCGGCAGGAAGTGTATGTTCTCCTTGGCAAGGTTGGGTAATAAGTCTTCATTCAGAATTCTGTATTGCTGGGTAAGGGCATCCTTAACTTGTAGGTGGATAGTCTTGAGCACTTGTTCTGGATACTGACCGTCTGGCCCTGGCCGCTGCCTACCAAAATCTAACTGCTTCCTTAAGCCGGAAACCCGGGTCTCGAAGAATTCGTCCAGATTAGAGCTGAATATTAGCAGGAACATGAGGCGTTCCAGCAGCGGGTGTTTCGTGTTTCTAGCCTCACTCAATACGCGCAGATTGAACTTGAAGGAGCTTAGCTCACGATTCTCAAAGTAGGCGGGATTGTTTAGGTCAATTGTCTGGTGGGAATCACCTGTCGAGGCCTGCTGCTTCGTTATTGGCAGCGGTTTACGGGCGCCGGTAGTATTATCAACGGCGAGGTTCAATGATTTGTTTGTTCTCTGTTCAGACATTCACTCTCTCTCTCTCTTCAGCACGACTTAGTTGCAGTCTGCATCAGTGCGCCAATTCTGTAAGCTGAGATACCTGAAACATTATCGATGGTCTGCCTATTGGGCTGCAAAGAGAGGTAGTCACCAAAGACTGCTCAGAGGCGTTGTATTTTGGGTATATTGTATGTGTATGAGAGTGCACCTGCTAGCTCTAACTGCGTGCTCGTGGTCTAAATAGAGGATTCTAGCCATCCTTGAAATGGCCGATATTCTAGCTTGTTACTGGGCTCCTTAAAGGAAGGAGCTTAACGTTTTACGGGGGCAATTTCCTATTTGAGATAGATCAGGAAAAAAAGGGTAGAAATGCTAAAATAGATCTTTATATAAGTAGCAAAATCACTATAATGCGCTGAAATTTTTCAACCAATCATTATATGAATAATGTGGAAACCACTATGAGTTTATGTACCAAAATATCTTCAGCTTTACTCGTCTATGTAGGGCTTATCTCGCCTGCCCCGCACCGCAACCTGTAGTGCGGGGTATTCATTTCCGCCATCCTCGATAATTGATGCCTTTGCAATCAAAAGCAGACTCCAATTTACTGTCCGAAAATTCGTCTCTCGACGTCCCCGATATCTCGGACTCAAATCTCTACTGGCACAGTGAGGGCGAGCGTCGCTCACCTCCGGCTGATGCTTGGCGGCGATGGCTATTCGACTCGAGTTCCCTCACAAAGTTATTAATTCAGAAAAGTGGCGGAAATTTTCGCGTTGAGGTTCGTGGGCAGGAGTGGTTGCAGCTACCAAACCCAGCCGTTCGCTCCTGCTTTGGGCCCTTGGCAGCCGACCATAAATTCTGGTCTCGTAAAGTGGTGCTCATTGGCGATAATACTCCTTGGGTACTGGCGCACACACTGATTCCCAAGTTTAGTCTAACTGGTCCACTTAAGCGCGTGCTAGAGCTGAACGAAAAGCCACTCGGCGAGTATCTATTCAGCCACCCCGACCTGATTAGAAGCAGTATCGATATAACTCCCACTGCAGGCGATTCCTGGGGAAGGCGCAGTCTCTTCTATCTCTTCGAGAAGCCGATAATGGTAGCCGAGTTTTTCCTGCCAGCCATTTTGGATTAGTCGCGATAATCGATTCGACTTTTCCGCAAAGCACCGCTGCCAAACCGGCAGACACTACTCTAGATGTAACTCGACTCTACCTTAAAGGAATTGGTCATACGCCTCTGCTGTCCGCTGAAGAAAAGTGTTCTATGCGCGGCACGCTGCAGGGAGATAGTGCCAGCAGGCGCAGGATGATTGAAAGCAATCTACGCCTGGTTGTAAAAATTGCGCGATGCTATCTCAATCGTGGACTATCTCTACTCGATCTGACGGAGGAGGGTAATCTGGGGTTGATACATGCTGTGGAGAAATTCGATCCGGAGAATGGCTTTTGTTTCTCGACTTATGCGACATGGTGGATTCGGAAAAATATCGAGCGTGGTTTGATGATTCAGGCGAGAACTATCCGTTTGCCGGTGCATACTGTTAAGCGACTGAGCGGCCTTCTTCGTGCACAGCGAGACTACGTTAGAGAAACGGGTCACGAGGCGGGCAGTCGCGAAGTCGCAGAGCCGACAGGTTGTTCACGATTGGATAAATAGCGGCTGATGATTCTGAATGAGGGTATAGCTCTGTGGATGCGCCGGCCGCAGCTGAATCGGAAACGGCGGTGGTGGATATGCTAAGCGCAGAGTCAAAACAGAAGCCTAGGAATCACGTTTAAAAATCTGAGATGCGTGCTCGAATAGAGTAGCTGGCTACAGCAACTTTCCGAGAAGCAGCGAGAAATTATTTTTCTGCGTTTCGGATTGAGGCGCTGCAGGAGCTTAAGATCTTGATTCGCAGAGAAGGGCTAAACCGTGAGTTACTAGGGGAGGCTGTTTAGAGCTCTCTTTAGCTCTGTGCAGACACTACTGCAGGGGCTTGAACCGTCGTCGGCGCTGCCGTATCCTCAATGTCCACTAAGCGAATCGACTCTGCAGCGATAGTCAGCAGCAAATTCAGGAATCCAACGTGTTTAATAATTCTAGTGATGGTGCTCTTAAGGGCAAATTAGTCATCGATCTGACCAGAGTCTTGGGCGGGCCCTATTGCACACAGATGTTGGGTGATCATGGTGCCGAAATAATCAAGATCGAGCCTCCTCGCGGAGACGAGACTCGAGACTGGGGGCCTCCCTTTCATGATGAAGATTCTGCTTACTTTCTGGGGGTAAATCGAAACAAGCGCTCTATGGGCTTAGATCTTTCGAAACCTGAGGGTCAGGTAGTGCTGCTAAGACTTTTAGAAAAAGCAGACGTGGTCATCGAAAATTTTAAACCGGGTACTATGGAATCATGGGGCCTTGGTTATGAAGGCGTGTTAAAGGAAAAATTTCCTAGGCTAATACACTGCCGAGTTAGCGGATTTGGTAGTGATGGCCCTTGGGGAGGACATCCTGGATACGATGCAATTATTCAGGCCATGGCAGGATGGTTCAGTATCAACGGGGAGGCGGGTAGTAACCCCACCAGACTTGGTTTAGCCATGGTGGATATGGGCACTGGGCTATATTCGGCCGTTGCAATTCTGATGGCGATGGCGGAAAGAGAAAAGTCGCAGCAAGGGCAGTATTTGGATATGACGCTCTACGACTGCGCCGTTTCCTTGATGCATCCGCATATTCCTAATTATTTATATTCCGGCGAGGTGCCGGTAGCAACAGGTAATGCTCATCCGAATATTAGCCCCTACGATACCTTTCGCACAAAGACGGTAGATATTTTTGTTGGCGCAGGAAACAACCGTGCCTATGCGAAGATGTGTGTCGAGCTAGGCAGGCAGGAGTTAATTTCAGACACTAGGTTTCTAAATAACATTGATCGCGTAACTAATCGTGATGACTTAAAGGCAGAAATAGAGTCGAGCTTGATGAAGATTGATGGCAGCGAGATTGCTGATCGTCTTGCCAATGCAGGGCTAGCGGCGGGCGCTATTCACGATACCGCGCAAGTGGTGGATCACGCTCACACAAAGCATCGCGAAATGGTAATTGAAGATGGTTGGTATAAAATGACCGGCACGCCCATTAAGCTGTCCCGCACCCCAGGTTCAGTTAGGCATAAGCCGCCTAAGTTCGGCGAACACACCCAGCAGATTCTGCGCGAGTTCGACTTTACAGGCGAAGAAATTCAAGAATTATTGAGCTGCGATACAATACTTGAGCGCCGTCAGAGCTAGAATTTTTAATTTATTTTGAAGTTAATTTATTATATTTCAATTAGATTAGGATCATTCTTAATCTAATGTCTTGTCAATTTACTTCTCTAATCCCTCGCAAATATTTTACTTGTTCTTCGCTGATGTAGTGTTATAGTCATGTATAACACCACATCATGCGGAGTCGCTCGTTGGAAATTAATTGGAACAACAAAGAACCTATCTATATTCAGCTTAGAGCCAAGCTGGTAGAGCTGATTATGGATGGCGTTCTCTGTGAAGGGGATGCCTTACCTTCCGTGCGGCAGATTTCCAGAGAACAGCGTATTAATCCGATTACTGTTTCGAAAGCAATGCAAATATTAGTCGACGAAGAGTTGGTTGAGAAAAAACGGGGGCTTGGAATGTATGTCTTATCAGGAGCGAAGGATAAATTATCTACCGAAGAAAGGAGAAAATTTCTTGAACAGGAATGGCCAAAAATTGCTGAGCGTATTGAGAGGCTGGGCTTGGAGATCGATGAACTCCTTAGCAGCAAGACGAATCAATAGAAATAGAGAGTTCTGGGGGGTAGAGCATGAGTAACATCGTCGAAGCCAAATCACTTACAAAGAACTACGGCAGCTTTGCTGCGCTAGATGGGGTGGATTTGACTATTCCTAAAGGCGCCATCAGTGGGCTGATTGGCCCTAATGGTGCAGGTAAGACGACAACTCTAAAAGCGCTAATTGGACTCTGTGATGTTGATGGTGAGCTTAGTGTTGCCGGCCGCGACCCTCGAATTGCACGTCATAAATTAATGGAAGATGTCTGTTTTATAGCAGATGTGGGTATTCTGCCGAAATGGCTCAAAGTTTCTCATGTAATCGATTATGTGGAAGGTGTGCACCCCAGATTCGATCGCAAGAAGGCTGAGAAATTTCTCAGCACGACTGATATCCCTGCGAATAAGCGTATTAAAGATTTATCTAAAGGCATGGTGACACAACTTCATCTCGCTTTAGTGATGGCGATTGAGGTTCAATTACTCGTGCTCGATGAACCGACACTTGGCTTGGATATAATTTACCGAAAAGAATTCTACGATCGTTTGCTTAACGATTTTTACGATGGGAATCGAACGATTATTATTAGCACGCATCAGGTCGAAGAGATAGAGACGTTGCTCTCGCATCTCGTGTTCATAAATAAAGGCAAGATAGTTCTCGATTCCTCAATGTCCGATCTATCCGATATCTATACCGAAGTCCTAGTCGATGCAGACAAGGTTGCACAGGCAGATGCTCTTCAGCCTATCTATGTTCGCAAACTGCTCGGGAAAAAATCTTACACTTTCGAATCCGTTCCTAGGGAGCAGCTTAAGATTCTGGGCGAGTTGCACACTCCAAGTGTTGCCGATCTTTTTGTGGCTAAGTTGAAGGAAGAAAAGCATGGATAAATTCGCATCACTTCAATTCTACGCGCTGTTAAAGCGGGAAGTGCTAGAGCACCGGAATATATTTATTGGTGCTCCAGTCGTAGTCGCCTTGTTACTATTTGTGGCGGCGACATGGGTAGCTACGCAGATAAGCCAGAGCGATTTAGCTGAAGGGCTGCGCTTTGTATCGGCTCTATTTGATGGATTGTCGCCGTTCGATATGGCGCCATTTATTATGCTGTTGGCGATTCCCTTCTACCTTACGCTCTATGTGTGTAGCGTTATTTACCTCATCAATACCTTGTATCAAGATCGAAAAGAGATGAGTGTTTTATTTTGGCAGTCTATGCCGGTCTCGAATCTTCAAACGGTGCTTTCTAAAATTGTTGCTATTGTCTTGGTTGCGCCAATTTTTTACGTTCTGGTTATATTTGTGATGTATCTGATAGCGATGGTCTGGTTAACGATACTAGGAATCAGCAACGATGTGGATCTGGTAGGCATTGGCTACCTGTTCCTAGCTGCTATTGCCAGTTTGGTGTTGATCTATATTTCTACTGTCGTGACCGGCCTCTGGTTGCTTCCATCAGTAGGTTGGTTGCTCCTATTCTCGGCTTTCGCGAAGAAGACTCCTCTGCTATGGGCTGGTGGTGTCTTTATACTCGTAGGGTTTCTCGAGGATCTCATATTCGGCACGCAGTTCTTGGCGAACTGGGTGGCCTCGCGGACATCAAATCCAGATCAATATCTAATCTTCGAGTTTCAAAGCGTATTCGAAAGGGTTTTCAATTACGATACACTTTTTGGAATTATAGTTGGCTCTATACTGATCGCGGGCGCCGTGTTCATGCGCCGCTTTACGGACTAGGAGGAAAAAGGCATGAAAGATTTAATATTAAGGAACCGCTATACACTCTTAGTAGTCACGTTGATTGTCTACATGGGAGTCTTGGTGACAGAGGGCATGATTACAGGTCGCGAAGTAAGGGTTATCGAGTTCGAGAACCCTTACTTCGACTTTAACAGCACCAACTTTGAGGGTTTCAGGGAGAGAAGAAACTATAATGAAAATGAGACTGAAAATATTCGTATAGAGTCTTATGACACAGGTGATGTCTAAAGGAATAGCCCTCTATTGACAGCCTAATCTCAATCTACTATGGTTCCACCCCTCGAAACACGCCACAACAGTGATTTAGACGATGTATAAATTGAATTCACAGCAAGTATCACAACGACAAGCAGCCGCCGCGATGAACGCCGCCGCCCGCCGCGCCGCGCGCGCGACAATTGCACCCTTGCCGGAGAGCCGTGGTTTTATCTAATTAATTAGAAAGATAGTAAAACCCCTAAGCGCCTTCGGCCTTAGGGGTTTTTTTTTGTCATAATTTTGATATGGCGATATGTAGGGCAGGGGACATGGAATGAGGGTGATGGAGATAGAGAATGCGGCGAGACATGCTTGGCCGGCACTAGAGGAAGAGGAGTTATCTTGCGGTGTGCTTAGGTATTCCTGCGGTACAGATCGGCGAACGAACTCTTTGAGCCTCTACCCTGATGCCGAGTTTGAAACTGATAAGCTAATTGATGCTGCAGAGAAATTCTTCGCCGAGAGAGATGCTGCGCCTATTGTGAGAATTGTACATTCGGATGTGGTCGCACTTGGTTCAATAGCCGAGATCGATTGTGCTCTAGAACTTAGAGGGTACGAGAAAAAGGCGCCGACTCTCACTATGTTACTTGATCTGTCAGGCGCTGTGGAAATTAAAACAAGCTTGGAGAATGGCTCTATCGAAAAGGTCGATGCTAGATCGTGGCTGCAAGCTTGGTACGCATTTACTAATAGGAATATGGAGGAAATTAATGTGCACAATGCACTCTTAGAGAAGAGTGATTTTCGGCATCTGTTCTTACTCAAAAAAGGATTCGATGAAGCTCCTATGAGTAGCGGCATGGCAGTGTATGCGAACCAGGCAATGGGTTTGTTTGGTATCTCTACAGCAATTGGACAAAGGGAGAAGGGGCACGCCTTGGATATAATTAATTCTCTGCTGTGTTGGGGTTTCGCGAAGGGTTCAAGATTCGCCTATCTACAGGTGGAAGAAGCAAATTTTATGGCAGTTAATCTGTACCAGAAGCTTGGCTTTAAGAAATCGTATTCGTATTGGTACCGCGTTGGGGAATACAAGACTAGAAATAGGGAGGCTAGACTATGAGTAGCATAGAAATAGAAGACCGCCTTGGTATTACATTCTGTAATCGGCAGTCAATCGCGATAGAAAGTGGCGAGGGCTGTCTCGTTTGGGATGAGGACGGGAATGAATATCTGGATTTCACATCAGGCTGGGGGGTTACGTGCTTGGGGCATTCACATCCGCTAATAACGGATGCGATCATCAAGCAGGCGCAGAAAATAATTCAGAATCCGAATTCCGGCTTTACTTATTCGCCCTCACGGGCGAAATTATTGGAGACTCTTAGCGGGGTGCTTCCGGATAATCTTGCGAAGTGTTATTTCGCGAATAGCGGAGCAGAGGCGAACGATGCAGCGATTAAGCTGGCGAGAAAAATCACTGGCAAATCGAAAATCGTATCTACCCTCGCATCTTTTCACGGTCGAACATTCAATACCCTTTCTGTTTCTGGTGGGAGAGACAATACTGAGCAATTCTTGCCTGCTCTGGAGGGAAATTGCTTTGTGCCCTTTGGAGATTTCCCTGCACTCAGCGCAGCTATAGACGACAAAACTGCCGCGGTTATCTTGGAGCCTATACAGGGAGAAGGAGGGGTGCGGATACCTGATGACGAGTATTTCGCCTGGGTTGCTTTTCTTTGCAAGGAGCGAGGTGTTCTTCTCATCATTGATGAGATTCAAACTGGCTTTTGTAGGACTGGGAAGTTCTTCGCTATTGAGCACAGTCAGACAATCATAGCTCCAGATATTATGACTATGGGGAAAGGTATTGCTGGCGGGTTCCCTTTCGCTGCCTTCGCGGTTTCCGCGAGTGTGGATAAACAGCTAAACAAGGGTGATCACGGTGGTACGTTTTGTGGCAATCCTCTGGCCTGTGCTGTGGCAGCTGCGGTAGTCAATTATCTACAGGCTGAAAACATGGCTGATAAGGTCGCCAGATCTGGGAATTTTATGATCGATGGGCTGCATAAGCTGAGGGATAAGTACCCGAGTTTAATCGGGCCGATACGTGGAAAAGGTCTTCTCTGTGCGTTTGAGCTAGGCTCAGACCACTTGGTGACTAAAGTGACAGAAGCCGCACTAATCAGAGGGCTGTTGGTCACTCCAACTCGGAATCGGATTATCCGATTGATTCCCCCGCTGATCGTGACGCAGGCCGAGATAGCTAAGGGGCTGGAATTACTGGAATCCGCGCTGGCTTCAGTTGTTACGAGGCATTGAGTAAAGTAGACTGCTTTGCTCGAGCAAAAAACAAATAGAATTGGATAGATAATGACAAAAAATACTCAAGTATTTCTGGCGCAGCGGCCAGTCGGTGAGCCGAGTGACGAGAGCTTCGGTTTTCGCGAGGTCGATATTCCTGAATTGGCAGACAATCAAATTTTGATCCAGGTTTGCTGGCTTTCACTAGATCCCTATATGCGCGGCCGCATGAATGACGTTAAATCCTATGCCGACCCTTTGCAGATTGGTGATGTAATAACTGGTGAGTCAAGTGGCGTGGTGATTAAGTCTACTTCTGCCGATTTCGTAGAGGGAGATACTGTCGCGGCTCATATGGGTTGGCAATCGCATCTAGTAGCGAACGCCGATGACCCGCGTTTAATGAAGATTGATTTGAATAACGGCAGTCTGTCGGCTCATCTAGGCGTTGTTGGTATGCCAGGCAGAACTGCATACTTTGGTCTCACGGAAGTAGGTAAGCCGCAGCCTGGAGAAACTCTGGTGGTGGCTGCTGCATCTGGAGCCGTGGGCTCAGCTGTGGGGCAGATAGCTAAGATCAAAGGTTTGCGTGCTGTAGGTATTGCTGGCGGACCAGAGAAATGTCGTTATGTGAAAGAAGAGCTGAAGTTCGATGCATGTATCGACTACAAAGCGGATAATTTCGCTGCAGAGTTGGCCGCGGCTTGTCCCGATGGTGTGGATATCTATTTCGAGAATGTCGGCGGTGATGTAACTAAGGCCGTTGCCCCGCTATTAAACTCAGGAGCTCGCGTGCCAATCTGCGGTTATATTTCGAATTACAATGATGAGGATATAGCGAATTCAGAGACCCCAATGCGCATACTCAAAGGCTTGGATCCAGTGCCGGAGAACCGGTTTTTTGTCGTGACCGAATGGCGCGATCGTTGGGTTGAAGCGACTCGGCAACTCGGAAGTTGGATTCAGGATGGAAAGCTGAATTATCGAGAGAGTGTCGGTGTCGGCCTAGAGAATGCGCCTGAGTATTTTCGCGGAATGTTGAAGGGTAAAAACTTTGGCAAGCAATTGATTAAAGTGGCGGACGAGGACTAGTGTCAAAGCAAGACGTAGAAAACTATGTGACGGCCTCGCTGTTTTCTCTAGAGGGGAAGACGGCGCTGGTAACGGGTGGCAGTTCTGGCCTAGGGCTCATAATGGCAAAGGGCCTCCTGAGTAACGGAGCTCGGGTAGTTATAGCCTCGCGCAGCCAAGAAAAGTGCGACATGGCACTTTCTGAATTATCTGAATTCGGAGAGTGCTGGTCCCTAGCTACCGATGTGACTGTGAGTCAGGATCGCGAACGCCTCTTGCAGTTCGTTGAATCGAAATTGGGTGGCCTCTCGATTCTCATCAACAATGCGGGTGCGAACTGGGGTGCGAAGCTCGAAGACTATCCAGATGAGGGTTTCGAGAAAGTTATCAATACAAATCTTTCGGCAGTATTTTCTCTGACCCGAGATGCTGTCCCTCTGTTAGCCAAATCTGCGTTTAAAGATGATCCTTCTCGTATAATTAATATCGGATCGATGGATGGCATACACGTGCCGATTGTTCAGCGAATACCCACGTTCGCCTACTCTGCAAGTAAGGCGGCACTGCATCATCTTACGCGCAGTTTTGCAGTGGACCTGGCTCCACGTCATATCACGGTTAACGCGATAGCGCCGGGCTTCTTCGAATCTAAGATGACCGACTACGTGTTCGAACACTATAAACAAGATATTGAGGATGACTGTCCTCTTCATCGCGTGGGCAAGCCAGAGGAGATTGTGGGGATAGTGACATATCTGGCTTCACGTGCTGGCGCCTATACCAATGGAACGGTGATACCGGTGGACGGTGGTACTAGTATTTCAAAAGGAAAACGCCCTTGGACCGAATGACGTAGGATTGTTTCGATTGGACTTTGTGGTTTAGAAAAAGAATTAGTTATTGAAAGAATGGAGAGAGCATGAGTTTATTTAGCCTAGAAGGTAAAGTGGCCGTTATAACGGGCTCGACCAAGGGTATTGGTTTGGCAATCGCAAATCGCATGGCAGAACAGGGTGCTAAAGTTGTCATATCTAGCCGCAATCAAGATGCCTGCGACGAGGCCGCAACAGCTATTCGAGAGAAAGGCTTTGAGGCCATCGCCATCGCTTGCAATATCAATTATAAGGAACAACTAGCGGAGCTGGTTACTAAGACCGAGGAGCAACTAGGTAAGGTTAATGTGTTGGTTTGCAACGCAGCCCTAAATCCTTATTTTGGCCCATCTCAGGATATTCCAGACGCTGCCTTCGACAAGGTAATGCATGCTAATATAGGCAGCGTGCATAGACTTTGTCAGCGGGTACTTCCAGGTATGGCTGAAACCGGTGGTGGTGCGGTGATCATCGTGTCTTCAATTGGTGGACTCAAGGGTACTGATGCGCTTGGTGCCTACGCTATATCGAAGGCTGCTGATATGCAGATCGCACGCAACTTGGCGGTCGAGTGGGGGCCGAAGAATATTCGGGTCAATTGCATCGCACCTGGGCTTATAAAGACAGACTTTGCGAAGGCTCTCTGGGAAAATCCAGAAATCTATGAAGCGACGGTATCCAAGTACCCACTGCGTAGAATCGGCGAGCCCGATGAGATCGCAGGTGCTGCGGTTTTCCTCGCGTCCAATGCAGGCAGCTTTACTACAGGGCAAACAATCGTGATCGACGGTGGTGGCACTATTGCTAGCTGACCAACAGTTGATCGTAAGTTAATAAAATACAGTTAGTTTTAATTGGGATTAGGGGAAGAGTAAATGATGGACTTAGGGTTATCGGAAGAACTAGTTGAAGTGCGTGAAAAGATTCGTACTTTTGTTGAAGAAAAAGTAGCGCCTGTAGAGGTCGAGTATCACAACGAAGTGAGTGTTGGTGACCGCTGGTCGCATACACCGCGTCAAGACGAAATTATGGAAAGTTTAAAAGCGGAAGCGCGCAGGCTTGGACTGTGGAACTTCTTCCTACCGAAAAGCCAAGGTGGCGCAGGAATATCTAACCTGCACTACGCCCATCTGGCCGAGATCATGGGCAGAAGCAGGCTCGCCTCGGAAGCCTTCAACTGCAGTGCGCCTGATACTGGAAATATGGAGGTGTTGGAACGCTACGGTTCCGAAGAACAGAAGAAAGAATGGTTAGTGCCTCTCTTGGCGGGTGAAATTCGCTCTGCATTCGCTATGACTGAGCCGGGAGTCGCGTCTTCGGATGCAACAAATATTGCGACCAGCGCAGTGTTAGATGGTGATGAGTGGGTAATTAGCGGCGAGAAGTTCTACATTTCAGGCGCTGGTGACGCGCGTTGTAAAATCATGATTGTCATGGTGGTTACGGATCCAGATGCGCCCAAGCATACTCGCCAGTCCCAAATTCTTGTACCTATGGATGCTGAGGGTGTAGAGGTCATTCGCCCGATGCATGTATTCGGACGAGACGATGCGCCTCACGGGCATATGCATATTAAATATCACAATGTTCGCGTACCTCAGAGCAATATTATTCTTGGTCGTGGTCGCGGGTTTGAGATTTCGCAAGGGCGCCTAGGCCCAGGACGAGTCCATCACTGTATGCGCTCGATCGGCGCGGCTGAGAAAGCATTAGATCTAATGTGCAAGCGTTCAGTTAGCAGAGATGCTTTTGGAAAACCGCTCGCCGAATTGGGTGGTAATTACGATATTATTGCCGATAGCAGAATCGAAATAGAAATGTGCCGACTACTTACCTATAAGGCAGCTTGGTTGATGGATACTATTGGTAATAAAGCGGCACGCGACGCGATCTCTCAGATTAAAGTGGCTGTGCCAAATATGGCTTTGCGTGTTATCGATCGCGCGATTCAGATGCACGGAGCGGCAGGCGTTTCGCAAGATTTTCCACTCGCTGCATTGTGGACAGGTCAGCGCACATTGCGTCTTGCTGATGGACCAGATGAAGTTCACCGCCGTGTGATCGCAAGAAAGGAATTAGCGAAATACAATTAAAGCGCTGATTCTGAACAGGTCTAAGTATCGGGTCTGAATAAAGCAGTACAAAAAAGGGAGCCTCGGTTCCCTTTTTTGTAAGTGAAGTTAAACCCATTGAGTAGTTGTCGATTGACGTCATTGTGCCGAGCTTAACTAGTTTGAAAACCGTGAATGATACTGTTGCAGTTATAATTCCAACCTACAATAGGGCGGCTACGCTGGGCCGTGCGCTAGAATCTGTCTATACGCAATCCAGACAGGCTGATGAGGTCTGCGTTGTAGATGACGGCTCAGTAGATGGGACTGAAGAGCTCGTCAAACAGCACTACCCCGACACGATTTACATCAAGCAAAAAAATAGCGGAGTTAGCTCGGCAAGAAATACTGGTGTGGATGCGACGACTAGTAAGTATCTATCTTTCTTGGATTCAGATGATGAGTGGCTGCCTAAGAAAATAGAGACTCAGCTGCGTACTCTTCAGGCAGAGCCTGACTTTAGGTTGGTGCACAGCGATGAGATTTGGATTCGCAATGGAAAGCGTGTCAATCAAATGGATAAACACAGAAAAAGAGGGGGAGAATTATTTGCTAGCTGTCTTGCGCTCTGTGTAATTTCACCCTCATCCGTCGTTATGGAAAGATCGCTCTACGTAGAGCTAGGTGGCTTCGATGAATCATTGCCAGCTTGCGAGGATTACGACCTATGGCTGCGGCTGTGCAGTCGAGAACGAGTCTTCTATATCGACACACCTTTACTTAGGAAATATGGAGGGCATGATGGTCAATTGTCCAGGCAATATTGGGGCATGGATAGGTTTCGTGTGCAGTCGCTTATCAAACTACTTAAAAGTGGTGTACTAGAAGATGGGCAAGAACGACTGACCAAGATGACCTTGTTAGAGAAGGCCGAAATTCTGAGAAATGGTGCGGCAAAGAGAGGCAAGGCAGAGAGCGTTGAATACTATGAGCAGTTATTAATAGACTATCGCGAAGTGAGCTGAATGATTAAAAGTGTGAAACATTCTATGCCAGTGAATATAGTTGTGGCTAATGGGCTTGAAGCTAAGGCTTTAGTAAAGATGCTAGAGTTAGAGCGCAATCACGCTTCTGCCGAATTCGTAGAGTACAGCAATCCAAGTAAGCTGCGTCTTCTTGTGTCTGGCATAGGCAAAGAGGCAGTAGCCGCAGCAGTAACTTATCTAGGTGAGCAACAGGTCTCTGATGATGGTGAGATTCGAGCGTGGTTGAATATTGGCATTGCCGGTCACCGAGATGCTCCGTTAGGCAGCGCCTGGCTTGGCAATAAAATCACAGATCAAAGCTCCGGGGCGAGCGCGTACCCGCCACAGCTCATCGAAGGATTCGAAGTAGGCAGTGTCGTCACTGTTGATGAGCCCGAAAATTCATACCCATTGGATAGCGCGTATGAAATGGAGGCTTCCGCGTTTTATGCTGAGGCGACTAAATATTCAACTGCGGAGCTGGTGCAGATTTTCAAAGTAATCTCGGATAATTTGGAAAATCCGATAAGCGGGATTGATATACGCAGTGTCCCAAGTTTGATCGCAGCACAGGCGCCCCAGTTACTGATACTGATCGAAAGAATGAGTGCGATCGCCCAACAGCATAATTCAAACCAGCGACTACCGAGTTACTTCTCCGAGGTATGTTCGGAGATTCATTTAACTGTAAATCAAAAACTACAGTTCAGGCGACTCTGTCAGCGCTACAAAGCGTCAGGTTTGGAAGAAGAGCTGGGTAGAGCCGACCTTAAGGCTAGCGATGCTAGAGCACTTATACAGCAGCTTGCAGAGCGCATTGACCGGATAAGCGAAGCTTAGGCTCGCGATTGGAATACTATGTTTTCGACAATCTATATCGAAGAAGAAGTTCTAGAAATACAACGAGTAAGAAATTTGCTGGACAGGTTTTCGCAAGTCCCGCAGGTTATTTGTGATCGCTACGGTGAGGTCTTCAATCGAAAGTCACAAAACTTTCGCCTGCAAAAAATGGCGCCGGCATTGATACTCGCAAAAAAATATGGAAACAAAGTTCTAGCAGCACCTTCGGGTTATGGCTATAACGACAGTAAGAGTTATTACTTTTCGCATATGTTGAACTGCGTGTACGATTGTCGTTATTGTTTTTTGCAGGGGATGTATAGCTCCGCGAACTACGTCTTATTTGTAAATTACGAAGACTTCGAGAAATCGATCACAGAGGAAATAGAAAAAAATAATGGCGGTGGTGTGTACTATAGTGGCTACGATTGCGATAGTTTGGCGCTAGAGCCGGTCAGCAATTTCTGCAGTCATTTCCTGCCTGTATTCAGACGTTACCCTGACGCTGAATTAGAGATTAGAACGAAGAGTACGCAGGTTCGATGTCTGCTCGACATTGAAGTTGTTTCAAACTGTGTAATCGCAATGAGCTTTACCACTAGCGAGGCCGCAGTGCAGTGGGAACAAAAAGTTCCCTCAATAGAAAAAAGATTGGAGGCATTACACAAATTGCAGCTAGCCGGCTGGAAAGTCGCTATCCGTTTCGAGCCTCTGATACTCGGTGCTGAAGGGTTGGCGCCCTATGAAGCCCTGTTTGCGAAAATATTTTCAAAGCTCGATGGTCAGAAGCTGCATTCGGTTAGCAGTGGCTTGTTTCGAATGCCTGTCGATTTCCACAAGAGAATTGTAAAGCTCTATCCTGATGAGGAGTTGTTTGCACGACCCACCCAGACAACAGATGGAATGATTGCTTTAAAAAGCACGGAAGAAAACTCGCACTTGATAGCGATAGAGAAGCTTCTGTTGAATTACGTATCATCTGAGCAATATTATCGCTGTGGGTAATCTTTTGAAAATCTATGGAGAGAATGAATTTGAAAAATACGAGAGAAAAAAAATTGGTCGTAGTAACTGGGGCATCCTCTGGGATAGGTTTGGCCTTGGTGAAGGCACTGTTGTTACAAGGGTATGCAGTATTGGGCATCGCCAATAACTTCGAGAAGGCGGGGCTGAGCCACCCAGATTTCAGGAGCCGGAGTATCAACCTTGCGGATCTCGATACGCTTGAAGAATCACTGTCCGCACTGCTTAGTGAAATTGATATGCCTCTCAAGGCGCTGATCAACAACGCAGGCATCGGGCGCATGGGGTTTTTAGAGCAGTTATCTGTAAAAGACATTCGCCTCGTTATGGATATCAATCTAACTAGTCAGGTTATCGTGACTAAAGCATTCTTGCCTCTGCTAAAGAAGCAAAGAGAGGGCGATATATTGTTCATGGGCTCAGAAGCGGCGCTGAAGGGAGCGAGGCAGGGCAGTATTTACTGTGCAAGTAAATTCGCTGTTCGTGGTTTTTCGCAGGCTCTGCGGGAGGAGTGTGGCAAGTCAGGGGTCAGGGTGACGCTTATCAATCCGGGTGCTGTACGTACGCCATTCTTTGATAAATTGCAGTTCGAGCCGGGGCTTGCTCCAGAAAACGCAATCGAGCCTGAGGATATCGCTAGTGCTGTTTCGATGGTGCTAGCAGCAAGGCAGGGCACCGTATTCGACGAAATCACGCTCTCTCCCAGAAACCACGTTTGGAAGAAGAAAGACGCCTAGGCAGTAGCTGAAACAGGAAATAAAGGGCAGGAGAAGGGCTAGTGTTTCTATTCAACGCCATATCATCTGCGACAATTTGACACAGAAGACTTAGATCGCCTATTCTGCCCAGAACTGCGATAATTCCCTGATCTAACTCATTTTTCCTAAATCGAGGTTTCTATGAAGCATTCACAATTCACACTTTGGACCGCATCGCGACTCGTGGTTTGCGCTCTTTTTACATTGATGATTTCCGCGACTGCTTTTGCACACACTGCGCTGACAGAAGCTATGCCAGGTGATGGGGCGATGATTAAACAAGGTCCGGCGCATATCAATCTAACATTTAATGGGCCTGTTAAATTAGTGAAGCTGGAGTTGATGGGTGTTGGGCATGAGATGCCAACTAATTTTGAGAGTAATACTGAAGCTAAGAATGCCTTTATGATCGAGACACCGGGCATGCATCCGGGTGCGTTCACCGTTAACTGGGCTGTAATCGGCGAAGACGGTCACACAGTAGCCGATAGCTATAGCTTTACTGTCGATCCTAGTATCACTGAAGAACATACTGGCGAATCTGCAGGCAACAGCCATTAATTTTAAATAGACAACTCGATGTTTATACTCCCTGGCATTTGGGAGCTAGCAAGCCTCCTAGCTAAATTACTTCTCTACGTCGGCGCCTTCAGTATTGCTGGAGGCTGCCTGAGTGCTTGGCGCTACTCAAACGCAGATAGAGCTCTGCTGTTCTCAAACTTCTCCTATATCTTTGTCGGCACGGTTATTGGTTTTCACGGGGCCCTCCTGGGTTTCCTTGTGCAAGTGGGGTTGATAAACGATAGCGGTCTGCCAGGTATGTTTGACTGGGGGATGATATCGATATTACTCGGTACAGGCCTTGGTGATGTCACCTTGCTACGGTTGCTCGCGTTTATACTTGCAGGCGTGAGTAGCGTGATCGTTCTCAAGAAGCTCCAACGCTCGAATATTGATCTCAAGAACCCCCTAACGCGATTATTGTTTCTCCTGCAGTTAGTAGCTCTGCTGGCATTGGCTTTTTCTCATAGAATAACGGGCCATGTGTCTGTTTTAAGTCTAATGGCGCAGATATCAATAGTGATGCACTTCGCTGCATTCGCGTTATGGATAGGCTGTCTCTATCCCTTTCTGCAATTGAGTAGAAGCGTGGATATTGATGTCCTTGAGAAAGCATTAAAACGATTCGGAGATAACGCGATTGTGATCCTCTTCGCACTTTTTCTGGGTGGGGGGGTAATGTTATACGAGTTGCTTGAGTCTCCCATGACCTTAATTAATTCAGATTACGGCTTGGCTTTGTCGCTGAAGCTGACTCTGGTATTGGTAATGTTAGGAGTCGCTGCCATGAATAAGCTGATGTTGGTGCCAGTGTTGATTAGCAGTGGCAGTAGAGTCAAGTTGCAGAGATCTATTCGCTACGAGCTGGCAATTGCAGTGGTCATACTCGTTGTCACGTCCTACTTATCTACGATAGTAGGCCCTGCAGGGCATCAGATGTAGAGATTGTTAAGTAAGGTTGCGGCCGTTAGGGGAGTTGGAATCAGCTGGATGGATATCTTCTAATAGGCGGCTAGTCTCCAAAGTGTTGAGATTTAGTGTGATCAACTCGGCCGTCTCGCCGACCGTTGAATACATCACCGCTGTTGTCATTGAGGGTTTCATTGCAAACAATAGATTATTTCCCACCGGCGACCACGCTAGATTGAAAACGTGTTGACGGCTGTAGTAGACGGGGATGGGCTCTATTGCTGTGCCCAAGCCGCCTAAAAAAATGGTTGATCCTCTAGTGTCGTATTGAATGAAAGCATATTGCTTTTCGTCTAAGGACACGACTGGTGTCGCGATATACTCGACGGCGCTCGAGTTGCTGTCGGTAGTACTCAGCTGTAATTCGCCGCCTTGGTAATCTGGCTTATTGTCTAGTAGCTCATCGCTTAATAGGGCAGGAGAACTCACCCTATCGAACTCTCGATCAATTAGCCTCCCAGCTTCTAGAGAAATCCAGCCGGCAATGAGTAAGCATAGACAGGCAGCTGGAGCCGCAGCGCCAACCCTTAGGACAGGCATCGTGAATAGGGTAGTCCAACGCGAGTCATCGATTAGTGATGAGGGGGCAACTTCGGCTTCAAGCGGCTCTATCCGAGGAAGGAGGCGGTAGCCGCGCTTGGGGATGGTCTCAATATAATTCGGAGCCCTAGAGTCTTGGCTCTGGAGCTGCTTGCGCAGTTCGGATATTGCGCGCGTAAGTGAGTTTTCATTGACGACAACTCGGGGCCATAATGCCTGAACTAGCTCTTCTCGAGAGAGAACTCGATCTTCGTTTGCCCCAAGAAAGCAAAGCAACTTAATTAGGCGTGGCTCTAACTGACGCTCTTCGTTTGTCCCACTATATCTAATTCGATTTAGCTGAGGCAGCACACACCATTCGCCCACGGAAAATTCGCGAGAGAGAGCGGGTTTTGTGTCCAGCTCCTGCGTCTCTCTATTCTGTTCAATCTGTTCTGGGATCAGTGTAGACATAGTTATTCCGCTAATGTTTCCTATTGCATATCAATTAAGCAAATACAGCTTTCAACATGGCAATGAAGCGTCTGCTTCTAACTTCATGACTGTATTCTAATTTATTAAGACCGGCTAAACCGCAATTTTCTCCCTCCGCAGGTTTTCTGGACATAAAATTCATCGCAATTTCAGGTTATTCGTCGGTTCTAGCCCTAAATTCAGTATTGAGGCCTGCAGAGCAATAATTCTGCGGCTCAGGTTTATTCATAAGGCTTATTAAGGAGATTTCAAGATGAGCTATCAAATATCAGTGAAATTTAGCAAAATTATTGCTATGGCTGCAGTGGTGCTATTGGTGGCCCAGGCCCAAGCGATAAGTCCCGAGGCATTGGGGCAAGGCATACCCTCGTTGGCACCGATGTTAGAGCAGGTAACGCCCGCTGTAGTCAGCATTCGAGTAAGCAAGGCTGTGCGGACATCTGGGCGTGGAAGCGAACAGATGGGTCGTCCCTACGCCACAGGCGCGGGATCAGGTGTCATAGTTGATGCCGCTGCGGGCCTGATCATTACTAATCACCACGTTGTAGCTGGCGCCTCCCGAATTACAGTGCGCCTGGTTGATGAAAGAGCACTGGAAGCGACGTTATTGGGCAGCGACCCAGGCACGGATGTGGCGCTCTTGCAGGTCGAGGCACAAGACTTGATAGAGATCGCGTTTGCCGATGTCAGTACGGTGGCAGTTGGTGACTACGTTGTGGCAATCGGCAATCCCTTTGGCATTGGACAAACCGTGACCTCCGGCATAGTCAGCGCATTGGGCCGGGCCGGCATCAATAACGAGAACTACGAAGACTTTATCCAGACTGATGCTGCTATCAACCTTGGGAATTCAGGTGGCGCCTTAGTTGATATGGAAGGGAATCTAATTGGTATCAACACGGCAATAATAAGCGGTAGTGGTGGCAGCAATGGCATAGGGTTCGCTGTGCCAACGGATATGGTAATGAGCGTCATGGAACACCTGAAACGTGATGGAGAGGTCAGGCGCGGTCTTCTAGGCGTGGCAATAGCAGATGCGACACTCGATATAGTTGCCGCGCTGGAAGTAGATGTCGATCACGGTGCTGTGGTTACTAGTGTAATGCCCGATAGCGCTGCAGAAAAGGCGGGTGTGCAGCTTTCTGACGTCATCGTGGAAATAGATGGCAAACAGGTGCGCGGCAGCAGACAACTGCGCAATATGGTGGGACTAATGAGGCAAGACCAGCTGGTAGAACTTGTACTATATCGCAATGGCATCCGAGAATCAGTGCAGGCCAGAATAGGTGGCTCCTCGGGTCAGGCCATAACAGGTAATTCTGCCACCAGTATCATAAACGAATTTTGAGGCGGGAGATTAGTGGTGATTAAAGGCGATAATAAATATACGAATCAAGGTGTTGAAGGTTTTTATTTAAGTTAATTTGGAGCTTCGTAAGCCGCTGGATTGCGGGAGACAGATGTCATCGCCGGGGTCAATCGCTGGTCGATAGTAGATCTGGAGACATTTAGCAGGGCGACGTCTGCCGGTGCCGCAAATTCAAAGAGCAGGATCTCAGCTCTGACCGTGATTCGGGAGGGACGCAGAATTCTGATTTTTCTTTAGGGGGAAATCGAAGCAGCACTGCAGGGGAGCTAGTCGCCGTTTCAGTGAAGGAATCTTTTTGCTAAATAAGTGCCTCCGTTTGGCCGACTTAATGTACGTTAAGTCGGTTCTTTTTTGTCTGCAACATTGACTGGGAATGCACTTACGGTTGTGCTAATTGAAAAGTGTGACCCTGTTTTCAATAGTTTTATGCAATAGCTAACACAGTTAAACTGGACAGCTGGTATTGTAACTTCCCAAGCGGCCAGTTAATAAAATCGAGGAATTAGTAAAAGTCACATTGTGGCTACTTGCCGGACAAACATGGACGAATTCTTTAAAGCCAATAAATTAAAAGTTGTAAGTTTGTTTGTGGCGCTGCTGCTAAGCGCTGGATCGGCTTCAGCCGATAATCTAGATTCACACGCAGGCTACAATTATGATCTCTCGAATTTCGTTGATTGGATGGAAGGCGCCACCAGAGAAAAGGAAATCCCTGGTGTCGCGTTGGCAATCGTATCCCGAGAGGGAATCATGCATATGCAGACGTGGGGCGTCCGGAGCATCGATACGCGGGAAGCGGTTCACACCGATTCGGTTTTTCGTATCGCCTCGATGTCGAAAACTTTCGCGGGGGCATCGGCAGCGTTGCTTGTCGATCAAAACTATCAATCTTGGAATACAAAACTTACTGACTTATTTCCCAGCATGAATCTGGGCACGCGACGTTCCTCTAGCGGCATCACCTTAAAGCATATTGTTAGTCATTCAACGGGTCTAATGCCTCATTCCTATTCCAATTTATTGGATGACGGCGTTTCCTACGACCGAATTAAACCCAGCTTTTCTAAAATTCCAACTGTGTGTAAGCCTGGTGAATGCTACGGCTATCAGAATGTCGTGTTTTCAATTATCGCGGATGTGGTTGAGCAGAGCACTGGGGAAAGTTACGAGAAGTTTATTTACGATCAAATTTTTAAGCCGTTGGGAATGATAACTGCATCCGTCGGGATGGAAGCCTACTTGGAAAATGATGAAGCAACGGACCCTCATCGCAGGTCAAGAGGGGCTTGGCATACCACCTCTACTAATCCGGCGTACTATTCGGTCGCGCCTGCGTCAGGAATCAATGCGAGTATCTTCGACATGAGTATGTGGGTACGTGCAAACCTCGGTGCATTTCCAGAAATATTGGCCCCTGACTTCCTATCCCAGTTACACGAGCCGATTATCGCAACCCCTAGAGGCAATTATTTCAATCGTTGGTCCGGGCTTGAAAAAGCCTACTATGCCACTGGCTGGAGGGTGTTTGACTACAAGGGCCAGCGCGTAGTTCATCACGGTGGTGGTGTGCGAGGCTATCGATCGGAGATGGCATTTGTGCCCGATGCTAACATTGGCTTAGTACTGTTATTTAATGCGGAATCAAACTTAGCCAATGACATCGTGCCGGCGTTCCTCGATAATCTAATAGACACAGCAGATTGATTATTGCGGCATTGCCGCAGCATTTTTGATCAAGCAGTTTCTTCAATTCGTTAACTTAATAATAGGTATTCTCATGAGCTCAGTGATTGACTTGCTGAAGTCCCACCGCAGCATTAGAAAATTTACAGATCAAGCGATAGAGCCAGAACTATTTAACGAGCTGATTGCAGCGGGCCAAGCGGCTGCAACATCAAGCTTCTTACAGGGCACTACTATCGTAAGAATCAAGAAGCCTGAAACACGCGCCGCCATTGCCAAGCTGGCAGGAGGTCAGGTTTATGTAGAGTCGGCTGCGGAGTTTATGATCTTCTGCGCGGACCTAAAACGTCCAGCCAACTATTGTGATGAATACGAGAAGTCATTTGAAGGTGACTATACAGAGCACTTCATCATAGCTACGGTCGATGTTGCCTTAATGGCGCAGAGCATGGTGACAGGGGCCGAATCCGTAGGGCTCGGTATTTGTTACATAGGGGGAATTAGAAATGATCCCGCTCAGGTGGCGCAGTTGTTAGAGCTGCCCAAGGGTGTCTACCCGGTGTTCGGTCTTTGTCTTGGGTATCCCGATCAAGATCCGGAGGTTAAACCGCGGCTCCCACTGTCGGTGATAGTCAAGGAAGAAGTCTACAACGAAGTAGGTGACAAGGAGACTATTGCGGAATATGACGAGAATATTCGTGAGTACTATCGTTTGAGAACTGGAGGAGGACATGGAATAAGTTGGACGGAGCAGGTGTCTACTCTGCTAGGTGGGAAGGCCCGGCCACATATGAAAGAATTTCTTGCTGATCAGGGATTCAAATTTCGCTAGCTTGCAAGATAACAAAAGTTCACGAGGGCAATACAGCCCTCAGATAATTAGAATCCTAATTAGTTTCTCTTTGATATCGATAGGAGCCTGTCGAAGGCAATGATTCCACTTTGTCACTCACTAGCGCCTCGATCGTCTCGGATGGTGGTATTGCACCAGAGCCAAATGCAAAATTGAACTCGCCGTTTACCAGCCCGCGCCTGTCATCGGTTACTGACCAGCGCGCTGTATAGTACTCCGACTTGGGCAATTCACCAGGAATGGGCAAGACAAAGCTGTGACTCATTCGTGAGGGGTCATACTCAAAGTTGATGCTGATCCATTTGCCATCTGCGGTATAAAGTGCCAATTTTAGCAGCCGCACATCTACTCGAAAGCTCATGGTAATCATCTGCGGAGATTCAGTGAGTACAGAATCATCAGGAGGGAAGGTTACCCCGGGGGTCAGAACTCCGTGACCATGTTGGGCTAGCGATGTGGTAGAAGCTAGCAGCACAAGTAACACGCCAAACAGCAGTGCACCTACTTTCTTGTAGTATGCTTGAGGGTTCATCGACTGCGAAATCCGTCTACTGGGGTTCATAGCCTTAATCTTAGCAAAAATGCTCATCGCTCTCTATTAGATTATTGGCAATAGAGTGTTTCGAATGAGGTAAGCTTTGATCACTTCTCAACCGAAATAGACCATGGATTGCCTTGTAAGAGCAACCAAGCGACCCAGTTCATCGTAAATTCTTCCCGACTGTTGTGTATAGCCATCGGCGGCGGCCTCCACCTCGAATTCCAGATAGAACCACTCGCTTGTTAACTCTTCTGGTGCTTCGATAAATTCCAGAGACCAGCTCAATGAGCTGGCAGGTACGGGAGGCTTCTCAAAATGGGAGAGCAGAACTGGGGGTGGGATATCAGCTATGGCGACTAGTTTCTCGACAGGAAAGCTAGAGACATCTTGTTTGTGTCGTACCCACATATTTAAAAAAGGTTTGTAGTTCCCAGAAAATGGGATGCCGCCGTCGGTCCAGCAGCCATCGAAATACTGAAGAAAAGGTGGCAGGCGTTTGGCGTTGTCACTGAAAGATATGCCGCTATCTCGGTTTGGCAATTTCTTATTGCCTGCAGTGGCTGGCTTGAACGCTTCGCGAGGATTGCCAAATGCCGCCATGGCTTGTAGAGCGATCTGCCCGCCTGAAATCACGTTCGCGCTGCACTGTGTGACATTCCTGCCCTGGCGAAGAACGTTTGCTTCTACATTGACCTCCCCGGGGATTACGGGGGCAATAAAGGAAACCATTAGGGAGCGAATGGTCTGCGACTGAGCTAGTTTTTTGCGCATTGCAGTTACCGCAAACGCGGCTGATAAGCCACCAAATGCAGAACGCCCTTGTGACCAGTTCTCACTAAATCGCGTGCTGTTTGAGTCGCTATTCTCGAGTCCTGTGAGTATGTCTCCTAGATTTATATCCTGCATTATTTACCGTTTAACTCCTGTAATCCGCTTCTGAATCTCGCCGTCGTATTTCCCAAATATGATCGGCGATGATATTCTTCGTCATCAGTTTTTCGTTGTCTTGGTAATGCTTTTTGTTGCTGTGGGCGGGACTAGAAGTGGAATAGCATTGAATTCATACTCTTTTCAGATACTAAGTATTGCTCTCCTAGGACTAGGCCTATGGCATCCTGCCGTAGCACAGCGTTCTCAGATTGGCCTATCTCTTCAAGGTGAGGATATTACAGGAATAAGCATAGAAACAGAAACCGCGCCTGCAGATGATAGTGTCTTGCTCGAAGCCCCAGACCAACTCCAATTGGAGTTCCCTTATGATGTGCGCCTAGTCAAATTGACTCTTCGGAATGAGTTGCGAGACTGGGTGGATATTGATTTTCGTTACGACCCCACGATACAAGAGAAATTCCAATTGAATATTCCTGAGTTGACGGAGGCTACATACTATACCGCTGACTGGGCTATTCTGGCTGCGAATGATCGTCTTATAAGAGGGAGTTTTAGTTTTTCATTCGGCCCGGAAGCCGAGGCGCCTTCGGTGATTAAAGCGGCAGAAGCACTGGTATTAGATTCGATAAGTGCTGGTCCTAATACTCGTTTTGTTAGGCCGCCGCGTACCAATATCATCCTCAATCAGGATGAGCCAAGTTACGATCCACCTTTTACGATTAAGCTGAAAGATGGGCAGGCGGAACAAATACTAGACTCTCCCGCCGAACCTCGCTAAACCTAGAGCCTAAACTTTAGGGGCTTACATTCACGGTGACATACTGATCGTGATAAAGGCCTCCATCGTCAGCCCGCGCCCAAAGAATATAGACACCTGGTTCTGTGAATGTCGCTTTTACCTCGTACATGTCATTATCGGGAATCGCTGGAGGGACCCAAAGAGCTCCCCAAGGTGAATTGGCTGATGTCCGTGTATCTTCCCAGGGTTTTACCTGAGCAGGTTCGAAGCTAACTTCTCCAGGGCCTCTGAATTTATTCCAAGAGAGGAACAGGCCGTTGGTCTTACCAACAGTGGTGCGACGTGGTGGCCGCATCATGCGTTCCTGAATAGTTGCTTCGGTTTGTAGTGTGACAGTTCTACCGCGCGGCTTTGGCAAGCCGTCATCTGCGACCTGTGCGATGAGCAAGACTTCTTCGCCAACCCTAGCATTTCTGACTAACGAGCCGTTAACTGCCTCACCTTTGACGCTTACAACAGGAGCGATATTTGCGCGCGACTCAGGGCTGCTGGTTCCTGCGCCCAAAGATCCGGTTTCCGATGCAATCACCATGTTGTCTATCAGATAATCGGGGACTAAGGTTCCGTAGGCTTTGTTTGTCTCGCCATTGTGGGTAATGGTCCAGACTAGTTCCCTATCGCCCCAATCAGAAGGTACCACCACTTCAAAGGTAAACCTGTTGCGCCTTGGCAGAAAGTGGGTAGGCTGGCCTCGATCGGCTATACCTGGTGTAAAAAAGTTATTGTCGCCAACCTCGACGTCGGGTTGTTCTTCCCAATTCTCATTCATGTATCCAAAAAGCAGACTAAATGTCCCGTCATCATTAGGGCGCCAGCCTTCATAGCCCGGTTCGATTTCAGCACCGTAGCGATAGCTAAGTTGCGCCGAAGCCGATTGCATGCCAAGAGTTGAAAAGAGAATAAATCCAGCTAGCCAATTGATTTTGTTTTTCGAATATCGATTCATGCCTTTCCCCTGTAACAATTTCTTGCTGTTCGTTATTACTAATTGTCGGGTCCACGATTAATGATTTGCGTAGCTCGTCATGTTGACTCGGATCAATTCTGGCAGTATCAGTAATGATTTTGTCGTATCGAAAGCGTGCCAAATATTTGGTAATAAAAAGGGACACGTTGTTATTGGTGTCCCATAAGTTCATTAAGTAATTATCTAATGACTGGGACAGTTCGGGTTTTGGACCTCTTGCCTTTTGCGCCAAGGCATGAATGAGGTAAGTCCGATCCTTGGATCCCTGCCTGCTGGATTTACGGGGCAGCAGTGGGCATATGTTCCCACTTTTTGTAGTCTATTAGCTAGTCGCTAACATTTACTGTGATGTAGCTGTCGTGATAGAGACCACCATCATCGGCACGACCCCAGAGTATATATGTCCCTGGCTCGTCAAAAGTTACAGTGATTTCGTGTAAGCCATCCTCGGGTGCCTCGGGCGGCAACCAAAGTGCACCCCAAGGTGAGTTTGCTGAGGTTCGCGTGTCTTCCCAAGGCTTAGGCATCGGCGGATCAAAAGTTACATTGCCTGGTCCACGGTACTTGTTCCAAGATAAGAACAGACCATTCACCTTGCCAACTGTGATGCGTGTTGGAGGGCGCATCATCCGACGCATGAGGGCGTCTGCTTCGATGGTGCTCTCTCTGCGAGCGGCAGGAAGACCGTCATCTGCAACTTGAGCAACGAAGCTGATCTCTTCGCCAACCTGTGCAGTACGTATATCATCACCCTGAATTGTCACAGTAGGTGCGATATTGGCTCGAGATTCAGGGCTGCTAGTACCAGCACCCAATGAGCCAGTTTCAGACGCGATGACCATGTTATCTACAAGGTAATCGTCTTTGAGTGTCGCATACGCTTTGCGTTCGATTCCGTTGACGTTCAGCGTCCAAACCAATTCGCGCTCGCCCCAGTCGGAGGGAACGACGACTTCAAAAGTGAAGCGATTTCTTCGTGGGAGGAAATGGGTTGGTTGACCTTGATCGGCATCCCCTGGAGAGAAAGAGTTACTGTCTCCAATTACTACATCCGGCTGCTCTGTCCAATTTTCATTCATGTAACCAAACATGAAACTGAATGTGCCATCTGCATTGGGGCGCCAGCCCTCGTAGGCCGGTTCAACATGTTGCCCATACTGAAAAGTATCAGCGACAACCACACTCGAAGTACCTAATAAAAAAGCTGCAATCAGCAGGGTGTTTACCCTGCTGATTGCTTCACTAGTATGTTTGCTCATGTTTCTACTACAGCCTCAACTAATTGCCAGCAACGTCGTTTGCGTCGGTGCTCTCAGCCTCGGCTACAGGAGCAACTAGAGGTGCCAAGCAAAGAGGGCAGCCGATCACGTGATCGTTTGGGCCAAGATTGAGTGCCTGACGTCTTTCTTCCATAGCTTCGAAGAACTGATCATCAGTTAGAGTAACGCGAATGCCCAAATCGATGAACATGTTCGTCACAGAGCGGTTACCAGAACCCTGCCAGTTGCGTGGATCAGGAACGTTCGGGTTAGTCTCCGTGTTATTCATGTAGCCGACGATGTGCAGGATAGTGCCCTTGGGCAGCAGGGGTGCTGCGTTTTCTGCGTAAGGATAGCCGCGGACCCAGTTGTGGTCGTAGCCTACGCAAGAAAGGGTTTCTACGGTGTAGCCCCATATTGCCTCGAGACACATGCGTTCACCTGGAGCGTGCAGGTGTGGTTCGAAGGTCACAACCTTGGTGTGCTGGTTGAGCACAGTATAGGCGTGAAGTTCCTGGTCTTTGGCGTTTCCAGTAATGCTGATGTCTACGCCGTTGCCTAAACCGATAAAAGCGGTCTGATACTTGGGCTCATAACCAACGGGATGGAAGCGGAAACCTACTTCCATGTGAGCAGTCGTATCACGACCGTTGGAGTGCATATGCACGGAGTCGGAAACGATGGATGACCCAGCCTTCAGAAGGCGGCCAGCATCTTGGTCGAAGATGTCAGCGTTTCTGCCAACTTCATGTACAGGCCATGGAAGCGAAATTGCAGAACCACGCTCGCCATTTTCGTCAAGCATCGCTGTGCCCCAAATCATGTGGTGGAAGATATACGCGCCACCGACAGTATCTCGGCCAGTGCCGGCCTGATTGTTGACATCGTTTACTTCGACGACTTCGACAGATTTAACGTAGCGATCTTCTTCCAAATTTGTAGGAATGTAATCGATCTCACCCCACCAGTCAGGCGTGCCGGCTAGTTTTGTGACTTCATTCATGACAACAACCAAGTCAGGCTCACCGGCCTTCCACTTCAAGCTGTCATCGAAAACTAAAGCTTGTGGAGCGTCAGCCGTCTCGCCCTTAGGTGTGCCACTGCGTGCCCAAGTTGAAATTAGTGCTAACTCTTCATCGTTTAGAGAGGGGTCATCTTTGAATTCCTGTATACCGATGTCCTTCTCCATGTACCACGGAGGCATGGCGCCAGCACGGTCACGTAGAGCTGTCTTGTACTCGATCAAACCGGCGAATGGAGCAACTTGATCATAAGTCACTAGAGGCATAGGCCCGGCGCCACCGTCTCGGTGACAGTTCTGACAGCTGCGCTGCAGAATTGGCTCAATATCCTTGTGGAATGTGACTTCGCTGGATTGCGCCAGTGATACACCAGAAATGGACATTGCTGCTGCTACTGCCATACCGCTCAGCATTGATTTGGCTGAAATTATTCGCATAGTTTGCTTCTCCTCATAACTCGTCTGATCGTAAATCTATTGATAGTAAAAATCGAATTCAGTGCTTATCAAATAACTAGCGAACAATAGCATTATTCGGCTAGTAGTTGAATTTTTCTGGACGCGCAATAAGTCGAATAATTAATAACTCAACTCTGCTAATAGCCTGAAAACGAGTTCATTTTTCGTAATATTCCGAAATCAGTCAGTTCTAGGGTTAAAAAAGGGAGAAATAGCCGTTCTAAGGCTTGCTGCTGCGTAGCAGAGCCCAGAGGTTACTGCTGGCAAGTAAACTTGCGAAAAGAACTAACAAACCGAGGCTAAACCATTGAACTGAATAGGATAAGTTTTGGTTAACATCTGCATTCACGGCGGGCCAATGGCGCACAAGCACGCCATCTTGATCTTCAGTGAGTCGAATCTCGAATGGAAACAACGGCTCATCGATAATATCGGCAATTACGTCGATTTCGAGGCTGCGCATGCGTAATGGCCAGACCGAGGCATCTATCTGGCTAGCAAGGACCCGCGCATTTTCGGGAGGTACGAAGATCTGGCCGGTAATCTCCACTGGTCCGGATACAGGGCGCAGATCCGGCGGGGTATCCGGCGGCAGGATACCCGTGGTCCAGCCCCGGCTGACCAGAATGAGTTGATCGTTGCTTTCGAGCCGAAATGGCGTCACCACTCCATAGCCAATCATCCCCTGAAAGAACTCGGCCAATAAGAGGATAGCCCGGTCATTCACAAATTCTCCCTTCATTGAGACATGTTGGTTCTGTAATTCTGGGTTTGCGCGATGCAAATGCCCTGCGGGGATGCTCTCGATCGGGGCGGCATTCAAGCTGGATTCAATTAACAGAGCCGCCTGTGCGTCGACCTTTTCTGCAGCTCGATCAAGTTGCCACAAGCCGAGGCGGGCAAAGGCGGTGGCAGTCATAAACACGCAGACTGCAAATAGCCAGTTGATGCGGATGTGAAATATCCCGATGGAGTGTTCTGATCGAAGTTTCATTTTGAGCCACTGAAAAGTTAATATATAAGCTACGGTGAGAGCGGGGCTATAGATTTGTTGCTGTGCTAATTAATCAATGCCTCAACAAGCGCAGGAAGACTAATTCAGATCAGCCGGGAATTCAATTGGCACGAGGACCTAACTTCCCTACTAACACCAGAAGCACCAATGATAGGGAGGGCGATAGTAAGTTATAAGCCGGCCGCAAACTATTACAGCACACCAGCACGCAAGGGAAATTCCGGCGATGATCTTGGCGCGTAAAATCAGGGGTGATGCAGAGGCCCCAGACTTAACATCTCCGGCTGTGGTCGCATAGAAAAACATCATATTAATGCCGGCGATCAGCATGAAGAATAGTTTTGATTGCACAGCAGGGTTGTAGAGATATTGATCTGGGGCGGTACTTAGAAACATGGTGCCAGTAATCACATTTAATAAATAGCCGGCTACTCCTATGGGTATTAATCGGTGCAGCTCGGATAGTGTAATCTCCTTCGCAAAACCCATCATTCGTAGATCGAATAAGCCGACGGTTCCGATTAGCAAGCACAGGCCGAAGAAGTGTATGGACTCAGTGATAGGCCAACCCCAAGGCGAATTCATGAAGGCATAAATGCCTGTTGCCTGCGAAAAATTAAGTAGAAAATCAATCATGGCCGCTCAATAAAATCGCGATGCAAGAAGTGTGCTGTGGGTGTAGGCGAGGAATCGCCCAGCGGTTAGCGTAATTATCCATAGCGCGATAGAGAGATAGGCGAGTTTGATGGAGGTGCGGTCGATAGAGACCTCAGGTTTATTTGAGAATGTACTTTGAATGCGTTTGCTTATCATCAGCCCAATAACTACTGCACAAAGCTTTATATAGAACACTGGATTGGTAAGTGCCTTGGCCGGGTACGCGAGCAGCAGGGCGGCCCCAGAGATGAATATCAGGGCTGCAGCGTACCAGTGAATTACGTAGAAACGGCTTAGGGCTGATATCTCTAGGCGAGGCGCGACGCCCAAGAGTCGCAATGCGACCGCGAAATTTATTCCTACGACGAAAGCCATGGCGAGCGAATGCAGGGTCAGTGAACTGAAGAACGCGAATCCTGATTCCCGCAGCAGTATGCTTAGCGCTGTTTCTTCGAGTCTGGCTAGTGTTTCCAGTTTATCCAGTCCTTCTTTGTGAGGCTCTATTCATTATATGGCAATCATACTTAGGTAAGAAGCGGATCGATGAAACCTTCCATTTCAGCACGAAGGTTTGCACCTGTTAGCTCCAGAATTGCTTGAGAAGCTGAGTATTCCCGATGTTGAATATTTAGCTGAGCGTAGCACTGCTGTCAACACGAAACCGTAGGGTTCGCAATATTACTGCTATTTAGGATTTGGCTGCTCTCCTGAAAGTGATATGGTAGTTAAAAACAAGGATATAGGAGTTAGTAATGAGAGATTATTCGGCAAAAAACGGTCTAAAATCGCGCTTTTATGCACCGCTAGCGGCATCACTTTTAGTAATGCTGAGCTCCATCAGCGTAGCCGCAGAGGGTGATTTTGTGCCAAGAACCGCTGACCAGAAACCAGATTTCAACGGTATTTGGCAGGCAATTGGCAGTGCGCATTGGAATATAGAGCCACATGCGGCAGATTTTAGCCCACTCGTTGAATTAGGGGCGATAGGGGCAATTCCTGCTGGGCTGGGCATCGTAGAGGGTGGAAGTATTCCTTATACTTCCGAGGCCCGAGCGAAGCAGCAGGAGAATAGGGCGGACTGGTTGGCGCTGGACCCAGTGGTAAAGTGCTATATGCCAGGTGTGCCGAGAGCCACCTATCTGCCGTTCCCCTTCCAAATCATTCAGTCTCCAGACCATGTCGTTATGGCCTACGAATTTGCGAGTGCAAGCCGTATTGTTTATATGGATCGTCCCGATTTCGAGGCGCCAATATTTAGCTGGATGGGCCATTCTCGCGGGCATTTCGAAGGAGATAGCTTGGTCATTGATGTAACTGATCAAGTGCCTGACACATGGTTAGATCGAGCGGGTAATCATCACAGCGATGCGCTGCGGGTAACTGAGCGTTACACACATGTGGGGCCTAACACCCTCATGTACGAGGCAACACTAGAGGACCCCAATGTGTATACCCAAGCGTGGACGTTGAAGTTCCCGCTATACAGAAGATTAGATGAAAACATGCAGATTCTTGAATTCAAATGTGTTGAATTTACAGAGGAGCTCATCTACGGCCATCTGCGCAAGGGCGCAGATGCAGAATAGGGCAGCATTCTAGTTATGTGATCTATTTGAGTTGTCCATACATTGAGGCCCGCTTCGCAGCGGGTTTTTTTGTCGGATGCTACAATTTGGGATCAACGCAAAAGTGTGGCGGCGAGCTGTGGTTGTTAGGTGAGAGAGAATGACTGCAATTGGTCTTTTTTCCTCCCAGTTAATTCTACAAGAGAATGGCCTTGAAGATGCGCAACGATCACGACGCGTAGAGTTTGTTGTAGTTACGTACGCTTATAAACGCCTCTCTACGATCCTAGAAGAAATTCGCAAGGATTGGGCCCGTGAAACTACCCGACTTCAGAAATTTCGAATCCTTTAACGAGCTGCACAAGAAGGTTGGTACCCAAGGGCTCGGCTATTTCGATTTGTTCGATCTAGCTAGTCATTTAACGGGCACCGAGCGTTCGGCGTTGGAAAACCCTGGAGTACTGCTGAAGGCTGATGGGTTGCGAGTGCTGCCCGACCAGAGCTTAGCGATCAAGAATAACAGAGTGCTAGCCTATATCCCGGATGAGGCTTGGTAGAGGAATCATAGAGAATATCCTACCTGCCATCTAGCATGGTGTTCACAATTGGAGACCCAGCTAGCGGAGCATCCAGTACTGGAACATCTTGCTACTACAAAAGTTTCAGACGACTATAAACTGCTCAAGATTCGCGCTAGCGGTGAAGTGTCGCTGTCAGAAAATGGACTCGTGGTCTGCAAGCACTGTTTACATACGCTACGTTATAGGGACTACGATGAATTCTGAAACGGGCATAGAGGCTACAGTCAAAAAGGGCTGAATGAATTCAGTCGGAAGGGCTTCTATCGTTTCTATCATCAATATACTCTTGGTCTTGAAGTCGCATTGACGGAAAAGACGGAGAAGAAGGCTGCGCTCAATTTCTCCCTAGATGCCGAATCCTCGTTAGATTGAGCGCATAGGAAGTGCGCGTTCGCACGTCCTCATTTCGGATCGGCTGAAGAGCTCAGCGATTCTTTTTTTCAAGGAGGCCGGTGTCGACGCCTTGGATTCCTACCATGGCCAAGGCGATGAGAAACGAAGTCTGCGGCCCTTCATGGGAGTTTGTCGGCACGAACCACTCATCGGGAGAGTGTGCCCCGCCGCCATTGCCACCTCCGGCGATGGTTATCGCTGGAATTCCCAGCGACATGGGGACATTCGAATCGGTGCTGGAGATACCCAGCTGTTGTAATTTAATACCAACTTTGTCGAAGGCCAGAGCAGCAGCCTGCACTAGTGAATCCTCGGTAGCGGTTCGTCCTACCGGGCGGTCTCCGATCAATACAAAGTCCACACTAATTTCTCCGTTATCCCAGCGTGCATTCTCTTCGGCCACGGCCTCGATGGCTGCCGCCTTGGCACGTTCTTCTAGAAGTGCCAGCTGCTCACGATCGTTGGATCGCATATCAAGAGCGAATACTGCATCGGCCGCGATTGAATTAACTGACGTGCCGCCGGCTACCGTGCCAACGGTGAATGTAGTCTTGGGGAAGCTAGGAGTTTCAAAGTCAGCTATCTTGTTGATAGTCCTGCCCATCGCATGTGTCGCACTCGCTAGGCCAAAGGCGCCGAAGGAGTGTCCGCCGGGTCCGCTAAACTGGAATTCGAAGCGTCTGCTGCCCGTGCCACCCGTGGTAATGCGCCTAAGTCGAACGCCATCTATAGAGACGAAACCATCGATCTGGGGATGGTCTCGAAAGATTGCCTTGATACCGCGTAAATCACCTCTGCCTTCCTCTCCAACGTTTGCGGCAAACATGATATCGCCATGAGTCTGTATCCCCGAATCGTTTAGTGTCTCGATAATGGAAAGCATTGCAGCTAGACCACGAGTGTCGTCACCTATCCCGGGCGCATAGTAGCGTCCTCCGCGCAGTTCGATGCTGGTATCCACGCCTTCCGGGAACACTGTGTCTAGGTGAGCGGCAACGAGTAGAGTAGGGCCGTCACCGTTTCCACGACGTATTCCGATAGCGTTTCCCTCACTATCGATATAGGCATCTTCGAGACCGCGATTTTGCATCAATGTTAGGTAGTAGGCGGCTCGTACCTCTTCTTTAAACGGGGGAGCGGGAATCTCGGTTAGTCGAAACTGTTCCCGAATCATCTCTGCTTCTCTGTCCTGTATTCTGATCAGGCCTGCTGTGACGCGTGGGTCGGAGGAAATTGCATCGAACGAGCTTCGAACCGCATTGTCGATGGGGACTACAGATTGCTGCGCCAACACGGATGGGTGGAGTGAGCTAAGCAGTACTGCGAAACTAAGAGCAAAGAAGACTGTATTGATTTTCAAGGATAACTCCAGCTTACTAAAATATTCGCATACGAAGGCCTCGGCCTCCAGTACTTAAGGCGCGACGCTCACGCATGCGCGGGTGAAGCGTTTGTCAGAGATCTAGTCTGCACGTCCGCCATAGGGGTCTATGCCCTTATTTCTTCGGCGCTTTCTTGTTCGTTGACGGCGAGCTTGCCCTTGTCGATGCTTTCATGGAATTTCTGCAGATCCATGTCGCTGAGGGTGATAGTAATGTCAAATGGAATAGTGTTGGGCCTCTGTCTACAAATCTGTTTTTATATTGTTCTTCTTTAGTGCATTGCTAGCTGAGACTAGCAAGGAAGGCTAAGTGTGCCTTGCCATGAAGAATTGTTCAATACAGGATGACTAGCAGTTATTGGCTGCGTCGCACTTTCAGCATCGCATCGAACAGAGCTTCTCTCTCTGCGTCGGCAAGAAATCGACTCTGTAGTGTGCTCATGAAACGTTCTCGCCTCTCTTCTCCTATTGCTGATCGACTTTGCAACAACATGGCGAAGAGCATCACAATATCACCACCCAATCTATCCAGCTCTGGACGAATGTCCGATTGAAGATCTATTGGCCGAGTGGGTATCTCGCGAGTCAGCAGCTCAGCCGAGTAGCGATACTGAATTGCCTTCGCTGCGCTGATCTGGGCAATAAAAAAACGCTCCATAGAATCAGGGTCCAACCCATGTGTCGCCGCGAGTTCTTTAGCATTAGACAGGACTCTCTTCTCTCGCCCGACGTCCTCGACTGGAATTTTATTCTGCGCCTTATATACCGCGACATCTTCCATATAGCCCAATCTTTCAGCTATAGCTTGGAACAGAGAGGGTTCTGATTCTGCGCCATGAATTGCGCTCGAGAAGATGAGCATACTAAGAATCACTGATAGGCAAGTTGACTGTTTTAACGGCACTCTGGCAATAATGGCCAAACTAAACGTCCTTTTGCAGCATTGGTGCGATGGCGCGATCAACAATAGAAGCAAGGGTAGAAACTGTTAGCGCATAGTTGGAGTAAACAATTATCAGATTGAAATTATCTTGAACTTGTTCGAAAGCTGGGAGCCTAGAAGCGGCGACGAGTACGATTGGTACAAAGTAAAAAATGCCGTTCCAGCGGCCCAGAAAGCTCATTCGTAGTTGCTTCTGCTTGAACAGAAAGTAGGAGTCCAGCACATATTGTGAGAACGCAACGACTATCAACAAAGGTAGCAGGATGCTAGAGAGACCAATGATGGAGAGCGCGAATAAAGCGATGGTAACGAAAATAAAGTCCGTGCCATGGTCGAATAACATGCCTCTGGCAGAAGCTGTCTTTAGGGCGCGGGCTACTTTGCCATCGAAATAGTCGCTAGCTATGGCGATGACAATTAGTGCCAGTAAGAGCCAACTCGTAAATAGCGATTCATTTGCTATCGCCATAGCTACTGGAATAACCAGTAGCAGGCGAATAGCGGTGAGAAAATTGGCCATTACTTACCGAACAAGTCCCGTTGGGCTTTGCGCCAGAAGACGAGCCCAATAGCAGCATTGAATAGTATGAAGAAGTTGTGCTGAACGAAACCGAATGCTGCCATCTGCCCTTCGTTTTCAGGGAACAAGATCACCCAGAAGGTTATCGCAGCGGCGCGCATAGGTGTGGGAACAGCGGCTGCGAAGAAAATGACAGGCAAGAAAGGCAGCAATGTCATTAGAGACGCTTCAACGCCGAACAAGTTGAGCGCTATCGTGTAGACAACAATGGCTGCCAACAGGGCTGGTGAGCGAAGTAAGAAGAAGGCTCCATAGTGCCAAGGCTTGGCTTGACGAAAGGCGTGGAATACTATTTTTTCTCGGAAGTTATTCTTCGGAAGAATCGCCCCTCGAAAATAGGCTATCCAAAGGACTAAGAATACAGTGGCAACAGCTGCGATATAGGGGACCAAGCCGAATACGTCGGGTAGAGAATCACCGCCGACGGCGAAGCCGATAGTAGCCCATACCAGTAGGTAGTAAATTTCGCAGAACATCACGAACAACATTACCGAGCCAACTTCCCAGCCCGGAATCTTATCGCGCTTGTTAAGATAGTAGGCCATTGCACCCTTGCCGATCTGCTCATTGAATATAGAGATGATGTAAGAGCTGGCGCGGATTGGCATGATGTCTTTGTATTTGATATCAGCCACAAACCAATTTAGTGCTTTGGTGACTACCAGTGTATCTATTGCGAAGTAGAAGAGCGAGTAGCACACCATTAGTGCAAGCCACGGTATCCAGTCTACTGTGGCGAATACTTGTGTCATATATTCGACGAGGCTCAGTCCTTCGCGAGCAGCTGCGCCGTTGAGTCTGTAGTAAAGATAGGCAAAGCAGAATGCGGTAATAATGAGAAAAAGGACACGGCCGATCGGGCTGGGCTTTTTCTTGCCAGGCGCTACTTCCGCTTTGGTTTCTGTAGTTGCTTCTGGGTTATTTTCGATTTCTTCGCTCATTTGCTTTTCTTATGCTCCAAGATTTTTTCCAGAGTGTTCTGTAAAGGCGTGAGAGTTATGTTCAGCTCGCCATCTGCGTTCTTATCTACTACTTCGTCCATCGTAATCACATCGATCACTGTTGGCGTGATGCCTCCGCCCTTGATGCGAGAGCTTATTGCGGCAACTAATTTGGCGATGGCAACTGGGACGGAGCCGATCTCAACTCTGTTATTCATCATCGCCGCGGTCTTCTGAATGAGGTCGCGATAGCTGATGGATTCTGGTCCCACCAATTCGTATAACTTCATTTCTGTGGAGTCGTCATTGCAACAATTTAAGATGGCCTGATTGAGGTCATCGATGTCTAGCGGGCGCATAGAATATTTTCCACCACCTAGAATTTTTGTCTTGGCCTGTGTGGCTGCGCTAATCATAGAGCTGGCTCCTGCAGTATTAGGCCCAAGCAAGATGGGTGTTCGAATGACGCTCGCGGCAAGGCCTGAATTTTTAACGAATTCCTCAGCCAATCCCTTCGAGCGGAAGTAGGCATTGCTAGAATCTTTGCTGGCGCCAACTACGCTGATAAAGACCATGTGTTTGGCGCCCAGTGTTTGAGCTGCTTTTACCACCGCTTGAGTAGCGTCGACATTCGCACTGGCATAGCTGGTATTTTTATCCTCTATGAGAATTCCGGCGAGGTGTACTATGCAGTCGGCTCCCTCTAAGGCTGCTGCCAATTGTGTAGGATCCTGATAAGAGATGATGCGTGGATCTATTTGGGGGGAGCTCGGCAACGATTTCATTGCGCGGTCAGAACGAACTCCGGCGATAACATCGATATCTGTAGCGGAGACAATATGGTTCAATAGGTTCAGGCCAACACTGCTGTTGGCTCCAGTAATTGCTATTTTCATTCTGATTTTATGTTTTCCTAATTAGCGTGCGGTCCAGCAGATACGATCCACTGGCGGATTTGGATTGATGTTAATGATTGTTTGCGCTGTATTAATAATCGAGAACTCGCTAGATAGGCTGTGCCAGATTTTCTAGCTTTTTGGTTCGCTGCTTCTTTGCAGCGGAATTAAGCTCGATTTCGTGCAACTCATGTGCGCTGCTGGCGCTGAGGTAGCGCTCTTTTGGGGCGCTAGCATACAGTGTATTTCGCATGCGAGGCAGCCGCTCCATGTTACGAATTGTGTCTTCGATTGCCTGCGGAGTCCATTCCTGACCATAGCTGGCGCCGGCGGCTCTGGTGATGCTTTCATTCATCAGCGTGCCGCCCAAATCGTTGACTCCCGCGTTCAGACAGGCAGCAACGCCGTCCAGGCCCATCTTGACCCAAGAAGCCTGAATGTTATCGATCTGCCCGTGGAAAACCAGCCTAGCTACAGCATGCATTAGTACTGCCTCGCGGAAGCTGGGGCCGCGACGGGAAAGGCCTTTAAGATACATGGGTGCTTCCATGTGAACATAGGGCAGGGGGACGAATTCGGTAAACCCTCCGGTTCGTTTCTGAAGAGCGCGAATTCGAAGTAAATGATTAGCCCAGTGCTTGGGTCGATCAATGTGGCCATACATGATGGTTGCCGTTGTCCTGAATCCGACCTTGTGGGCGGTCTCCATTACTTCTAGCCATTCCTCGGAATTTAGTTTGTCTGCACATAGAAATTGCCGTACTTCGTCGTCCAGAACTTCTGCAGCAGTGCCGGGCAGGGTGTTCAGACCTGCCGCCATAAGTTTCTTGAGAAATTCTTCGAGCGAAATGCCAAGAGTACTTGCCCCTTGCCAAACTTCGAGTGGCGAGAAGGCATGGATGTGCATATCTTTTGCGGCATGCCTGACAGTTTCAACGATATCGAGATAGGTCTGACCAGTGTAGTCGGGATGAATGCCTCCCTGCATGCAGACTTCGGTGGCGCCTCTATCCCAGGCTTCGCGAACGCGCCTCGAGATTTCCTCTGCGCTGATGTCGTAGGGGCGGCCGCGCAGGTCCTCGCTCATCTTGCCTTTCGAGAAGGCGCAGAACTGACACTTGAAGTAGCAGACATTGGTGTAGTTAATGTTTCGATTCACAACGAAGCTTACTGTGTCGCCATTACACTCATGTCTTAGTCGATTAGCTTGTTGTGTTATATAGCTGAAGTCTGCACCGCGGCTCTCGAAGAGGCGACTCACGTCTTCAATTGAAAGTTCCTGCTGTGCTTCGCAGGCAGCGATAATTCTTTGAATATCGCTCGATACTTGCTCAGGGGTAACGATGCGTTCCAGTAACTGCTTATCAAGAAGCGGAATTGGCTCGGTGTCCCCAGGTGTCCAGTTGTCTCTCTTAGCAAATCCGCAGCTATCACTTTGCTTGAGTATTGGGAATTTCAGCTGATCATCCAGCCACTGGTCTGGATTGCACGCAAACTCGGGATAGATCGTGAGTCGTTGATCTAGAAATTTTCCGGCGGCTGCAGTCTCTCTTGCTAGGTTCTCGAGGTGAGGCCATGGTGCCTCTGGATTTACATGATCGGGTGTAAGAGGAGAGACCCCACCCCAATCGTTAATGCCGGCGTTAACTAATTGTGGAAGCACACCGGGGCTGAGATTTGGGGGCGCCTGAATGTTCATCTGTGCACCGAAGATAAGTCTCGCCACCGCCAGAGTCCAAACGAGTTCATTGAGGTCGGGTTCTGGTGCTTGCGCCATCTTGGTGTTTTCTTTCGCGCGAAAGTTTTGCACGATGACTTCTTGCAGGTGGCCGTATTTCTCGTGTGCGCTACGTAGTGCAAGCAAGGACTCTATTCTTTCTAGTCGGGTTTCACCTATGCCGATCAGGATGCCAGACGTAAAAGGTACGCTAGAGCGACCTGCGAGTTCGATTGTCTCCAGCCGCGTCACAGGGTCTTTGTCGGGAGAGCCGTAGTGTGGCATACCCTTTTCGCAGAGTCTTGATGAAGCTGACTCCAACATGATTCCCATAGAAGCGCTGACTTGACGCAGTTTGTCTATCTCCGCTCTCGTCATATTGCCGGCGTTGATGTGGGGTATCAGGCCTGTTTCTCTCAATACAGCACCGGCTACTTCAGTCACATAGTCGATGGTGGATTCGAAGCCTAATTCGGTAAGCGCTTCGCGAGCGGCCTTGTAACGCAGTTCAGGTTTTTCACCCAAAGTGAATAATGCTTCCTGACAACCCTCGATGGCGCCCCGATGACAGAGCTCGAGGACTTGCTCGACGCTCATATACGCTTGATCGATTCGCTTGGGTGTACGCGCGAAGGTGCAGTAGTGGCATACGTCGCGACAGAGGTGGGTTAGGGGTATGAATACTTTTTTGGAATAAGTGATGATGTTGCCATGGGCACTATCGCACAAAGCCCTTGCCTCACTGGCGAGAGTTGCTGTATCTGTTCTCGAAGCCAACGCTAATGAATCAGCGTCGCTGAGCAGTGTGTGCGATGTCTTGTGTGCCTGTGTGTCTTGTACCAAAAGAGCGCCTATTCCTAAATTAGTGAAAGATGCTAGATTACCAGTCCCAGAGCTAAAAAGAGAGCAAGAAAATGCCTATAGAGCAGTCATTTGGAAGGCCCCTAGAGCAAAATTGCACAGTAAGGCTATTCTGGCCTGCGATCGCTGTTCTTATGCAGATGGTAGGCCTCATTCTAGCTCTTCCCCAACTGGTTTACGGGCAGCAAGTCGAGGCAGAACGTTACTTGCTGGACAACGTAAGGGTGATTGTCGGTGATGGAAGTGTATTGGAGTCAGGGGCATTGTTGATCGAGGACGGCCGTATCACTGCTGTCGGGTTGCGATCGGAAATCGAGTCTGATTTAAGCGTTGAGGTGATCGATCTGAGCGGCAAAACAATTATTCCAGCCTTGATAGATACTCACGCGCACTTGGGCTACGAGGGTCACACTAGTTGGGGTGCCGAAAACTACAGTCGTGAAAACCTCATCGATCACCTTCAGCGTTATGCTTATTACGGATTCTCGGCGGTATTCTCAGCGGGTAGCGATCCCGATGCGCTAGCTTATCAGGTGCAACAGGCTCAGTTAGCAGGTGAGTTTCCTAGCGCTCGTTTTCTCTTCGCTGCAGGTATGGCACCGCCGGGGCAGGGGCCGAATGATCAGTTCCTGACACAAGCAGTTGCACTCGAGAAAAAAACTGGTCAACGCATCCTTTACGGGGTGGATAGCGTAAAGCAGGCTATCGATTCGGTTCGCGAAATTGCGGCGAAGAATATTTCCGTTATTAAGATTTGGGTAGATGATCGCGGAGGTAGTCAGCAGAAATTAGCGCCGCAGTTGTATCGCGCAATCGCCGATGAAGCTGCTGAGAATGGCATCGAAATTTATGTTCACCAGCAATACGCTGAAGATATGCCCGACTTGTTGGAAGCCGGCGTCAGTGGATTCCTGCACGGCAGAATCGGTGCAGGCCTTGGCCGGGAGATTGCACAGCAGTTGACTGCGGCAAATGCCTTTGTTGTTCCGAATATGGGTTTGGGAGAGTTGCGGCGCGAGGCAATTGGAGTCGATGAGTTTCTTCGCGCTTCGTTGCCGGCATCTGTGGCTGCTCGATTGGGTGAAAGCGGTCAGAGATTGCTCAAAGCAAATAGAGAAGAAACCCGCGAAACGGAACTGCGTACCAGCTTTAGACACTTGTTAGATGCTAATGTTGATATCGTATTAGGAACGGATGCGGGTGCGGTACCTGATCATTTCTTTGGCTACACGGGTCATCGTGAATTGGAAATATTTGTACGCCTGGGTATGACTCCCATGCAGGCAATTGTAGCGGCTACCAGTAAGCCCGCACAGAGATTGGGTTTAGACGACTTGGGTCTCTTGCAGCCTGGATATAGCGCTGATTTGGTAGTGCTGGATGAAAACCCCTTAAATGATATTCGGAATACTCGTTCGATCTCTTCGGTCTTTTTGAATGGGAAAATTTTGGACCGAGCAGGTTTGGCAGCTGACTTCATGCAATAAGCTTTTCAGGAAGTAATCGATCCGTCTTTAAAGCTCCCAACCGGTTTTCGACAGGGTAGGCCAGGCCGGCACCCAGAGGCCGCGCTGAAATTTTCACCCAGCGTGATCGTGTAATCTCCGCTTACTCCCTGCCACGCAGACTCTTCGATTAGGTAGTGGCTGATAGGGTCGGTAAGTTCTAGATTGAAAGGCAGTTCAGGTCTGCCTAGAAGGGGGTTTTTGCAACACCGATTCGAAGTTATTTATTCGAATCTGCGAGAACGCTTCGGCATAGTTTTCTTCCTCAAGCTCGCTTCCCTGGATGGTTGCCTGACGACGAAACGGCGAGTTGATTAGGCCTTGCGCCTGTAGATGGCTGGGTTCCAAAAGAGACACAGAATATACTTGATATCCCAGGCTTTTTAACATTGCTAAGAGTTCTAATAGTTGTTTGATGTTTTGATAGGCTAGGGCATTGATAGTCAAAGGGCCGTGTTCACCCTTATTCTCTCCCCATATAAAATATGTTAGTTATCCCTTGGTGCTCCGATAACTAAGGCGAATCATCTTCGGTCCATCCCATATCAGCGTGCGCAAGCTCTGCTGCGAACACTTTGACGCCGCCATGTCTTGGCCAACGATTGATTAGCGCGAAATGAACGTCTTTGTAGTCATCACAGGGTCAATCGCTGGGGTATTCTTGCTTTGGTGGAGACGACAAGCTGGGAAGGGTCGTACGGTACGCGATGTTCGTAGGGCCAGTTCCGAATCCCAGTCGAGAGTAATAGCACTGCTCGAACATGCCTAGAGCCGACAGTTCAGAACCGGACTGAGCAGCCTTGGCAATTAGCGCGACGGTCATGCGTGAAGCAAAATCTTGCTTTCTTGCGATTAGGCTGGTGGTAACACTGGCGATTATGTAGAGAGGTATCTCTCTCTAAGCGACGCAGTGGATCTGGCTTTAACTACGATGGTCTTGAACCTTTTCAGGTCTCTATCGCTGAGGGTAAACGTAATATCAAGAGGCAGAGCGTTGTCCTGTTGTTATTGGTCAGTCTGCTTGAATAATATGGTATTCAGTCTGTCTGGGTTGAATATACGCGAATTTTGAACCGTCATAAAATCCGTCTTCCTCAAGTTTTACCGATAGAGGGGCACTGCTCCATTCCTTCACGTCGACGAGCGCCGTCAATTCGATGGAATATGCAGTATTGGGGTTCATGGCGTAGTCTCCGGAGCCCGGTACGCCCCCCTGTTTGTCCCACATGCCGATAGTGGTGCCTGCCGCGTGACCATGCAGGCCGATCGGATGCGTATAGATAATGGGCTCTATGCCAGCGCTTATCGCTTGTTCTCGGGTGCGCTGCAGTATCTCGTTGCCGGTACGGCCGACTTGAAAGTTGTCGGTTAGAATGTCTTGCAGTTCATTACCTTTATGCAAAGCCTCAACAAGATAGTCTGGTGCAGTAGTTTCGTTGTCCTTCAAAATATAGGCGTTCTGCTGTGTGTCTGTCTGCAAGTTTAGGTAACTGATACCGAAGTCGATGTGAATCAGGTCTCCTTTGTGAAAGATATTTTTGCTATCCGGATCGTCACCGATAGCTAGTTGTGATGCATCCGATCGCATCAATTCGATTCCTGTATGAAACCAAGTATCTAAGCCTAGATTGCTCACTCGTTGACGGTACCACCAGGCAAGGTCGTCAATAGTGGTCTCGCCGGGCTTAACAACAGCTGCTGTAAAACCTTCTGCTATTATCTCGTGCGCGATAGTCATTACATCTTTGTATACTTCCATCTCAGACGTTGTTCGCGTTTCCAGCCAGCCTACCGCCAGATTTTCGGCAGATACGATTCTGCCCTGCAATCCGCTAGAAAGTGCCGCACTGAAGTCCTTCTGTTCTGAATAGGTAAGGCCATCGGCGAGCGCATAGGTGTCTGAAAAGTTCAAAGCTATCTTGCTTGGATTAAACTCGGTCAGAAGCTCTGCGATACGTTGATACTGATCTGGCTGTTCCTCAGGATTCCATGCTCCAGGAAATAGTTCGCCAACGGCGTAACGTGCGATCGCGAATCGCTCGACTCCGCGCGAGTCACCATGATCGATAAACATGAGTACTGTTCGTCTGCGCGCATTGAGCCAAGTTGCTGGCAGCATAGTCTTTAGAACGGGATCTTCATTGTATTCTCTGGCAATCAGTACCCATGCATCTATGTCTTCTCGCTGCATTAGCTGCGGTACTAGAGCGTCTAAACGTTCCTCGAGAATCCGGTTTTCGACGGTGGCCCGCTCTCGTAAGGTGAGAACTTTCTCATTCAAATCGTCAGCAAAGAGGTTGCTTGATGCAAGTCCTAGTGACAATAAAGCTGAGGCGCATAAGGCGCCGGTGATTTTCGAATAATTCATGGTAAATTGGCTTCTATTATTAACTGCTTGGAGCCTATCATTATTTGCTCCATTGGATAATAGTTTCCAGGCAGCTATCCTCGCGACTGGGGCCGATTGATGCAGAATTTATAAAATTGAAGGAGAGTGATTTAAGCATGAGAGATATCGACCCAGATTTTGACCCTGCGCTGCATACGTTGGCCGATTCGAGCTACTTCGAGGACATGAGTGTAGGTCAGCGTTTCGTTATTCCGTCGAGGACTCTTGGCGACGCAAACTTTGCAGCATTTCAACTTGCCTCAGGAGACAACCACCCAATACATTATGATGTGGAATACTGTCGGAAAAAGGGCCATCCGCATATGCTGGCTCATGGATTTCAGGTGGCGATACAGACAGCTCCGGGAGCGGGCATGCTGCCGCACATTCTCGAGGAAAGTTTGATAGGGCTGATAGAACAGAGTTCGAAATTTCTAGGGCCAGTATATTGTGGAGATACAGTTTATCCTGCACTAGAAATAAGCGAGCTGATTCCTGGGAAGACAACCGGCGTGATTGTCTTGAGCAGTACAGTGCACAATCAACATCGACAGTTGGTGATGAGCGGCGAACAGAGAATGCTAGTGCGTAAGAGGTCGCCGACTTAGCGGTTAATTTGTCGTCGCTACTGCTCAGTACCGGATACCTTTAATATTATCCCCGCGACGTCCTAATTGCGTGTAGGCAATATTCTATTTCTATTTAATTATCCACGAGCCCAGTTGTCAGTGCTTAGCTTTAGAAGATTACAATCAGCAAGGTATCAGGGGAAGACAAACATGGGGATAAACTAGGATCAATTGAGCAACTTGAGTACCTAGTTACTGATTCCTAGTCGATTTCACTCCTAGCCATGTTGTAGAACTCGGGATTTGGTTTGATGTCAGCCATATTGGCGAGCCGGTTCGACAGAGCAAATAGGGCTGCGATAGAGCCAATGTCCCAGATTTCCTCCATGGCGAACCCATTATCGCGCAAGGTCTGTATATCAGATTCGCCGATTTCATTGGCCTGCTGTGATATTTTGACAGCAAAATCCAGCATCATGCTTTGCTTCGCCGTTATATCAGCTTTTCTATAGTTAGTTGCAACCTGATCGGCGATAAGTGGGTTCTTCTCACGAATGCGCAGGATAGCCCCGTGTGCAATGACACAGTAGATACACTGATTGATTCCAGAGGTTGCCACCACGATCATTTCGCGTTCAGCCTTGGTGAGGCCTTCTGATTTCTCCATGAGCGCGTCGTGGTAACTGAAGAATGCGCGAAACTCACTGGGCCTGTGAGCTAGGGCGAGAAAAATGTTCGGAATGAAGCCAGCTTTCTCTTGGACGGCTAGGATGCGCTGCCTTATATCCTCAGGTAATTCATCGAGTTCAGGGACTTTAAATCTACTTATTGCTGTGTTGCTCATAGGATGGGGCTCGGAAGTTTTTACTCAGCTGCGAAATCGCCTCGTAGTGTCGTGCAATAGTACAAGATTCCGCTGCTTATTGGAAAATGACTAGCCGCGCTGTATAAGCAGCAGTGCCGTTCACGAGGAGATCACCGTGAATCTCAAGTTCTGGGAAAATTCAAAATCGGGTAGGTGAGACCGATTTCAGTGTAGTATTCGAAAACCTTAAACTAGCGGGAAATAGAGAAGCGTAGATGAGCCAAGCAGCGTTAAGCGGGAAAAATTATGTAGTAACGGGAGCGAACAGCGGGATAGGCCTTTTTTCGGCACGGCGCTTTGCGCAGTTGGGAGCGAATGTGGCGCTGGTCTGCCGAAACGAACAAAGGGGACGCGAAGCGGTTGCTCAGATAATTGCGACCACGGGCAATGAGAATATTAGTCTCTATCTGGCGGATTTCAGCTCATTGGCGAGCGTTAGCTTGATGGCGGATAATTTGCTTCGAGATATTCCTAAGATTGATGTGCTGTGCAATAACGCTGGGGGTGCGAACGGCAGCAGGATGGTTACCAAAGAAGGCTTTGAAACCACATTCGTGAGTAATCATTTGAGTAGTTTCTTGCTTACTAAGAAATTATTGCCGGCAATTCTGAATGGGGCGGGTGAAGACCTAGCGCGAATTGTTTTTACTAGTTCTTATGGGCATTTCAATAGCGCCTTAGATTTCGATGATCTAGGGCTCAAGGAAGGCTACAGCACTTTGAAGGCCTACGGGCGTTCGAAACTGATGAACCTATTGACCGCACGAGAATTGCAGCTTCGTCTCGTTGGCGATAATGTGGTTGCCAGCTCTTTCCATCCAGGTGCGGTTAGGACGCCGATATGGAAGAAGGGAGGCGCGCTAGCGCGACTGCTGGGACTAATCTTGTATCCCTTCATGAAAAGTGTCGTGGAGGGATCATCTACCTTGATTTGGCTAGCGAGCTCGGAAGATCGCGCGAGTAAGGGGCCAGAGGGACATTACTTCTACGAGGGCAAGCGCGCAGAGACTGCAAAATTTGCTACTGATGCAGATGCAAAGCGCTTGTGGCAGATAAGTGAGGAGTTGATTGCACCGTACTATTAGTCGATACAGGCAGTCGAGCGCCGCGTGCGAGGGAGAGACTAGATGGATACCTCAAAAGTTGATTGTGATCAGTTAAAAGATATAGAGACAACGGTTTGCTGTGAGTAACAATTGCAATATAAAGAAGCCGTTATTGGGCCTGTACAAAGAATCAAAGAGGAGCTACATATCTATTGAGCAACATACTATGACGAAATTTACTCACCTAATCTGATGCGGAACCTAAAACAGAGAAGATTAGCGACCCGACTACGAGTGTTCAACAAATCAAACCCTATGTGGATAACATTTCTGAGGCGACGCGGCTAGTTTGTTCACTATGGTTCAGTGAAACATACTTCTGTTAGGGCTGAGTCACTGGTTAGTGGCGTCGCTGATGAGGGATTGTTGCCGGCGTATTAGCAACAATAGCCTTATGGCTTGATAAGACTGCTAAACCTTGGACCGTATCATTGGTTCTAGGCTCGTTTACGGCGGTTGCAGGTTTCTTTGTTTACCCTGAAATGTTTGGTGGGGTGATTACAGAGGCAATAGTGACGGGAATCGCGGTGGGCTGCTTTCTTACCTAATTGGACGGGCAATTGCTTATAGAAAGCGCAATAGAGCGGCAGAGGTTGCGCCTTATTTGGATTGTTAGTTAACGGAGCGCTCTTGACCTTCCCAGTAGGGTGCTCTGAGTTCTCTCTTAAGAACTTTTCCCGGCCCTGACTTGGGTAGTGGTTCGAGCTGCACATCGATTCCTTTGGGAACCTTGTATCCAGCCACCCGTTCGCGACAGAACTCAATTACCTCTGCCGGTTCTATTTCGTTTCCTTCTCGCGGTACGATTACCGCCCAGACAGCTTCTCCCCACTTATCATCTGGAACGCCAAATACCGCCGCTTCGAGAATGGCTGGGTATTGGTAAAGGGCTTCTTCAACTTCAGTACAGTACACATTTTCTCCGCCGGTAACGATCATGTCTTTGCTGCGATCCACCAAGAAGACATAGCCCTGATCATCCATATAGCCGAGATCTCCAGTCCAATAAGCGCCATCTTTAAGTACCGCTGCCGTCTGTTCAGGCTTGTTCCAGTAGCCTTGCATTACGTTGGGGCCGCGTACTACCACTTCGCCAATTTCTCCAGAAGAAAGAGGGCTATCATTCGGGCCTAATATGTCGATTTCATTGCCTAGCACAGGTCGGCCGCAGGATCGCGCTAGTGGAGAATCGATCAGATTTTGTTCATTGTTGAGTACCGTGCAGAGAGGGGAAAGCTCGGTTGCCCCATAAACTTCAACGAGTTCTGCAGTAGGGAAGGCGCTATGAGTGCGACGCAGGACCTGTGTTGCTATCGGCGATCCACCGTGTGCAAGCATTTTTAAAGTGCCGGTTTTTCGAGGGCGTATATGCTGTTCTTCTGCGATAGCCGCTAGCATCGTTGGAACCCCGAGACTCTCTGTTATCCCATGCTCTTCAATCAGGTCCAAGGCAGTTTTCGGATCGAATGCTGCGAGGGTCACCTGCGTTCCCAGGGTCCAGATATTGGCGATTACGGCTGTAGAGCCTGCTGCGTGAAACAGCGGCGCCATCACCAGCATTACATCATCTTCTTTCTGCGGAACTGATGCGAGATAGTGAAACGTATTCGCGATGAGATTGCGATGGCTTAGCATCACGCCCTTGGATTTGCCGGTAGTACCTCCTGTATAGAACAGGCCGGCTAGGTCGCTTTCCTCTAAGTTAATTCCGAGCTCTATTTCCACCGCCTGATTTAACATCGTGTCATAGCTATCGGGAATCATGATGACATGTTCTACATAGCCAGCTAGTTCGCCCGGATCACGGTCGATGAGTAGTACCCTTGTCTGCGAGTCTTCGAGGGCGTATTTCAGTTCTGCCATTGCGTGACGGGTATTGAGAGGCACAACTACTAAGCCAGCGGCGGGCACGCCCATATAGGTTTCAATATACCGCTGGCCATTGTTCGCTAAGATTGCGACTCTGTCTCCCTTTTTTAATCCCAGATCTCGCAGGGCTCCAGCTAGGAGACGGCAACGGCGATGCAATTCGGCAAAGTTTACAGACTCAGCACCGTCTATCACTGCCGTTTTCGTGGCCGCCATTCGAGAGGCGTATTTTATTGGATCCGCGAAGGTGTGCATAAGCTTGAGCGTCTTAAATTAGTTTTCTTTTAGCCCGAAGGTATAAACCACGTTGCCGGATGCGATCGTTACGAATTGCTGTCCGTCTATAGCATATGTCATAGGGGCTGCATGCACTCGCGCGCCTAGAGAGATATGCCAGAGTTCTTCGCCACTGGCTGCATCTAGTGCGAAGAAATAACCATCTGCGCTACCGGTGAATACGATACCGCCAGCGGTTGTGGTTATGCCTGCTGAGGAGCGGGGCATGATGGGAAATTCCCACTCGATTTGTGCAGTGGCAGGATTGATTGCCCGAATGGAGCTATGGAATGCATCCATCGGCTGATTGTAGCGACCGCCACCGCCCGTGAAGCGCTCGCCTTCCTCGTAGTCCTCGTCACGCTTGAAGAACTCTTGTTCGCCATCGAAAGAGGTGACATAGAATAATTCTGTCTGCTGGCTATAGGCGGGCGAGTACCAATTGGTCGCGCCGACGATAGGAGGGGAGACCAAAATACCTTCATAGGTTGGTGCCATGCCGGGAGTAGGAATGGGGCGACCATTCGGGTCTAATCCCTGCGCCCAAGTCTGCGTCGCATAAGCTTCTCCTTCCAAAAATTCTCCCGTTTCGCGATCGATGGTGTAGAAAAAAGCATTGCGGTTGGCCCACATCATTACCTTGCGCGTGCTGCCTTGATATTCGATATCGGCCAGAATCGGCACCTGGATCGAATCATAGTCATGCACATCGTGAGGTGTAAATTGGAAGTGCCACGCTATCTCGCCGGTGTCCCCATTCAGAGCTAGAGCCGAATCGGAATAGAGATTGTCACCGAGGCGAACATCGCCATTCCAGTCCGGACCGGGATTGCCCGTGCCCCAGTAGATGAGATTCAGGTCTGGATCGTAGGAGCCGGTGATCCATGTAGCTGCACCTCCAGTTTTCCATGAGTCACCGGACCAGCTATCGTTGCCAGGCTCTCCCGGGCCCGGGATGGCATAGGTGCGCCACTCAAGTTCGCCAGTAACGGGGTCGTAGGCGTCGATGAAGCCGCGTATGCCGAACTCGCCGCCTGCGATTCCTGTAACAACTTTGTCTTTTACGATTAGTGGCGCGGCAGTCTTACTGTAGCCGGCTTCGTAGTCGGCTACCTCGACGTCCCAGAGAACATTTCCCGTACGCGCATCGATAGCAACGAGGTGGGCATCAAGAGTGCTCATGAAAAGTGTTTCACCAAGTATGGCTACACCTCGATTATTTCTTCCGCAGCAAATACGTAAATCTTCTGGTAGCTCATGGTCGTAACGCCAATATACTCGACCGGTTCGCGCGTCAACTGCAGTCAGATTGCTAGGTGCCTCAGTGATAAACATGATGCCATCGACGACAGTGGGCACTGTTTCCGCGCGGTCGATCACGGGTATCTGATACGACCATTTCATTTCTAATTCTGTCACATTGCCCGTGTTGATCTGATCGAGTCGGCTGTAGCGCTGACTGTCCAGAGTGCCTGAGTACATCATCCAGTTCTCAGGCTCACTCTGAGCATTAACGAGGCGCTCCCATGTCACTGGACTAAACGCAGGTGTTATAACAGTCTGAAACGGATCTTCCTGAGCCTGAAGAGGTAACGCTAGAAAAATGCCACATAGCAATAGAGATAATTTGTTCATACTTAGTTCTCCTTTCGCAGAGAAAATAGATAGGCCACAAGGTCATCTACTTCGCTGTCGGACAAAGTCTGTGTATAGCTCGGCATGGTAGACGTTTCGAGCCGTTCGAAGGATGCAATCTGATTCTTCGGGTAAGACCAAAGATTCGAATCTTCATCCATTATTCTCAATGAGAAGCTGTCTTCATTCATGCGCAGCCCCTCTCTAACAGTGCCATTGTTGTCTGTTACGCGCATTGTCCACCAGCGCGGGGCAACGTCTGTATGGGGGTTGAGCATATCGCTAAGTAATTCTTCTGGGCTGCGTTGTTCACCAATCCTAGAAAGGTCGGGACCTAGTCGGCCGCCTTGCCCGTCGATCATGTGACAGCTGTTGCAGTCTCCCTTGTCTGTGAACAGGCGGGCACCACCGGTGACCGAGCCAGGCAAGTCGATGTTCGCAGGATTGGTGCTTAGGGAACCTATGTAGGCCACTAGCTGCCAAACCTGGGCGTCAGGTAGGTCAGCTGCGACAGGGAGCATGGCGGTTCCGGGAATGCCAGTGCGGATGATGTTGTATATACCAACATCGGAGCTGGCGCGGGCCAATCTACCCGTAAGGTCTGGCGCGCCAGTCTCATCGTTGCCCTTCGCATCGAAGCCGTGGCAACGCGAGCACTGCCGCTCGAAATATCTGAGGCCAGCATTGATATCAAAATTGGTATTGTAGAGATTGCCCGCATCTTCGGCAAAACTGCCGCTTGCAGCTAAGAACAAGCCGCTAAGTGCCGTTGTCGCCAAGTGCCGCAACTGCGTCGTGAGATTGCCCATGCCCACTCCTCGTTATTGTTATTTTGGTGAGGCCTAGTAGTGTACCACCACTCTTTTGCATGGCAATTGCTATTACTCTTTGGCGTTGATAGTTCGGCCATGATCGCTCTCAAATGGATTGCGGAAAACCGCTCAAATAATCGTCGAAAACATGACAAAACTGTAGTCTTCTCTAAAGACTAAAACTATAATGCGGGCAAATAACGCGGGTCAAAATTATGGCACCTACACTAAGCGCTCTCTTTGGGCGTTCTCCGATCAGGCCTATTCAGGAACATATGGCGATAGCTACCCATTGTGTCGAGTTGTTGGGTGAATTTCTAGAAGCGAGTTTCATTAAAGACTGGGAGGCGGCTCTTGCTGTGCAGCAAGAAATTCGGGGTCAGGAAAATATAGCTGACGATCTTAAAAGCGATGTGCGCACTAACCTGCCTAAGAGTTTGTTTCTTCCAGTATCCAGAACAGATTTGTTAGAGCTGTTGCATACACAAGATAAGTTGGCGAATCGCGCGAAAGATATAGCTGGGTTAATGCTAGGCAGGCGTATGGAGATTCCTAAGAGTCTGGTGCAGGAGGTTCGCGACTATTACAACGAGAGTCTGCTCGCCTCGAAGCAAGCTCTCAAGGTTATCAACGAACTGGACGAGCTGCTCGAGGCAGGATTCCGCGGGAAAGAGGTCGATTTGGTTGAAGGCTTGATTAATGAATTGGATGAGCTTGAACACCAAACTGATGTAAGTCAGGTCAAGCTTCGAGCGAAGCTGTATGAGTTAGAGGAATCTCTGCCTCCGGTGCACGTAATGTTTCTCTACAAGATTATCGACCAGATCGGCGATCTGGCAGATATTTCAGAAAGTGTGGGCGCTCGGCTACTGCTGTTGATTGCGCGATAAGAAGATTAGTAAAGCTTCGCAAGCTGGGTGATACATGTCTGATATAATTTCCCAATACGGTACTATATTTTTGATTATGGCCTGTTTGTTCGGCTTCTTCATGGCATGGGGCGTAGGTGCGAATGACGTAGCCAATGCGATGGGTACTTCGGTTGGTGCCGGGGCCATCACGATTAAACAGGCGATATTCATCGCCATGATATTTGAATTTGCCGGCGCCTACTTAGCAGGTGGGGAAGTGACCTCTACGATTCGTAGCAGCATCATAGATATCGATAAAGCTGGGTTTACGGATTCTCCCGAACTATTAGTTTACGGCATGCTTTCCTCGCTCTTAGCGGCGGGTACTTGGCTATTGATTGCCTCTCACTATGGCTGGCCCGTTTCTACAACGCATTCGATTATCGGTGCAATCGTAGGTTTCGCGGTTGTGGGTATCTCGGTGGATGCCGTCGTGTGGAGCGAGATTTGGAAAATCGTGGCGAGCTGGATTGTTTCTCCTATGTGTTCCGGCATCATCGCTTTCTTTATATTCCGTAGCGTGCAGAAACTTGTTCTCGATACGGATGACCCCTTCGCTAACGCAAAAAAATACGTCCCTTTCTATATTTTCTTAGTCGGCTTCATGATTGCGATGGTAACTCTGGTAAAGGGATTACGTCATGTAGGATTGGAGTTCAGTTTTGGTCAGTCTTTGCTAATGGCGATAGGAGTTGGGATCTTGGCCATGATCATTGGTATCTTCTTGCTTCGTGGTATTAGGGAAGTTTCAGCGGATAATGATAGCTTTCACATTGGCAGTGTCGAAAATGTATTTGGTGTGTTGATGATATTCACAGCCTGCTCGATGGCTTTCGCCCATGGATCGAACGACGTCGCAAATGCCATCGGGCCGTTGGCTGCTGTGAACGGTGTGGTACAAAGTGGCGGCGTATTTGCTGAGGAATCCGGCCTGCCATTTTGGATACTGATCTTAGGCGGTGGCGGCATAGTCGCGGGTCTGGCGATGTGGGGCTACAAGGTGATAGCGACCATCGGCAGAAACATTACTGAACTTACGCCCAGTCGTGGCTTTGCCGCAGAATTGGCCGCTGCGACTACAGTGGTGGTAGCCTCCGGCACAGGAATCCCAGTGTCGACAACCCACACGCTGGTAGGCGCGGTATTGGGAGTAGGCCTAGCTCGTGGCATCGGCGCTCTTAATCTCAATGTTGTCGGTAGAATATTTCTATCCTGGGTGGTTACGTTACCTGTAGGTGCAGCAATTTCCATAGTATTCTTCTTTATATTCAAGTCAATTTTTTCTTAGTCAACGCACTTGCATCTCAAGTAGCGGCTACTCTTCAGGGGCTTCGTGGCTACTCAAATTCAGAAGTGTGAGGATTTTGCGAGCCCACATCAGTCCAAAAATTCATGGATAATTCCAAACCCCTAGGACGTTGGCTCGGCGAAGCTATTGCAAGGCAATGGTTTTAAGGCGTTGGTGCAACAAGTTCGGTTTCTGCCTATACCTTAGATCGAGCAGTTGGTGAGGTAAGCCTCGAAGAGAAGCTGCAGCATTGTAGAGCGTTGTCTGTAGCCACGGATATTCCTACTAACGCAGGTTTTGAGAACGGCTATTCTGAAGATATTATCGATGTTGTTGAAAATATCAAGCGACTTGCAGAGACAGGTATCGCCGGATTTTCAATTGAAGACTTTAGTCACGAGCATCGTCAGTTATATGACTTCTCCGAGGCGATCGAGAGAGTGCAGGTAGCTGTCGAGACTGTTGCCGAATTGGGGGTGCCACTAGTGCTGGGGGCGCGAGCGGAGAACTCACTTCGAGGGTTGATGGCCTAGATGATACGATCAAACTTCTACAGAAATTCGAGGCGGCAGGTGCACACGTGCTATATGCGCCCGGCATAAATTCACCGAATCAACTGCGAACCGTAACAGGCTCTTTAGATAAGCTCTTCAACGTGCTGGCATCATTCATGTCTGGGGGAAATCTTTTCGAGTTTAGTGAATGCGGGGCGAATCGCATCAGTCTCGGTGGGGCACTGAATTTTGCAGCAATCAACCCCGTTCTTGATGCAAGTGCTGAGATGATCGAGAATGGGAAATTCGGTTGGTTAGAAAGCTGGGCAGATGGTGCTGTATTGTCGAAGCTTCTAAAAGTGTCAGACTGATTTAGAATGCCAGCACGTTTCCAACACTAGTCATCTTTGACCTGTTTTTATTTCTCCGTTTTCTCAACTTTTTCGGCTTTCTTGACTCTGATCCTGTGGCCGTCCACATCCTTGCCATTTAGATTCTTGACTGCAGCCTTGGATTCGCCGGCCTTGGGCATTTCGATAAAGGCGAAACCCTTAGAGCCGCCTGATTTTGGGTCTAGCACTAGTGAGCAGGATTGAACTGTTCCAAATGACTCGAATAGAGCTTTAAGATCTGCCTCGCTAGTGCTTCGTGCCATATTTCGAACTAGTAATTTCATGGTGTTGTGCCTTTGGGATGTCTAATTAACGATCTTCGGTACGAGTTGATTTCGTGGCGCCGGCGAACTGAGCTATTTCTTAGTCAAAATACTTAGTGTGTACATGTTTGTCTGAGGCGTGTTGATGTTCCAGACTCACGCCAGGTCTTCTTTCAGTTCGCGGCCGGATAGGGCGTTTGCTGAATCCGCCGCCACAGTTTGGGCAAACATTATAGAGTGCATTCTTTACGCAATGGCTACAGAACGCACATTCATAGGTGCAAATATGGGCCTGCGCAGGCGCCGGTAGTAGATCTTTGTAGCAATGCTCGTAGTTTGTCTTAGTTCTAATACTATTAACTCTTCAGTCTAATGCAGTCTTAAAATTCGGCTTCTTCCATTGCTGCCATGCTCATCATAAGAAACCCGGTAAACGCAGCACTGTTTGGTGACAAGGATGAATCAACTTTCGTCTTCATCTCGTTAATCACTGAGCGAAATTTTTCATAGAATTCCCATGAAGGTTGCGGCCTATAGTGAAGGTCTTGTAGCTCAAAATGCGCTATAGCCTTTTTGGCAGTTGTTGGTTTAACGAATACTTCATCCTGCGGACGGAAGTAAACAGGGCAGATGCTAATCAGTGACCACTTGGCCATTTTTCCACTTAGCATGATTCCTAGAATTTTATCGAAGCCATTCTCGCTATCGCCATACAGCTGTTCTTTTAACCCGCTTGCTAGAGCGTTCTTTTGTTTTGGTTCTAGAGCCCTGCCGAAATCGCGAAACTTTGGTTTCTCAAAAATCGAAACCATTGAAGAGCGAGACACAATCTTTATCATGCTTTCGATAATTTCCGGTGGATCCCTGAAATTTTTCTTCGTGAACAGTTCTTGAGTAAGCGAAATCATCTTATCCATTTTGTGTTTCTTGCCGATTGCCATCATCTCAGGATGAGAGAATCCCCCTGGGTAGCGAGTTAGGAAAAATTCTTCGGCTCGCTTTAGCCTTTTCAAGTTCATTCGCGGTTCGCTACCCGTTAGTTTTCGTTCGGCAGGAATGAGTAATTCGCCGCGTACTCGAGCATCTGCGACATGAAGTCATTCGGATACTCAATCCGTACATTGCTGACCACGCCATTTTCGTCATCGGCTATTACGCGAGGATTTATAAATCCGGAGTAGGGGGCGACGTCCAAAGTCGCATAACGCTGCAATACTTCGGCGTGTAGTTCTTCGTCTACCTGTGTGCCGTAATTTTCTACGAGCTCCCTGGCAGCCTCGAAGTCTCCCTCGGATTTGATGCGCTGAATTTCTTGTAGCAATCTGCCGAATATTTCACGTAGCTTCTCATAGTCATTTACAACGAAAAAAGTCTTGCCATCTCGAATCACCCGTTCGATGACGTTTTCTTCTAAGCCTTGTTCATAAGACCACAGCGCGACGAGCTGACGATTTCGCATGTGAGCCTCTTCGACCAGTTCGCCCGGCTGCAATCGATACAGCTGTAGCATCGCGCCACCACGGATATAGGAATCGTATTCGGTGCGCCCAACATCTAGGCTATCCATTACTCCAATCTCTATTAGCATGGGGTCCATAATGTAGTACAGCGCTACCAGATCAGCGCGACCCTCTTCCAAGGTGCTAGCGTATTGACGCAGTGTCTCTCGTGTCGTGCCGACACCTTCATTGATTAGTCCCGATGCATGCCCTATGACCTCGTGCATGTCGGTATGTAAATCGCCAGCTTGCTCTGAATGTGTACGGCTACGCAGAATCTCTTCTGTCGTAAACGCGAACTCTTCGAGCGTCTTGCTAGGTGAGGAGTTATACGCGCTTACAATATTGCCAAGGCTCACGGATTTCGAACCATACTCCGCACGAATCCAACTAGAGTTCGGGAGATTGATGCCAATGGGAGTTGCCGGTGACGCATCACCAGATTCCATAACGACAGTAATGACCTTGCCATCGATGCCCGTCACGTCTGCTTTCTTATGTTCGTCCTGAATGGGAGAATTATCTTCGAACCATTGTGCGCGCTCGCCAATAGCAGAAATCCTGAGGGTGGCTTCAGCATCGCGAAAAGATACCACCGATTCGAAAGAGCCTCGATAGCCTAGCGGGTCGTTATAGACTTCGATGAAGCCGTTGATTACATCTATCGCTGAGTCAGTGTCTGCTACCCATGCGATATTATAGGCATCGAAATCCTCAAGATCGCCAGAACGGTAATACTTTACAAGCAATTCAAAAGTTGTTCGCTGTTTGTCATTCTCGGCTACACCAATGGCGCGCTCTAGCCAATAGACGACCTGCTCAAGCGCCTCGCTATACATACCGCCGATGTGCCAGACGCGCTCAACGATTTGGCCATCTACCTTTACTAGTTTGGAATTGAGTCCATAAGAGATCGGAGTTGAGTCATCACTTGCTGAGAGTGCCGCATAAAAGTCGACGACCTCCTGCTCGGTAACACCTTCGTAGAAATTAACCGCCGATGTAGCCACTTTGTCTACGCCGTCAGCAGTGTTTACTTTCTTTGGGTCGAGGTTCTGATCAAAGAGTATTGGTGTTAGTTCGGTGATTAGCTGCTCTACACTTTGATCTTCAAGTAGCGGGAAATCAGATTCTGCTGAGGCAGCGCTTATAACTTCGTTGAAGTACTCCTCGTCAAAGAGCGGTGTGAATTTTAGACCTGAGTAGTGGTGGTGGATGCCGTTCGCAAACCAGACCTGTTTTGCATAGGTTGTGAGGTGGCCGAAGTTTTCAGTGTCTCTAGCGCCAGCATAGTTTTTCAGTACTTCCTCGAGAGTGCGCCGAATTCGTAAATTATGTTTGTAGTTCTGATCAAACATGATGTCGCGGCCGGAGAGTGCTGCCTGAGATAGGTAGTACAGGAGTTCCTTCTGCTGATCGCTTAAATCCTCAAACCCCGGGACCTGATATCGCAACATACGAATGTCTGCGAAACGATCGGCCGCATAGTTAAAGTCATCTTCTGCGGCGAATGGAGAGGCCTCCAGCGAGGGGCTAAGATCTGTCGTTGCCTCAATTGTGGTGACTGGCATTGTTGTTTGTGTTCCGCTGCCTTCGCTGCAAGCGTTTAGAAGGGCTAGAGAAGCGAGCACAGTCAAAAGACGAGTAATGATGCGCTTGTCGACTGAAAAGGAAGAAGTCATGTAGTAATCCTTGGGGTCATAATTGAGCTGGTTGTCCACAGGGGAACGCGAATACCTATCCTGCCCTGTAGAGCAGCTTTCGGGTGCATATTGAGTCGGTGGTTTCACTTTGTTCGATATAAGGGGGAATTCTATATTGGAAAGGCCGTAAGCGCGACACTATCCTGCCAATTGAACTGCAGATAGTTAGAATAGGTTTGTCAGGATTCGGCGAGTACGAAGCGGTCCTTGCCTTCGTGCTTCGCTGTGTATAGACACTGATCTGCCTTTTCTTTCAGTTGCTCTAAAGATAATTGTTCGGAATGCATAGCGATGCCACCGCTAAAGGTGATGCTGGTTTTCGCCTTGATCGCGCTGCCAATACGATCAACAAGGGTTTGCGCAGATTCTAGGCTGGTGGAAAGCAGTACAAGTAAAAATTCTTCGTCACCATAGCGCATCACCAAATCCTGATCTCGAGAAGAGTCTTTTAATATATCGGATACTTGCAATAGTAGGTCGTCACCTGCGCTATGGCCGAACCCATCGTTGAGCAGCTTGAAATTGTCGATATCCAATAACACGATGCTGAGCGGATCTTTGTGCCGCAATTAAGAAAGGAGTAAGGTCTCGATCAAGAGATATAGGCGGCGACGATTCCCTAACTTGGTTAGCGTGTCTGTTAGAGCTTGATGCTCGTTCTCGATTCGCAGGGCAAATTTTTTAACTAGCAATTTATTCTGACGAGGAATGAGGCGTGGAATCAGCAAGTAGGCAATAAGCAGGAGCAAGCCTGGGGCATTAAATAGGGTTTCTTGAATCTAAAATGTTTTCACGATTAAAGACAGTATGCTTGCTTTCATGAACAGGAAATCGCGGGGAGTAAGGTGCTGTATGACAGAATTCCTCCCGATATGAGTGTCATTACGATCACTGCATAGTATAGGAGGGCTATAAATTCATTCTGCTCAAAGGGAATGAATGCCGCGCTGGAAAACATAGAAAAGGAAGGATGCTGCTGTCGAAAGAATAGCTCTCCTAGGGCTTTACATTCTCAAAAATGATTTCCCTAGTTTTCATTTTTCGCACAAATATTATCGATAGAATTATGCGCGGTATATAGGAGATGCCAACGGCAATCATTCAAGGATAAGCAATTCTAATACTTGCTAGTTGGTCGATCATATAAGCAAAGAAGAGCACGCCGGCGGCAATACCGAAATAGCCGACGATCGTGTTCTCATAGAGGACACAGATTCGCTCGAAATTAAGTTTAGGGTTTGTTTCTTTTTTGCTCACCGAGGCGCTTTCGCTGCAAATATGTAGTTAATCGCTGGATTTCGTATTAAATTATATGCCCAATCCATCTTCCCGCCAGCATGACTCCTGACCAGAGGAGAAGTGATAGGCTCCCGACGATTTTTAATTGGATAGGAGTTGGAGCGGCGTCATCCCATTGAGCTATGTTCTTGTAAACGCGGAAGTGGAAATACGCCATATTTATGCCGGCGAGGGCGAGCAGGGCAATCTTCCACTGAAAAGCTGGATTAACTACATGTGACGCGGCGCGCGTGATGAACATACCAAGGCCGGTAATCGTCGCAATCACGAACGCGCCCCAGGTCCAAGGCACTAATTCTTTAGAGAGAGTGCTGATCGAATACTTTACTGCGGCAATTCCGAGGAGCCGTAAGTCCACCATTAAAATGGAGCCGACAACAAATGCTGCCGCAATAACGTGAATAGATTCAAGAAATGGAAACCAGCTAGTGCCGCCGATTTCCCAAGAAATTGGCCAGTTCTCTACATCGATCCATTTTGGTGAGGTCAAGAATCCCATTTGAGTTACCAGTATCGTCTAATCTGTTTTTTCATTGCCCAAATTCCAGGCGATTTTTAAATCTTCGGCGCCAATGTACGTTTCAAGACTTGCTAGGCCAGCCACCACGTTTGGGTCTGAGAATAAATTCTTAGCAGCAACCTGTCCAAGAGCTGCAAAGCTCGTCTGTAATGCAGTGCTGCCCTCATTCTTAAGCGCTAGTCTGGTTTCGTTAAAACAGGCCCTGCTTAGCAGTTTTATTATCAGCTGGGCCATTTCTCGATTTGCGTGGTCGCGTGCAGAGACTGATACGCCCGTTATCTCCTCAACGGCAGGGGCCAGGGCCATTGCAGTGAACCTCCATTTGACCAAGCTGCGTTTGTCTTCCTCGGATGTAGTGCCGAGAAGACATGCTGATAGCTCGTCTGTGTATTCGCCCGCGATAGTCAGCGGTGAAAGTGTCAGAAGTCCCAAGATAAGTAATGTCTTTAAGCCTGAACTCGATCTCGCATTATGGGTTTTCTTGGTAGGCATATCGAGAATTCCTTTGATGGGCACTAGGCAAGGTACTATGCAGGGTAGTAAATGTATTCTGCGTAGGCGATCCAGCGACCAGCCATGGCGACCATGATCCACAAGAATATTGAGAGTAGGGCGATTCCTCGAGCGCTCCACAGGCGTTTGGAGCTGGATTCCCAATAGCTTTCTTGTCGCTTGCTCATTACATGGAAAAACAGCGTTAAGAGGACCGCGGGGATCAGGAAGCTTACCTTCCAGCCAAAAACTGGATTGTTGAAATATCTAAGCGGCCTGCCGAATAGAAAGAAGGCGCCGGAAATGAGATTCGACGCCAAGGCCCACCATAACCAGGGCATCAGCCTGTTGGTCATCTCAGAGATTTTTTGGCTAGGAACGGCTAGACCCAATATGCGCAAATCGAGCAGGACGACACTGCCCATTACTACGGCGATGCCGAGGATGTGCACGGTCTGAATGATCGGTGGAAACCCTGGGATTGTGCTCAGCGCCCAAAGAGCGCCCGACTGCAAGAAACTGCCGTCTAGCAAGGTGCCAATACTAGTGAAGAAATCGGGCAAGTTAAGACCTTCATTGTTCTTATTATGATTTGGTGTTTATCGGCTAAAGATACTTATCCGTTACCGCCCCTTCCGAAGCCGAGGAAACTGAGGCTGCGAACTTCGCCAGCACTCCCCGAGTATAGCGAGCAGCCGGTTTCTGCCACTTCGCTAGCCTAGCAGCAATCTCTTTATCGCTCAGGTCTATTTTGACCTCGTTAGTTTCAGCATCGATAGAGATCCTGTCGCCAGTCTGCACAATAGCGATCGGTCCGCCTTCTATAGCTTCTGGGGTCACATGGCCCACAACGAAACCGTGGCTGCCGCCAGAGAATCGGCCGTCTGTAATCAGAGCGATATCTTCGCCGAGGCCTTTGCCCATGATGGCTGAGGTTGGGCTTAGCATCTCTCGCATGCCTGGCGCGCCCTTTGGCCCTTCATAGCGAATAACGAGTACATCGCCCTTGATCACAGTGCCGTCTAGCACGCCCTCGAGGCATTCTTCCTCTGACTCGAAGACCCGAGCATTGCCAGTGAAGCTTAGGCCTTCCTTACCGGTGATCTTTGCCACCGCTCCAGTAGGCGCTAAATTTCCTTTTAATATAACAAGATGGCTGTCTTTTTTAATAGGATTGTTAAAAGGACGAATGATGTCCTGCCCCTCTGGATAGGGCTCTACAGTTGCAAGATTTTCAGCCATTGTCTTGCCCGTTACTGTCAGGCAGCTTCCATCTAGCATGCCGGCGTCTAGCATGCGCTTCATTAGTGGCTGAATGCCGCCAATTTTGATGAGCTCCGACATCAGGTATTTGCCGCTGGGTTTGAGATCCGCCAGCATCGGTGTCTTCTTGCCAATGCTGGTAAAATCGTCGAGTTCTAGGTGAACGCTCATGGTATGTGCCATGGCGAGCAGATGCAGGACCGCATTGGTAGAGCCGCCAAGCGCGATAACTACCTTGATGGCATTCTCGAATGCCGAGCGGGTCATGATGTCTGAAGGTTTAATATCATGCTCGATCAGGTGCATGATCGCCTCGCCAGCATCTAGACAGTCTGTGACCTTCTCCTGCGAGATCGCATCCTGTGCGGAGCTGTTGGGTAGGCTCATGCCTAGCGCTTCGATTGCTGAGGCCATAGTATTCGCGGTGTACATGCCGCCGCAGGAGCCTGGCCCTGGAATGGCAGTTTCTTCAATATTCTTCAGTTCGATATCGGAAACCTTGCCGGCAGAGTGCTCGCCAACAGCCTCGAAGACAGATACGACATTCGTGTGGTTGGGGCCTGGTTGGATAGTGCCCCCGTAGATAAATATAGAAGGGCGGTTCAGGCGTGACATTCCCATCAAGAGGCCGGGCATATTCTTGTCGCAGCCTCCGATGGTGATAATGCCATCGTGACCCATACACCCGGAGACAGTCTCCACGGAGTCCGCAATGACTTCACGGGAGACTAGGGAGTACTTCATGCCCTCTGTTCCCATGGATATGCCATCGGATATGGTTATGCAACTGTAGATGATCCCCTTGCCGCCGGCACTATCGGTGCCCTTGTTCACGTCCTCAGCAAGCTTATTTATATGCATGTTGCACGGGGTGACCATGCTCCAGGTTGAGGCGATGCCGATCTGTGGTTTCTTGAAATCTGCATCGTCGAAGCCAACGGCTCGCAGCATAGCGCGGCTCGGGGACTGCGCAACACCATCAACTACAATCTTAGAATACTTCCGTAAGTCTTTGTTACTCATGAATAGTCCAACTACATATAGCTTTAATTTATAAGTTCTGTTTGGTCATCTACAGGCATGTCTAGCAGGGAAATATTAGCGTCTCCAATGCCCAAGACGCGGCTAATATACACCAGCAAGGGACTCATCGCATTCCCCTTTGGCGGGCTGTGGATATAATCGCTAATGACCTCGGTCAGATAAAGGCATGCACCGAGGCGTGGCATATCTAGCCGACACGGCCTATGCGGCTATATTAGATCAACTCCCACGGATAAGTGTTCCTGCGCGGTCTAGGCTGCACGTAAGGTATTGAAGCGCTGAATAGTATGCGCTTTCGTCATAACAGGAAGGAGGTGCCCTTGGCGTCGAAAGGATGATGAATACGAGGCTGTAAGCGGCGCAGCAATTGATGCATCAGTGCCTGATTCTTCTTGGAACTAGGCAGTTGATAATTCCGCGCGTGGGATTTCTGGTTAGTTAGTGAATATTACATTAAAAATTAGAAATATACTTAAAAAACAACAAATAAAGACTTCTTCATATAATTAACATTAATTTATTTTGTACCACTTTTTATAAATAATGGTGTCCGAAAGCGGCCAGTATTTGCAGGGGAAAGGAGTATGCTTACTGACTTTGTTTACCTCTTCTAGTTCCTTATTTGGATCGCTGAGCCGCACCAAAATGACAGCTTTAATCAATACTGATGAATTTGAGAATGCGCGTTGCAGTAGAGACCCGCGCTTCGATGGGCGCTTCTTCATTGGCGTACTAACGACGGGTATCTACTGCCGTCCAATTTGTCCTGACCGAATTCCTAAAAAAGAGAATGTACAGCTCTATCGGAGCGCTGCCGGTGCGTGTGAGGCTGGTTTTCGCCCCTGCCTGCGCTGCCGGCCCGAATCTTCGCCGGGTACGCCCGCGTGGATAGGCGCTCCTTACAAAGTCTCGAAAGCCCTCCACCTAATCGCGAGAGGGAATCTCGACCGGTCTTCGGTGGATGAGCTTGCAGAACAGCTCAGTATAGGTCCGCGGCAGCTGAGTAGGCTATTTCAGCAATATGTGGGAGCATCACCGATAGCGGTTGCGCAGACGCAGCGGCTACATTTTGCGAAGAAGCTTCTCGATGAAACGAATTTGCCTTTATCTCAGGTTTGTTTTGCGGCCGGTTTTGGAAGTGTGCGTCGCTTCAATGCCATTTTTCAGTCCACTTACGCTAGATCGCCTAGGGAATTACGCAAAGGTGTGCGAGGTGCGAAGCAAGCGAAGGGTGAGGGAATACGTGTTCGGCTTTCATATCGCCCGCCGCTGGACTGGAAATCTATGCTTGCCTATCTCGAGTATAGAAAAATACCTGGCGTCGAATACATCGATCTTGAGCAGAATGCCTACTATAGAACAATTGCGATCGATGAAAGCGTTGGCGATATCTGCGTACAATTTTCTGAGACCGAGCATATTGTGATGTTGCAGATAAATTTTCCTGATACGCGCCACTTGTACCATATTGTTGAGAAGGTTCGTCTACTATTTGATCTGAAGGCGGATAGCGAGGAGATTGAGCATTTTTTTAGGGATGATCCACTATTAAAGACGGTTGTTAAGAAAAATCCAGGCACGCGCGTAACTGGTTGCTGGGATGGCTTGGAAGTTACGGTGCGTGCGATTCTCGGTCAACAAGTCACGGTGAAGGCGGCGACGACTCTTGCGGGAAGAGTGGCAGAGCGGTATGGCGAAAACTACAATGGCTCCTCTGCTCATTTAACACGCGTTTTTCCTAGCGCAGAAAAACTCGCCAATGCAGATTTGAGTGGAATGGGGATAGTGGGTCAGCGTATTGCAGCAATTGAGGCTGTCGCTGCAAAGATAGCGACGGGTGAAATTGTCTTTGATGGCGTGCTTGAAACAGAAGAATTTGTTCGTCGGCTCTGCGAAATAAAAGGAATCGGCGATTGGACCGCGCATTACGTAGCGCTGCGAGTGTTAAGCGACCCAGATGCCTTTCCCTACTCGGATCTGATTTTACGACGCGCGGCAACAAATAATCAGGAAACGCTGACGCCGAAAGCACTAATAAAACTAGCAGGGGTATGGCGACCTTGGCGCGCTTACGCCGTAATTCTTTTATGGAAGCACTATCAACAAACCGTTCGTAATAAGTGAGCTTGCTCGCCAGCTCGTACTAATAGCTAATTGAGGAGCCTAACATGACTATGTTCTATCACTATCACACTACATCCATAGGCGAGTTACTGTTAGCTGGCAATGGAAGTCATCTATCTTTGCTCGGTTTTCCGAGTGGGAAAATGCAGCGGCGACACGAATCTGATTGGACGAAAGATGGGTCCCCCTTCGTTGAGGCCTGTGTTCAATTGGATGCTTATTTCTCAGGAGAATTGAAAGAGTTCGATCTACAGCTAATGCTCAAAGGCACGGCCTTTCAAGAATCGGTGTGGCACGCCCTGGCTGAAATTCCGTACGGTGAAACTTGGAGCTATGGTCAGCTCGCTGCAAACATTGGAAAACCCAAGGCCTCGCGGGCGGTTGGAGCTGCGAACGGAGTGAATCCCATTCCTGTCATTATTCCCTGTCATAGAGTGATAGGTGCCTCTGGCAAGCTAACCGGCTTTGGTGGAGGGATAGAGACCAAGCAATTCTTGCTTGAGCTAGAGTCGGGGCAGATTGCGCCACGCCTCAACTTCGCGTAGGCCTCGAGTAGCTGGGCTGAAGAGGAACTTTAGGTATAAATCTTTGTCTAGATGACTCAGGAAGCAAGCGACTCTCTGCGCTAGGCTGAGCCTATCTGGCAGTCGCGAACAAGGAGCAATGCTAGATTAGACAAGGGCCGACGGAGAGCTAATAGATGGTATTTGCCGATGACATAGCCTTCGGAGATTTTACCTCGGTTGATCTCGACGATCTTGTTGCTAAGGACGACTATTCCGAGCGAGGGCAGCGAGCATCGAAGACCTTTTCTGAATTTCAGCTGAGTTTCGCAGTCTCAGCGATCCTTCATTTTACGCTCGCATCCACGTTGTTTTATTTTGTCGCCAGTGATATTGCAACGGTCGAAGAGCTCGTTCCTGCATCGATTAAAGTGGAATTCGTTCCGTTCAAACCTTTGCTAATTCAGGCTGAGGAAAGCATCCCCGAGACTCCTTCGCAGAGTGCTGCTCCAATACCCCTTACAGGATCGCCTTCGACATTGCCAGTGGCCGAGTCTCAGCCTGAAAGTAATCAGAAAGATGTTCCTGAGATCGGCGAATCTAAAATAGTGGAAGCTCTGCCAGCGGAAAGTTCGATTGCGAATTCGCTGCCGCCGCTGGAGACGGTTAGCCTCCCATCTGTGGAGTCGGTGCAGCGTGTGTTAAGTAAACTACAACGCAGTGATGCTTCGCGCTTTTATACCTATGACTGCAACAAGTTAGAAGAAGAGAGCGAGTTTAGTGACTGCGCTTCAAGTGATGCGAGAGATCACTCATTGCTAACTCGAAATCCAGTCTATGACTTTCATAATCGAGCGATCGAAATTAGTCGATCTAGAAGAAAAGTCACTACGCTCGCTAGACAGAGTGCTAGGGTTTCCGAACAGCTCGCTTTGAGTGATCTGCAGGTGGGTCTTTCGAGTTATGTGCTAGAGGAGTTAGAGCAGGGTATTGAAACTTATTCTAATAATTCCGCGCGCGTTTCAGACCACATGAATACGATGGTCGACAAGAGC